>JAFEEJ010000009.1 GCA_018241145.1 Pseudomonadota bacterium | reverse complement strand
GGTTTTATATTCCAGCTACCTGTGCACACGCCCTCAGCCCGCACCTCCGCTGGTAATAATGATCACGGCAATGAGGGCGATGGCGTTGCTGACGCGCGCGCACGACACGCCGGAACCGGCCTTGGACCGGTTCAATTCGGCGATGCTTCGGTAGATGCTGCGCTGCGACATGGATGCAAAACTACTATCCCGCTTCGGGTCCTGTCAACCGATGTTTCGCTCAGAACATGGCAAAGACGCGGTGCTGGCGCCGGAAACAACAACGCCAGCGAGTGCTTTGCCCACTGGCGTTGTTGCCTTTCATTGGCGCGCCCGGAGAGATTCGAATTCCACCAGGTTCGTAGCCTTTCCAGGCAGGAACGCCCACGAACCTCGTCGTCAACAGAGCCGCGTTTGTCGGTCTCACGAAACGGCGCTAGGACGCTCGGCGGCCTTCGCGAACGGCCTGGTGTCGTTCATGCTCGCGCTGGCATTCGATGCAGCGCTTGGCCGTGGGGTAGACCAGCAGGCGCGCGTAGGCGATCGCCTCGCCGCAGTCGATGCAGACACCGTATCGCCCTGCAGCCAGCCGCTTGCGCGCGGCGACGATGTCGCGCACATCCTCGATGTCCTGCCTGACGACCGCGTAGTCTGCTGCACGAGCGATATTGGCCAGGGCCTGATCGAGTTGGTCGGCCGGATGACCGGCAAGATTCTCCTGCCTGCGCTCATCCCGCAGCCGCGCGGCGACAGCGCGGATTCCATCCATTTCGAGGTCGAAGCGCTCATCCATGAGCCCGGTGAGATGGCTGATTTGCTCTGCTGTCAGTGTGGTCATGTCATCTGCTCGCGCATCGCCAAGGCCAAGGTGGAGGTCAGGCGTACCTGAGGGCCGTACGTTTCAAATGAAGAGCGGCACCGATTCGGTGGATCGGAACACGTCACGCAATCCTGCCGGCAACTGGCCGCGCACATCGTCGGCCTGGCCCTCGCTGATGCCCCCGGCAATGATTCCGGCAACTGCGGCCAGAGTGTGCGTGGCCTCCTGGACATCCATGCCCAGCCGCGCGCGAAACTCGGCCACGACCGAGTCGTCGGTGATCGCCTTGTCGGGTCCCGGTGGCAGCGCCAGGAGCGCGGGCTGCAGCAGTGATGGAAGCTGCGCGATGAAATCCTTCGCCTCCTGCGGGATCAGCCGCCGAACCAGTGAGGTCAGCAATACATCGAGTGCGATGCGCGACTGTTCGGGATCCAGGCCGGCTTCATTACCCACCTCGGTGAGCAGTCGCGCCAGCGTCGCCTCGGCGCGCGCAAGGCTCCGTCGGCGCGCGGGCGTGCGGGCCGTGGCGACCGGACCGCCCTCTGCGATCTGCGCCTGCACGATCGCCGCCAGTTCTTGCAACGGTGCCGCTTCGTCCAGCAGCAGGTCATCCAGCGTGACCATCCCGACCACCCGCTCCCCGCGGACCAGCGGAATGCGCCGGATATTCCTTTCCTGCATCACGCGGATCGCATCGACCACGCCATCCCTGGGCGTCAGTGTCGCCGGGGATGGCGTCATCACGTCCGCAATCGGGGTGGTGGCAGCATCGCGCGCGCGGCCGAGAGCACGCACCGCGAGATCGCGATCGGTCACGATGCCGACGACGCGGCCCTTGTCCTGCACCACCACCGCGCCGATCCGGTTCTGCTCGATTGCACGCGCGGCATCGAGTACCGGGCTGTTGGGTTTGAGGACGACCAGACGTGGCCGCCGATACCATCGCAGAGACATTTTGGTTTCTCCCGTTGACATTGATCATCCGATCGCCGGCGCGTGCCTGCCGCCGGGTTTGCGCAAAATCACGCGGCGGTGCTCCAGGGCGCGTTGCACCGTATTGCCCACCATCGCGAGTTCGTCCCGGAAAGCAACACGTTCGTCATGACTTGCGCGTGGCGGTCCAGGTGTTTCCGTTGCCATCGTGAACAGTCATTCGCCCTGCAACCATTTCGCCCTTGTACTGCCTGCCATTGGCGGAGAAGGCGATGAGGGCACCTTGCATGACCGCATCACGGATGGCATGCCGCTGTCCATCCATCACCAGATACCCGGTCAGTTTCTGGAAGGTCTGATCGAGAGTCAGGGACGTCGTGTCGTCCAATTTCCACGTACCCTCCACCTTGGCCGGAACGATCCACTTGTAGGCACGGCAGTAGGATTTGCAATCCTGGCCCGCATCGACCGAATCATCAGCCTCCCAGTCGCCCATGTCGAACGAGTTCGACACCACACGCGTGCCGGGTTTCATGTCCAGGAGGATGGGTCGCAAACGCAGGTTGAGTTCCGGGAGCAGGAACAACGTGACAACGGTGGCATCGGAAAAATCCGTCTTGAAAATATCTCCCTCGGTGAACGTCGCCAGGTCGGCAACGCCTGCCTGCCGCGCTGCCTGACGTGACAGCTTCACCATGTCGCGATTGAATTCAACGCCATGCGCGCGGGTACCAAGTTCCGCGGCCGTG
>JAFEEJ010000099.1 GCA_018241145.1 Pseudomonadota bacterium | reverse complement strand
TGCGGCCATCACCGGAACCAAGATCCACCAGATAGTCTTTCGGAGTAATCGCGGCCATACGCAACATCTGATCCACCAGCGATTGGGAGGTCGGGACCCAGACAACGTCCTTGCCGGACTGGCCTACCGTGGGTTCGTACGTTGAAGTACCTGTGTCGGTATTGCCTTGGGGGTTCTGGCCGTCTTGTGCATGGGCTGCACCCAGGCTCAGCGCGAGCGCCGCAGCGACCATGAGTTGGTGAAAAAAGCGGGGGCGGTTCGATGGCATCATGAATGTCCTCATCAGGAGAGCCGGTTAGGGGAACGACGACTACGTGGAAGGTGCGCGATGGTCGGCCTTGTGCAACATGAGTACCGGCAAACCGGCAGCCAGTACGGCCAGCCCGATCCAACCGGCCCGACCGGCATACATCACACCCGAATACAGCATGTAGCTGCAGAACACGGCAAAGAGGATGGGAGTCAGCGGATAGAGGGGAACCCGGTAGGGTCTGGCCTGGCCGGGGAAGCGCCAGCGCAATACGAACAACGCCAGCGCCACCAGCAACATGAAGCCCCAGAACACAGGTGCGGTGTAATTGACCATTGCCGCGAAGCCATCTGCGTGGCCGGCACCAAAGGCAATCAACACCAGAGCCCAGCCGCATTGGACGATCTGCGCGTTGGCCGGAGTCTTGCCCCGGCCATTCCATGCCCCCATCCAGCGTCCGCCAACACGAAGGTCGTGGGACATCGAATAGAACACGCGCGCGCCTGTCAACGCCGTGGCGTTCAGGGTGGAGACGGCGGCAACGACAATGGCGATCGTGACAATCGTGCTGCCCGAAGGACCAGCTACCTGACGCATCATGTCGGCAGCGACAGCATCGGAGGCACGCAGGCCATCCAAACCCAACACGGACAGCAGCGCGAAATTGACGAGTAGATACAGCAATACCAGAATGCCGGTGCCCAGCATCAGGACCCGGACCATGTTGCGTTGCGGGTCCCGGAGCTCACCGCCGAGATAGGCGGTTTCGTTCCAACCGCCATAGGTCAACAACACAAACACCATGGCAATGCCCAGCGCCGCGGTCTCCGGCGCGATACTTGGAGCTGGCGCCTTTACCGCCGGGGTTCCCAGGAAGCCGAACGCAATGATGGCGAGGATGGCGCCGATCTCGATGGCGGTCACTGAAATTTGCAACCACGTGCTTTGAACCGTGCCAATCACGTTTATCGTGCCGATCAACAGCACCGCCAGCACGGCGTAGATCGCCGGCCCGTGTGGTCCCAACGTCAGCAACTGGTTGGCGTAGTCACCAAACACAAAGGCGACAGCCGCGATCGCACCGGATTGGATGACCGTGCAGCGCGCCCAGCCGAACATCATCGCCACGCGCTTGCCGTAGGCGCGCGAGAGGAAGTGGTACTCGCCGCCTGCGTTGGGATGGGCAGAGGCGAGTTCTGCATAGCACAGGGCTCCGACAAGTGTGACCGCCCCTCCAATCACCCAGACCAATAGAAACATCCACTCCGACGTGACGTTGTTGGCAACCAGCGAGGGCGTGCGGAAAATGCCGATACCCACCACCAAGCCCACCATGATGGTGATTGCATCGAATACGGAAAGCACGGGTTGCGGTGTGGCGTGGGAGGGTTTATCCATTGGCTTTTCCGTTTGCCTCCATCCGCTCGACGGTTCCGGGTACAACGACTCGCAGGCCCGGGCCGGGCGAAGGGCCGGCGTCGGACCCGGGTTGACCCACGACGCCCACGCATGCCACCGGCGCGTTCCGATTGCCATGGATCACCTGACGGCCGGCGCGCGCCTGTCGCGACTGGGTCTGCGCAAGACAACGCGGCGGTGCTCCAGGGTGCGTTGCACCGTATTGCCCACCATCGCGAGCGCGCGGTCCCTCGCGGCCTGCATGGATGGCTCCAGAGACTCCACCATCACGCTGGGCAGGCCGCGCAGGGTCACCTTGATCCGGCATTGCCAGTCGACACCGCCACGCGGCCCGTTGATGTCATCCAGCCGGACGCTCACCCGTTGCACGTCCGGCGCGAATTTGCCGAGCCGGCGGCCAAGCTTGCGCCGCAGGTACGCCTTGCCGTCCGCGTCGACCCCCGGCTCTGCCGCACGGATGAACACCGGAATTTCCGCCGGCGCCCTGCCCAGGCCTGCCCGCTTGGTCGCACGTGACGTCGTGGCAACCAGCGACGCGCGCGCGGTGCCATCGACCTGGCGGACTCGCGCACGACCCGGCGTGGCCGTATTGCGTCCGGCAATGGCGTCCGGCGGAGGTTCGCTGGTGTCACTGCCGGAACGCGAGCCGGCCGGCGATTTCGCCTGCCTTGCCGCGCGTTTGACCCGCTGCTTTGCCGAGGCGCGCCGCGCACTTGCGGGCGGCATACGCATCGATTGCCGCTGTGCGCGAACGACCGGGCGGATGGAGCCCCGTCCGAGTTCATCGAGCACGTCGGTGGCGGTGACGATGCCCACTACGCGACCATCCTCGATCACCGGGATGGAACCGATCAGACGTCCACGCATCAGATTGGCGGCTTGCCGCAGGGTCGTGGTTGGCGTGGCACTCGCAGGCGATGCGGTCATCAGCTCGCGGACGCTGCGACCCCGGCGCAATGCGGCCCCGCCGCGGCCACCCACGTCCCGCTCGGAGAGCACGCCCACCATGCGCGCGCCGTCCGTCACGACCAGATGGCGGATGCGTCTGCGCCGCATCTGCGCCCACGCGGCGTCGGCGGTCTCGTCCGGACCGATCGTGGCGACATTTGTGCTCATGAGCTCCTGCAATCGCATCGGGACACCTCCATAACCAACAACTGTCGGGATTCGATTCGACCGGCAACGGCCGATTCGGCGTTGCATCGTTTCTTTATATGGATGGGCACTCCGCAAGGTTTGACATGCATCAACAACGATGCAGATCCGCGGCTTTGCTTCAGCAACACCGCCACAAACCACCGACGCCGGGCGATCCCGCCGACGCCAGGGCGCGAACGGGTCGAACGTGTGCCTGCTCGTGATCTCGGCGCGCATCCGCTGCAACCGCATGCGTGGGGCAACCGCAATCGGCATCGACGCGAACACGGCGAAATGCAACCGCCTACGGCGCCGCCGTTGAGCCGCCCGGCCGATGGTCAGGTGTCGGCGTAGCGCGGCGCTGAAGCGCCGGGTCGGCACGCTCGCGGCGGCGTGCATACAGCGCCGGCTCCAGCGCATCCAGCACGAAGTCGGTCCGGGCGGAACTGGATGCCTTCAGCCAACGATGCGGCGCGAGAACACGTCGATGACGAAGGCCACGTACACCCAGCTTTGCCACGTCGACACGTACGTGAAATTGGATACCCACAGCGCGTTCGGCTGGTGGACATGGAACTGCCGGCTCACCAGCCCCAAAGAGCAAGGCACCGCCTTGTTGTTGATCGTGGTGCGGATCGATCTGCCACACCCGACGCCCTTGAGCCCCATGCCCTTCGTCAACCGTGCCCCGTGCAGCGCACTGCCGGCGCGCCTTCACTCGCAAGCTGCCGCCAGACCTTGCGTACCCCGTACACCCGGAAGTTCTCTTCCCACACGCGCCGGATCGCCTCACTCAGCACGGCATCGCGTTGCACCGCGGCGGCGCCTTGGCCGGATCCCGCTGCCGCAACGCGTGTTGTAGTACGTCGACGGAGCGATCGGCTGTGCCTTGCAGATCGGCTCGACCCCGTACGTCCCCTTGTTCTCTTCGATGAACGCCTTCATGGCTTGAACCGGCGGTCGAGCTCCGGTCACGCTCGGCCTGCCGCACCCATCGCCGCAACGTCTCAGCGTGCAACCGAACTTCGTCGCGATCGATGCAATCGCTGCCAATTGCGAACCGTACTCGGCCTGGTGATCCAGCACCATCTGCACCGCCCGCGTCCGTCCCGCGGGTGAGTATCGCTTCTCTGTGTTCATGCCCCAATCCTCTTAAAGGTTGGAGCCTCCGGAAAAGTCGGGGCGGTTCATTGCGGACTTTGTGCTCATTTGCGCACGATCCGCGGCGCCCCTGC
>JAFEEJ010000098.1 GCA_018241145.1 Pseudomonadota bacterium | reverse complement strand
CGTGGTCAGCGAAGAATCCCACGCGCTGGCGTGGCGTTCGATCGCGGAAGTCGCCGCGGAGGAAACCGCCGACGCCTCGGTTCGCAGGATGGCGCGCAAGTGGCTGGCACGTTGCCGGATGCCGGCCCGGCGATCGTGAATGCGCGTGCGCCGCGTCTTACTGCAGCGATACGGAGGAAGCAGGCGCCGCGGTCGACGATGACGTCGCCGGCTTCGACACGGTGTCGTATTTCTTCACCAGTTCCGCGAATTCCGGTGCGCCGCGCAGCGGCAGCCAGAGCGGATTGATGCTGAGGTCGGTGCATCCGAACGGCGAGCTTGCGCAACTTTGCGGCAACATGGCCAGCACCGTGTTGTTCTGCCCCAGCGCGAGCAGGAGCTGCATGATGTCTCCCTCCGATTCCGGATCGAGGTCGGGGCGCCGGCGCAGCGCGTCCACCGCGGCCAGCGCCTGCGCATGCAGTTTCGGGTCGAGCACGGATTGGTAGGTGAGCCGCCCGGCGTCCACGAGTGCCTTGCCCAGTCCGGTATCGGGCCGGACCAGGTCGAACGCCTTGACCGCATCCGCGTCCCGATGCAGCAGCGCGTAGTTCTGTGCGAGCGTGAGCGCGCTGTCGGCCTCGTGCGGGGCCAGCTTCACCTCCGCCAGATCCGGCGTCAGCGCAAGCTGGTACTCGCCGAGGTCGAAATAGGAAACCAGCAGGTTGCTTTGCGCGGTGGGATTGTCGGGATCGAGCATCACCGCTGCCAGTTCCTGCGCCACCGCCTGTTTCAACGGCAGCATCGTGCCGTAGTTAAGATGCGCACTGGCGCTGCTGGGATTGATTTCCAGGGCCCTTTCGTATTCGGATTTGGCGCGCGCGGCATGCCCGCTGTCCAGGTCGGCATTGCCGAGCGCCACCAGCGCCTCCACGTTGCGCGGATCCAGCGCCAGCGCATGGTTCGCTTCGTCCCGCAGGCCCGGCAGCGCGTCCTTGAGCGGCAGCGTGGAGTATTGGGTGAGCCCGAGCAGCGTACCCGCGAGCAGGGCATGCGCATCGGCATAGTCAGGATCCCGCGCGATGGCCTGTTCGAGCAGGCGACGCGCCTGTTCGAGCGGCGCGGCGGCGCTGGCCGCCCCCATCAGCGCGCGCGCCTTCAGCACCAGGTCGTGCGCCTGCGGATCGACGTGATGCACCTGCCCGGAACCCGCGAATCTCACTTTCAGCGCATTCGCGATCGCCGCGGTGATACGGTCCTGCACCTGGAAGAGGTTGGCGAACGAATCGTCGTAGTGCGCGGCCCACAACTGCGTGCCCGTACGGGTATCCACCAGTTCCGCCATCACGCGAACCACGCCGTCCTGGCGTTCGATGCTGCCGTGCAACAGGTTCGCGACGTTCAGCATCTTGCCGATGGCATCGGGCGCAACGCGGCTGTCGCGATACCGGGACGCGGTATCCCACGCGATCACGCGCAAGCCGGTGCCCTGGGCCAGCGCGCCGGTCAGTTCCTCGGTGATGCCGTCGCTGAAATAGCGTTGTGCGGGATCGTTGCCGAGATTGTCGAACGGCAGCACCACCAGCGTGTCGATGGGCGGGTTGAAAACCGCGTCCTGTTCCGCGACAGCCTGCGCTCCGGTTGCCGCGTGCGCCGCCTTGCGGACGAAATAGCCGGACGCCAGCAGCACCACCGCGATGGCCAGTACGCCGATGATCGCGAAATCCAGCTTGCGCCCGGTCGAATGCACGATCGATTCGTCCGGTGCGGCTTCCGATTCGCGCTTGATGCCATCCGGCGTGAACTCGTAGTACCAGGCGAAGGCGACCCAGAACGGAAAACCGATCGCCGTCGCGATCAGGAACCAGCGCGTCGCGGCATCCGGCAGGCCCAGCGCCGGGGTCAACTGCGAGAGGCCCTGCGAAAGGGCCCACACCGCACCTGCGTACAGCAACGCCGCGCGCGGCACGTTGCGGCGCCCCAATTCGGACAAGAACGAAATCCTGTTCGCCATCGTCGTCCACGACACTCGCCGGCGACTTGCCGGCTTCGGCCTGCGAGAGTTTCGGCCGTCGCAACCGGCGCCGCAAGCACCGGCGGGTGGCTAGGCGCGCCCGGCGAATTCCCCGGTGAGCGTGTTCACCCAAACGCGTTCGCCGGTGGTGATGTATTCCGGCACCTGGATTTCGATGCCCGATTCCAGCTTGGCGGGTTTGGTGCGCTTGGTGGCCGACGCGCCTTTCAATTCCGGAGCGGTATCGACGATGGTCATCGCGACACTGGTCGGCACCTGCAACGCGACCGGTGCGTCGTCGATCAATTGCACGTAGTAGCCTTCCACGCCCTCGACGATGTACGCCGCGCTGTCGCCCACAATGTCCGGATCGAGCAGGTAGGGCGTGTAATCTTCGGCGTCGAGGAACACGAACGCATCGCCGTCCCTGTAGGAATAATTCGCGGCGTGGCGGGTCAGTTCCATTTCCTTCAGGTCGTCGTCCGCGCGCAGGCTGAGGTCGAACTTGCGCCCGCCGGGAATCGAATACAGCGTGAAGCGGAAGGTGACATTGCCGCCGCGCGCAGTGGGCGCGCTGCGCTGGATGTCGCGCACCTGGTACACGGCGCCTTCGTGTTCGACCACGTTGCCTTTCTTGACGTCGGAAGCCTTCATTTCGGCGCCAGCCTTGTGGCGCCATCGAGGCGGATGGTCTCGCCGTTGAGATAGCGGTTGCCCAGGACGAAGGCCACCGCCTGCGCGAATTCTTCAGGCTTGCCGAGGCGGGCAGGGAAGGGAATCGACGCGGACAGCGATTGCTGCACTTCCGCGGACATGCCATCCACCATCGGCGTCCAGAAGATGCCGGGCGCGATCGTCATCACGCGGATGCCGAAGCGTGCAAGCTCGCGCGCCATCGGCAAGGTCATGCCAACCACGCCGCCCTTCGACGCGGAATAGGCGGCCTGCCCGATCTGGCCTTCGTACGCGGCCACCGACGCGGTGTTGACGATCACGCCGCGTTCGCCGTCTTCGCCGGGTTCGTTGGCCTGCATCAGCGAGGCGCCGGCCTTGGCGACGTTGAAGCTGCCGACCAGGTTCACCATCACGGTGGCCTGGAAGTTGGCAAGCTTCATCGGCCCTTCCTTGCCCAGCACGCGGCCCGCGCCGAGGATGCCCGCGCAGTTGATGACGACGTTCAAGCCGCCCATCGCCTCGCGTGCGGCGGCGACGTTGGCGACGACGCCATCCTCGCTGGTCACGTCGGTCTTGAAGAAGCGCGCGACTGCGCCCAGTTCCTTCGCGGCGGCGTGGCCCTTTTCTTCGTTGACGTCGAACAGCGCGACCTTGCCGCCGTGGGCGACGAAATGCCGCGCCACCGCGTGGCCGAGTCCGGAAGCGCCGCCGGTGATGACCGCCTTGACCTGATCGAGTTGCATGCGAAGGCTCCGCCGATTCGTGAAACCCCCATTGTAATGTACGGCAAGAGCATTTTTGACACGGACAAGAGCGGATCAAGGCGGATCAGGAGCCGGAATACGCATGGATCCACGTTGGGACTTTCCGTGCGCTGTCGCGTTTATCGGTCCTGTCCGTGTCCAACACCTTTCGCTCTTCGTCGAATCGCGCAAGGGCATGCATCAGAGGGCGCGGATGAACCAGCGATCGCAGCCGTGGTGGCCGGTGCTGCCCATCGGTGCGCACAAAGGCGTGAAACCGTGCTTGCGATACAACGCCTGCGCGGCATCCATGCCGGTGAGGGTTTCGAGGTAGCAACGGCGGAATCCGAAACCGCGCGCGGCATCGAGGCAACGCTGCATCAGCGTCGTGCCGGCGCCGGAGCCGCGCAAGGCCGGCAGGAAATACATCTTGCGCAGCTCGCAGGTGTCGGCGTCCCCGTCTGCCAGCGGTGCCACGCCGCCGCCGCCCCTCACTTCGCCGTCGAGCTCGACCACGAAATAGGCGCTGCGCGCTTGCGAATACGCCGCATGCATCGCATCCACTTCGACGTCATGGATCGCGAAGCCCGGGCCATCGGCGCCGAATTCGGGCATCACCGCGCGGATGACCGCGGCGATCGCGGCGTCGTCGCGCGATTCGATGGGACGGATGCGCAAGTCGGGCGGCATGCCGCGGGCGATTCGCGTGCTCAGCCCGGATGGGCCAGCGCCGGGCTGGTGACGTTCCGATGGCCGAGTTGCCGGCCGAGCCACAGGCCGGTCTCGACCAGTCGCGGCAGGTCCACGCCGGTTTCGATGCCCATGCCGTGCAGCATGTACACCACGTCTTCGCTGGCGACGTTGCCGGTGGCCCCCGGCGCGTAAGGGCAGCCGCCGGCGCCGGAAACCGAGCTGTCCACGATGCGCACGCCTTCTTCCAGACAGGCGGTGATGTTTTCCAGCGCATGACCGTAGGTGTTGTGGAAGTGCACGGCCAGTGCATCCATCGGAACTTCCGCGGCAACGGCCCGCAGCATCGCGCGCGCCTTGTCCGGGGTACCGACGCCGATGGTGTCGCCGAGCGAGATTTCCGCGCAGCCAAGTTCGTGCAGGCGTTTCGAAACGCGCACCACGTCGGACAGCGGCACGTCGCCCTGGAACGGGCAGCCAAGCACCGTGGAGAGGTAGCCGCGCACGCGCACGCCGTCTTCGCGTGCACGCTGCAGCACCGGCACGAAACGATCGATCGACTCGTCGATCGTGGCGTTGGTGTTCTTGCGATTGAAGGCTTCGGAAGCGGCGGTAAAGACCGCGACGCCGTCGGCGCCTACGGCGCGAGCGCGATCGTAGCCCTGCAGGTTGGGCACCAGCACCGGGTAGCGCACGCCCTCGCGCTTGCGGATGCCCTGGTAGACCTCGGTCGCATCCGCCAGTTGCGGCACCCACTTCGGGCTGACGAAACTGGTCGCTTCGATCGTTTGCAGTCCGCAATCGGCAAGGCGTTCGATCAGTTCGATCTTGATCGCGGCCGGCACGATGGTCTTTTCATTCTGCAGGCCATCGCGCGGCCCGACTTCGACGATGCGGACATGTTCGGGGATGGCGTTCATGGAGAATGCCGGTTGGGTAGTGCAGCCATGGATGACCGCTTCTTGATTTCCGCGATCACGGATGATCGCCCGAAAAATGCACCAATACCGCATCGGCCTCGACGAAATCGCCTTGCGCGGCATGCAGGGTTTCAATGGTGCCCGCACGGGGCGCCTTCAAGGCCAGTTCCATCTTCATCGCTTCCATCACCAGCAATTCCTGGCCGGCCTCCACCTTGTCGCCGGCCTTGGCCTTGACCAGCACGATGCGCCCCGGCATCGGCGCGATGACCTGGTTGCCGGACGCAGCGTCGCTGGCTTCCCATGCAAATGCGGGCACGCGCTCGAAGCGCCAGCGGATTCCGTCCGCATCGTGCAGCAGCACGCGCGAGGCATCTGCGTGTACGTCGAAGCGGCGCGCCTCGCCGTCGAAACGCGCACCCAGGGTTTCGCCGTCCCAGCGCGCGTTCCCGATGGCCAGCTTCGCGTCGCCGGTTCGCAATTGATAATTCCCCGCGTGGCCGTGCGCCTCGATTTCATGGCGCCGGTCGCCCACGGCGAGCGCGACGATGCGTTTGCCGGCGTGGCCGATGCGCCACGCGTCAGCCGTATTCCACGGCGAGTGCGGGTCGGCGGCATCGATGGCGATGTGCCGTTCGTCGAATTGCAATGCGGCGACGGCGGCCGCAAACACGGTGGACGTTGCCGGTTGCGCTTCACCCGCGATGAATTCGTCGAGGTGCCGATCGAGGTAGCCGGTGTCGATGCGGTGTTCGATGACGCTCGGGTGCCGTACCAGCCGTTCCAGGAACGCGACGTTGGATTTCGGGCCGACGATTTCACACGCAGCCAATGCTTCGCGCATGCGCTGCAGCGCCGAGGGCCGATCCACGTCCCACACGATCAGCTTGGCGATCATGGGGTCGTAGAAGATCGTCACGGTGTCGCCTTCGACCACGCCGCCATCGAGGCGCACGTGCTTCGATTCGGCCGGCAGTTGCAGTCGCACCAGCTTGCCCGAACCCGGCAGGAAACCATGGTCCGGGTCTTCCGCGTACAGGCGCACTTCGATCGCGTGCCCATGCGAGCGCACCTGGTCCTGCGTCAGCGGCAACGGTTCGCCGTCGGCGACACGCAGTTGCCATTCCACGAGGTCGATGCCGTGGGTCATTTCGGTGACGGGGTGTTCGACCTGCAGGCGCGTGTTCATTTCCATGAAATGGAAATCGCCTTGCGGCCCGACGATGAATTCCACGGTGCCGGCGCCGACATAGTTGACGGCTTTCGCCGCGGCCACGGCCGCCGCTCCCATCGCGGCGCGGCGCCTGGCGTCGAGGAACGGCGAGGGCGTTTCCTCCAGCACCTTCTGGTAGCGCCGCTGCGCCGAACATTCGCGCTCACCGACGTGGATCACGTTGCCGTGACGATCGCCGAATACCTGGAATTCGATGTGGCGCGGATGCTCGATGTAGCGTTCCAGCAGCATCGACGCATCGCCGAACGATGCCTTCGCGACCCGCTGCGCGGTGGCCAGTGCATCCAGGAATCCCGCGTCGCTGCGCACGATCTGCATGCCCTTGCCGCCGCCGCCCGCCGAGGGTTTCAGGATCAACGGGTAGCCGATCTTGTGCGCTTGCGCCGCAAGGAACGCACTGTCCTGGTTGTCGCCGTCGTAACCAGGCACCAGCGGCACGCCGTGCTTGCGCATCAGCTGCTTGGCCGCGGCCTTGGAACCCATCGCCTCGATGCTTTCCGGATCCGGACCGATGAACACGATGCCGGCGTCCTTGCACGCGCGCGAGAAGCCGGTATTTTCGGACAGGAAACCGTAACCGGGGTGGATTGCCTGCGCGCCGGACTTGCGCGCCGCGTCGAGGATTGCGTCGATGCGCAGGTACGATTCATCCGGGCGCGGGCCGCCGATTGGCCAGGCTTCGTCGGCAAGGCGCACGTGCTGCGCATCCTTGTCGGCTTCGGAATACACCGCGATGGTGTGGATGCCGAGGCGGCGGCAGGTGCGGATCACGCGGCAGGCAATTTCGCCGCGGTTGGCGATCAATACGCGTTCAAACACTACTCACCCTCCCAATAATCGCGCGCATCCCCGCGTCGGGCGAGGTGCCGGAATGGCTCGCGCCCGCACGCATCATCCCATGGCATGTCTTCGAACACGCCGAACTTCCCCGAATCCGGATATTCGCAGATTTCGATGGGCGCCATGGTGCTGAGCGACAGGTAGCGCATCTCGGTATCGCCGGTATTGATGATCTGGTGCGCGGTTTCCGGACCGCCGGTGGGGCAGGCGATGAAGTCGCCCGCTCGCAGCGGGTGGCGCGCATCGCCGTAACGCAATTCGCCGGTGCCTTCGAGGATGAAGAACATTTCCTCTTCGGCGCGATGGCTGTGCATCGGGCAGTTGCGCTTGCCCGGCGCGACCACCGTGAGGTTGTAGCCGAGTTGGCGTGCGCCGATGCGGCGGCCGATTTCGGCCCAGCGGATGTCGTATTGGCCGGCGTTGGGGCCGGTGTGCGCGCGTTCCGCGTTGACCGACTGCATTTCAAGATCGGCGAGATTGATGACGGGAATCTGCATGCGTTTTCCTCGATTACTCGCCTTCCCAGTAATCGCGCGATTCCCCGGGGCGGCCGACGTGCGAGAACATTTCGGGCCGGCCATCCGCGCCGGCGCCGAAGAATGCCAGCACACCGAACTTGCCCGAATCGGGGTATTCGCAGATTTCCGGCGATTCGGTCGTGCTGACGGCGAGCACCTTCAGCTCCGTGCTGCCGGTGTTGTGCAGCTGGTGCGCGGTTTCGGAGCCGCCCGGAGTGCATGCGATGACGTCGCCGGCGCGAACCGGGAACGTCCCGTCACCGATGCGGACTTCGCCCGTGCCTTCCAGCACGAAGAACATTTCCTCGTTGACGCGGTGGTTGTGGCGCGGGTAGGCGCACTTTCCGGGTGCGATCGCGGTGACGTTGTACCCCAGCTTGCGTGCGCCCATGACGCGGCCGAGTTCGGCCCGGCGGCCTCCGTAGCGTTCCCCGGGCATCTCGGAACCGAACCGGCGCGACAGTTCGGCGAGGTCGGTGTATTGGGCGTCTGCGAGGTTGAGGATGTGGCTCATGGTGAACCTTTGTGTTTGCGTGGAAGCGACAGCTTGGACCTCCGCAGTTGCCAGCGTGCTGTCAGCAGCCTGCATCAGGCTGGCGCATGGCAGACCGCCTCGATGTTGTGGCCGTCGGGGTCAAAAACGAACGCGGCGTAATAGTGTTCGTGGTAATGCGGACGCAATCCGGGCTTGCCGTTGTCGCGGCCGCCCATCGCCAGCGCGGCCTTGTGGAACGCATCCACGTCGGCGCGTTTCTTCGCCGCGAATGCGATGTGGAAACGCCCGTGCAGCGTGCCTTCGCCGTCGCCGATCCAGAAGTACGGCTTGCCGTCCTCGCCGAAACCGGCGTGGGAACTGCCGCCGGTTTGTTCTGCGGTCACTTCCATCACGATGCCGATGCCGAGCGGCTCCAGCACCGCCTGGTAGAACCGCTTGCTGTGCAGGAAATTGGCAACCGGGAAACCGATGTGGTCGAGCACGTCTTTACTCCTTGCTCCAGGTGGGCGCACGCTTGTCGAGAAACGCGGACAGGCCCTGCTGGCCTTCCGATGACACGCGCAAGCGCGCGATCAATCCGGCGTTTTCCGCGTCGACGCGTTCGGCGGATTCCGGGGTCATGCCCGCCATGCGTTGCGCGAGTTGCTTGGCTTCGCGCTGCGCCACGGGGCCGCCCTTGGCGAGAAAATGCACGACGCGATCGACCGCCGCGTCCAGTCCTCCTGCCGGTGCCACTTCGTGCAGCAGTCCGATGCGCGCGGCGTGCTCGGCTTCGAACACTTCCCCGCTGAGGAACAGCCGTCGCGCATGGCGCGCGCCGATCGCGGCAACCACGTAGGGCGAAATCACCGCCGGCACCAGCCCGAGTTTCACTTCGCTGAGCGCAAATTTCGCGCCCTCGACGCCGATCGCGATGTCGCAGCAGGCGACCAGTCCGACGCCGCCGCCGTAGGCCGCGCCGTTGACGCGCGCGATGGTCGGTTTCGGCAGGAAGTTGAGCGTGCGCATCAGCTTCGCCAGCCGCAGCGAATCGGCGCGGTTGGCTTCCGCATCCGCGGCGGCCATGCCGCGCATCCAGTGGAGGTCGGCGCCGGCGGAAAAGGATGCGCCGTTGCCGGTCAGCACCACGACGCGCACGCCGTCGTCGCGCGCCACCGCTTCCAGCACGGCCGTCAGCTCCGCGATCAGGGCATCGTCGAAGGCGTTGTGGACGCGGGACCGGTCGAGGGTAATCCGGGCCGCGCTCCCGGAACGCGCCAGCAACACGGTGTCGGACATCGTGGTTCCTTGTCTTAACAGGTTGTTGAAAAAGTGCTTTCCTGCACTTTTTCAACGCGCCGAGTCCGGCACATGTCCGTACTCGGCTGCGCCGAATCAATCACTCCACGTGATTGATTCGCGGCGGCCCATCCCTGGGCCGCACCGGCAGGGTGTTTTTCAACACTGCCAGTGGGGCAATGATAGCGGCTGAACGGCGCTGCTCGTCGCGTATTGCCGGCACAAATGAGAACCATTACTATTTGCGGGAATCCTTGGAGTCGGCCATGTCCCGTCGCGCTTTCGCCATTGTCCTTTCGCTTGGACTGTTCAGCACCGCGGTACTCGCCGCGGACATGCCGCAGTACAAGCTGACGATCAAGGACCACAAGTTCGAACCGGCACAGATCACGGTGCCGGCGGGCACCAAGTTCAAGGTGCTCGTCAGCAACCGGGACGGCACGCCGTCGGAATTCGAAAGCAACGACTTCAACCGCGAAAAGATCGTCCTGCCCGGCAGCGAGATCACGGTCTTCATCGGCCCGCTGGACAAGGGCCGCTACAAGTTCTTCGACGATTTCCACCAGGACACCGGCCAGGGCGTGCTGATCGTCGAATGAGCGCAATGGATTGAACGCATCGGAGTAAGTGACATGCTTGGCGTCGCCCTGCTGGTTTTTCGCGAAGTGCTGGAAGCCGCGCTGATCGTCACCATCGTGGCCGCGGCCACGCGCGGCGTGATGAAACGCGGGGCCTTCATCGGCGGAGGCATCGCGCTCGGCGTGCTCGGCGCGATCGTCGTGGCGATGTTCGCCGGCGTGATCGAGCAGGCGGTGAACGGATCCGGGCAGGAGCTGTTCAACGCCTGCGTGCTGCTGGCGGCGGTGGCGATGATCGCCTGGCACGTGATCTGGATGTCGAGCCACGGGCGCGAACTGGTGCAGCAGATGCAGGCGGTCGGCCACGCGGTCAAGACCGGCTCCAGTTCGGTGACCATCCTGCTGGCGGTGGTCGCGCTGGCGGTATTGCGCGAGGGTTCGGAAATCGTTTTGTTCCTGTACGGCATGGCGGCGGGCGGCGCCGGCATGGCGGATCTGCTGCTGGGCGTGCCGCTGGGACTGGCTGGCGGAATCGCGGTCGGCTTCGCGCTGTATTTCGGCCTGCTGCGGATTCCCATCCGCTACTTCTTCACCGCCACCAACTGGATGCTGGTGCTGCTTGCCGCGGGCCTCGCGTCCACCGCGGCGCGGTTCCTGATCCAGGCCAATTGGCTGCCCGCATGGGACAACCAGCTCTGGAACACCTCGGCGCTGCTCGCCAACGATTCCGTGGTCGGACAGGCGCTGCACATCCTGGTCGGCTACGACGCGCGTCCGGCGGGCATGCAGATGGCGTTCTGGCTGGTGACCGTGATCCTGCTGGTGCTCGGCATGCGCCTGATGGCGATGCATCTGGCGTCCCTGAAGCAGCGCATGGCGGAATCGGCCAACGCCACGCCGCGCGCAGCCTGAATCGTCGATTCCCTCGCCCGGCACCGCACCACTCCCGGATCAGGTGGCAACGTTCCTGCCGGATCGACTGGCAGAGTCGATTCGATGCGGCCTCGCGTCGTTTTTCGATGACCGTCGCAAGTGTTGTCCACGCGGTCTGCCCGGCGTATTCTGCGGAAACACGGCGGCGTTACGGGGAATATCGCGCCGATGCAGATGTGGACCGCATGATCTCGGCATCATCGCGATCGCGCGCACCTCGCGCTTCCCCGTGGTTGCTGCTTGCCGTTGTCCGTCAACCCCGACAAGGAGGATGCCTCATGCGTTCCACCCGTCATTCCATGTTGCGCGGCGCGTTGCTGGCTGCGGCCTTTGCGTTGGTCGCTTTCGCCACCGCAGCCCCAGCGCAGACTTACAATTTCCGGGTGCTGCATCGATTTTCCGGCCCGCCTGATGATGGCTATCAACCCTCTGGCAGCGTGCGTTTCGACGCTGCAGGCAATCTTTATGGAATCACCTACGAGGGCGGCATCCTTGGCTATGGGGCAATATTCAAGATCGCGAAAGGCGGAATCGAGACAATTGTCCACTCCTTCGACGGTGGCACTGGTGGCCGTTTCCCTTCGAGCAGTGTCGTTATCGATTCGACGACAGGCGATATGTATGGAACCACTGAATGGGGTGGCGATTCTTCCTCCGGCGTGCTTTACAAACTGGGGGCGGACGGAACGTTCACTGTGTTGCACAGCTTCGATGGCCACCATGACGGGGCGCATCCCTCGGGCGATCTAGTGCGGGACCTGCAGGGTAATTTGTACGGGACGACTTTTGGAGGTAGTGAAGACACTGATGTTTACGGCACGGTTTTCAAGTACGGCGCAGATGGCAGCTTTACTGTGCTGCACAGCTTCGGGACGGCAGGAACCGATGGCGGCGGACCAGATGGCCTGATCAGCGACAGCGCCGGCAATCTTTATGGCGTCACTTCCGTGGCCGGCCCTCACAATTGGGGTACGGTTTACAGAGTGGCACCGGACGGAACCTTTACGACGCTGTATGCATTTACAGGCGGCGTCGATGGAGGGAGCCCGATTGGAGGTTTGGTCGGGGATGTAGCGGGCAATCTTTATGGAGTGACTAGTGATGTTGGTAGGGTCAAAGGCAGCGTGTTCGAGCTCGCACCAGATGGAACGTTGATGACATTGCACACCTTTACCGGTGGCACGGAGGGTAGATATCCAAATGGCGGTTTGCTGCTGCTTGGCGGCAATCTTTATGGCACGACCGAATATGGTGGCGAACCCAGCTGCTCTCCAGCTAGTTGCGGGCTGGTATTCAAGATCACCGCGGATGGCACCGAAACGGTATTGCATTATTTCTCACCCAGCGACGGCATGGCTCCTTACAATACTGGTTTGACCTACAAGTTCGGCAGGTTGTACGGCATGACTTCCACAGCCGGTAGCTCTTCTCGCGATGGTACTGTGTTCAGTATCGGTGTAGCCAAGTAACGGCTTCTGGGCTCGCGTGCCTTCGCGTTCGTCGAGGGCACGCGATCGATTGCAATCACATCACCTCAACCAAGCAACTCATCACATCCGGAACACGCCGTAGCGCTGCTGCTCGATCGGCGCATTGAGTGAAGCGGAAATCGCGAGGCCGAGTACGCGGCGGGTGTCGGCCGGGTCGATGATGCCGTCGTCCCACAACCGTGCGGTCGCGTAGTAGGGATGGCCCTGACGCTCGTATTGCTCGCGGATCGGCGACTTGAAGCTTTCCTCGTCTTCCGCACTCCATGACTTGCCCGCGGCTTCGATGCCGTCGCGCTTCACGGTCGCCAGCACGGACGCGGCCTGTTCGCCGCCCATCACGCTGATGCGCGAATTCGGCCACATCCACAGGAAACGCGCGCCGTAGGCACGGCCGCACATCGCGTAGTTGCCGGCGCCGAAGCT
>JAFEEJ010000097.1 GCA_018241145.1 Pseudomonadota bacterium | reverse complement strand
GGCGCCTTCAAGATCCTCGGCACCGCGGAACTGCGCCTGCCCTTCTTCCAGGACAACGACAAGGCGGCGATTTCGCTGTTCACGGATGTCGGCAACGTCTTCACCAGCTACCAGGACTTCCAGGCGAGCGAGCTGCGCGCCTCCGCCGGCGTTTCCCTGCAGTGGCAAGCGCCGGTCGGGCCGATCGTGATCAACCTGGCCTTCCCGGTGCGCGAGAAGCCCGAAGACAAGCCCTTCATCGAGCACCTGCAGTTCTCGTTCGGTACGACGTTCTAGCCCGGCCGTGGCGGTCCCTGCCGGCCGTTGCAGCGGTCGCGGCGGCAACGCACAATCGCGTGTGCTTCGCGGCGCATCGCAACAACGCATCGATCCGCGCTTTGCGCCTCGAGGAATGTGTTCCGCAACGAAACGCCGGGATCCTTCGTGAGCAGCCCTTCAGGTTACCGCCTCGATGAACTCGCGCACCGCTTCGGGCTGGAATTGCGCGGCGGTGGCGAGGCGGTGATCCGCGGCGTCGCCACGCTCGCGACCGCGCAGCCGCAGCAATTGGCGTTCCTGGCCAACCCGCGCTATGCAGGCGCGTTGCGCGACACGCGCGCGGGCGTCGTGGTGCTGCGGGAGGAACACGCCGATCGCTGCCCGGTGCCGGCGTTGCTGGCGCGCGACCCCTATCTCGCCTATGCGAAGATCGCGGCGCTCTTCGAGCAAAACCCGGCACCCGCACCCGGCGTGCACCCAGGTGCCGTGATCGAATCCGGGGCCCGCATCGCTGCAGGCGCGAGCATCGGCGCGTTCTGCCACGTTGCCGGCGATGCCGTGATCGAGGATGGCGCCGTGCTCGGGCCGCATTGCATCGTCGGCCATGGTTGCCGGGTGGGCAGCCAGTCGCATCTGGTCGCGCGCGTGACCCTGGTGGCGCGCGTGCGATTGGGCGAGCGCGTGCTGATCCATGCCGGCGCCGTGGTGGGCGCCGATGGCTTCGGCATCGCCAACGACGATGGCCGGTGGCTGAAGGTGCCGCAACTCGGCGGCGTCAGCATCGGCGACGATTGCGAGATCGGCGCCAACACCACCATCGACCGCGGCGCGCTGGAAGACACGGTGCTGGAAGAAGACGTGCGCCTGGACAACCAGATCCAGGTCGCCCACAACGTCTTCATCGGCGCGCACACGGCGATGGCGGGTTGCTCGGCGGTCGCCGGCAGCGCCCGCATCGGCCGCCACTGCCTGATCGGCGGCGGCGTCGGGGTGCTGGGACATCTGGAGATCGCGGATCGGGTTACCATCACCGCGATGAGCCTGGTCACCCGCTCGATCCAGGCGCCCGGCACCTACTCGTCCGGGACGCCGCTGGAAGAAAACCACCGCTGGCGCCGCAATGCGGCGCGCATGCGCCATCTGGACGACATGGCGCGACGGCTCGCCGAACTGGAAAAGCGCAGCGCGCGCGACAAGGACCCCCTATGAACGAATCCAAAGCTTCGATCCGCCTGCCCGTGGACGCCGAGCGCATCGCCGCGATCCTGCCGCACCGGTACCCCTTCCTGCTGGTGGATCGCGTGGTGGAACTGGAAGCGGGCAAGCGCATCACGGCGATCAAGAACGTCACCTTCAACGAACCCTTCTTCCAGGGCCATTTCCCCGGTCATCCGGTGATGCCGGGCGTGCTGATCGTGGAGGCGCTGGCGCAGACTTCGGGGCTGCTGATCGGGTTGTCGGGCGTGGGCGTGCGCGGCGAGAAGTTGTTCTACCTCGCCAAGGTGGACAAGGCGCGCTTCAACCGGCCGGTGGTCCCGGGCGATCAACTGCGGCTCGAAGTGCAGTTGAAACGCATGATCCGAAGCATGGGCCTGTTCATCGCCCGCGCCCTGGTCGATGGCGAGGAAGTCGCCAGTTGCGAACTGATGTGCGCGGAACGCGGCGCGTGAGCGTGCACCCCACCGCGATCGTCGATCCGGGCGCGCGCCTTGCCGCGGACGTGGCCGTCGGACCGTACAGCGTGATCGGCGCGGACGTGGTGATCGGCGAAGGTTCCAGCGTCGGCGCGCATGCGCTGATCGAAGGGCCGACGCGGATCGGCCTGCGCAACCGCATCGGCGCCTACGCCGCGATCGGCGGCGATCCGCAGGACAAGAAATACCACGGCGAGCGCAGCGAGCTGCTGATCGGCAACGACAACACCATCCGCGAATTCGTCACGATCAACCGTGGCACCGGCGACGGCGGCAGCGTCACCCGCATCGGCGATGACAACTGGATCATGGCCTACGTGCACGTCGCGCACGATTGCCTCGTCGGCGACCACGCCGTGCTCGCCAACAACGCCACGCTGGCCGGGCACGTCGAGATCGGCGACCACGTGGTGCTGGGCGGTTTCTGCGGCGTGCACCAATTCTGCAAGATCGGCGCGCACGCCTTCGCCGCGATGTTCGCCGCGATCAACCGCGACGTGCCGCCATTCGTCTATGCCGCCGGACAATTCGCGCAGCCGCGCGGGGTGAATTCGGAAGGCCTGAAGCGCCGCGGCTTCTCGGCCAAGCGGATCGCCGCGATCAAGCGCGCCTACCGCACGTTGTACATGTCCGGCAAGACGCTGGCCGAAGCGCGCGCGGAGCTCGCGGTGCAGGCCGGCATGAGCGAGGATGTACGCGCGCTGGTCGATTTCATCGATCGCAGCGAACGCCATCTGGTGCGATGACGGATGCCGCGGGCAATCCGGTTTTCGCGCTGGTGGCCGGCGAGGATTCCGGTGACCAGCTGGGCGCGGAACTGATCGAGGCGCTGCGCAAGCGCCACCCGCGCGCGCGCTTCGCCGGCATAGGCGGGGACCGCATGCGCGCGGCGGGTTTCGAGGCCTGGCACGACGTCTCCGAGCTGTCGGTGATGGGACTGGCGGAAGTGCTGCGGCACCTGCCGCGGCTGCTGCGCCTGCGCGCACAGGTCGCACGGCGCATGCTCGACCTGAAGCCCGACGTGTTCATCGGCATCGATGCCCCGGATTTCAATCTCGGGCTGGAGCGCACCCTGAAACGCGCCGGCATCCGCACGGTGCATTACGTCAGTCCATCGATCTGGGCATGGCGCGAACGGCGCGCGGCGAAAATCGCGGCCAGCGCCGACCGCGTGCTCTGCCTGTTCCCGATGGAGCCCGGCATCTACGAGAAATACGGCGTCGAGGCGAGATTCGTCGGTCATCCGCTCGCCGACCGTTTCCCGCTGGTCAACGACCGCGAATCGGCGCGCACCGTATTGGGCCTGCCGCAGGACGCGCCGCTGCTGGCGCTGCTGCCGGGAAGCCGGCGCTCGGAAATCCAGCGGCTCGGCGCAATCTTCCTCGACGCCGCCGCCCGCATCCAGGCCCAGGTGCCTCAACTGCGGATCGTCATTCCGGCGGCGAACCCGCGTTGCCGCGACGAACTGACTGCGCTGGTGCCATCCGTGCGCTTCCCCGGCCACGCGCCGGTACTGCTCGATGGCCAATCGCACCGCGCAATGGCCGCGGCCGATGTCGTGCTGCTGGCGTCCGGCACCGCCGCGCTGGAAGCCATGCTCGCCAAGCGGCCGATGGTCGTCGCCTATCGCATCGCGCCGCTCACTCATCGCATCGTGCGCGCGCTGCACCTGCTCAAGACGGATCTCTACTCGCTCCCCAACGTGCTCGCCGCGCATCGCCTGGTGCCCGAACTGATGCAGGACCAATGCACCCCGGAAAACCTCGCCGCGGAAGTGTTGCGCCTGTTCCGCGAACCCGCGCGCCGCGAATTGATGGTCGGCGCCTTCGAACGGATGCACCTGTCGCTGCATGCAGGCGGCGGTGCGGCCGCCGCCGCCGCGCACGCGATCGACGAACTGCTGCCCGCCCGCTGAACGACGCGCACCCGGCCCCTTGACGCAACGCCGCGGCTTGCCGAGCATCCGCGCGGTGCCTTTCCTTTCCGCCCGATTGCGCCTGTCAAGAACCGCCGCGCTGGTGCTCGGCGCGGCGGTCTTCTGCGGCACCTTCCTGATCGCGCCGATGGCAGAAGGCACGGGGCTCGAGGCCGCGTTCGCCGCATCGATCCTCTGCGCGCTGGTGCTGCTGGCCATCTCGCTCTCGGGCCGGCCCGCCTTCGGCCTGGTGGCGGGCAGCCTGCCGATGCTGCTGCTGGAAATCGCCGCCAAACTGAAGTTCAGGTATCTGGCCACCCCGTTGCTCGCTCCCGACCTGTTCTACTACTTCAACTGGCAGACGGTCGAGACGCTGATCCAGTATCCCTTCCTCAGCGGCGCGATCGTCGCGGCGCTGGTGCTCGTTCCCCTGCTCCTGGTCATCGTCTGGCGCAGCGACCGGCCACCGCCGCGGAACCGGCGCATGCGCGCCGCACGCGCGGCGGGAACACTCGCCGCCGCGTGCGCGGTGTTGGTCGCGATGAATGTCCACGGGCCGTTCGCGCAGGTGCACGCCAAGGGCATGTGGCTGGCGATGAACGACGACAGTTTCGTGTCGGATTTCCTGATCTCCTTCCGCAGCACCCACGTGGTCGAACCCGGTTTCAACATCGGCGACGCGGCGCGCTTCGACTGGAACGGCGACACCGATCCACCGACATCCCGGCAGATCAAACCCGATATCGTCGCCGTGCTGGAAGAAAGCACCTTCGATCCGCGCATGCTCACCGGCTGCTCGTTGCCGCGCCTGTGCGATTACCGCCTGTTCCATGCCGACGCCAACACACTCGCGCACGGCTGGCTGGAAGTCCACACCTGGGGCGGCGGCACCTGGACCACCGAATTCGCCTTCCTCACCGGACTCGCGCACGACCAGTTCGGTCCGGCCGGCATCTACGCGCCGTTCAACCTCGCGCCGCGCATCCGTTTCACGCTGCCGCGCATGCTGCGCGCCGACGGTTATCGCACCGTCGCCATCTATCCGACCGAAGGCGACTTCCTCAACGGCCGCGATGCCTACGCGGACTATGGTTTCGACGCGTTCTACGGCGGCGAGCAGGTCGGACTGGACTGGCATTCCACCGACGCGGACCTGATGCGGGTGTTCCGTCGCGTGTTCGCCATCGAGAAGGCCAGGGCGCATGGCGCTCCGGTGTTCCTCTTCATGCTGACCCTGCACCAGCACGGCCCGCACATGACGCCGCTCTCCGGATTGCCCGCGCCCTACGACAAGCCGCTGTTCCCCGGCAAGCTGGCGAAGGACAAGCTCCTCGACGACTGGTTGAACCTCAATCTTGCGAACTACCTCCAGCGGTTGTCGATGTCCAGTACGGCCGAGGCCGGGCTGGAATCCCTGCTGCGCGAGGACGACCGCCCCGCGCTGCTGCTGCACTTCGGCGACCACCAACCTTCCTTCGACGGCGCGATCACGGCCCTGCAGAAGCAACTGCCGCCGCAGATCCGCAATCCGCAGGTGGTGACGTACTACATGCTCAAGGGTTACGGCCTGACCTCGCCGCGGCGCTTCGACTATCCGGTGCTGGACATCGCCTTCGCCGCATCGTTGCTGCTGGATGCGGCCGACCTGCACAAGGACAGCTACTTCACCGCGAACGCACTGCTGCGGGAACGCTGCCACGGGCAATACCTGGATTGCCGCGAAGACGCGCTGCTGCGTTCCTACCGCGCCGAAGTGTTCGGATCCCTGCATGATCTCGCCGACTGACGATCCGTCGCGGTTCGCCGCGCTGCCGTTGCGCAGGCTGGCGGTCTGGCCGGATACCCCGGATATCGCCGGGGTCGACGAGGCAGGCTGCGCGCCGCTGGCGGGGCCGGTGATGGTCGCCGCGGTGATCCTCGATCCCGCGCGCCGCATCAACGGACTGGATGATTCCAAGGTGCTGACGCAAGCCCGGCGCGAAAAGTTGTACGCGCGCATCGTCGAACGCGCGCGGGCGTGGAGCGTGGTCGCGGTGGAAGCCGAAGAGATCGACCGCATCAACATCTTCCACGCGCGCATGACCGGCATGGTCCGCGCGCTGGCGATGCTCGGCTGCGCACCGTCGTACGCGCTGATCGACGGCAACCGCCTGCCGCGCGCGCTGCCCTGCCCTGCGCGCGCCATCGTGGGCGGCGATGCGATCGCGCCCTCGATCAGCGCGGCATCCATCCTCGCCAAGGTGACGCGGGATCGCCTGATGCGCGAAATGGACGAGCACTGGCCCGGCTACGGTTTCGCCCGCCACAAGGGCTACCCGGTGCCCGAACACCTGTCCGCGCTGCAGCGACTTGGCCCTTGCCCGCAACATCGGCGCAGCTTCGCGCCGGTGCGGCAATATTCCACGATACGCGAAGCGTGAGACCATCCCCCGCCTGTGCACGCGCAGCTCTTCGCCTGTGGCAGAATGCCTGCAGCATGCGCGCCTCGGGGATTGACATGCGCCAATGGGTGGTTGCGATTCTCGGATTGTTGGTCTGGGCCTCCGCGTGCGCGGACGTACGCCCGGGCGACCCGTCTCCGGACGACCTTGGCAATACCCTGGACGGGCAGGCGATCCACGCATCGGCCCTGCGTGGCAAGGTCGTGGTGATCAGTTTCTGGGCCACGTGGTGCACGTATTGCCTGAAGGAACTGCCGACTCTGGTCGGGCTGCAATCCGTGGCGACGCAGCGCGGACTGCCCATGCAGGTTGTCGCGGTCGACTATGAACAGCCGCGCGATGTCTTCAGGCGCAGCGTGAAACTGCTGCAACCCAAGCTGCCTGGGCTGCTGATGACTTGGGATCGCGTCGGCAGGCTGCGCAAGCCGTTTGATTCCGGCGATGGCATTCCCCTGATGGTGCTGCTGCACCGGGACGGGAGCGTCGCGAGAGTCATGGATGGCTACGATGAGGGCGAACTCGATGACATCCTCGCGCAAATCAACACGCTCCTGAACGAACCATGGAGCGCACCCGCAAGCACGGGCAGTGCGGTGCATTCGCCCTGACCGCGCAGCGGTGGTGTGTCAAGCTTGCCGCATCGGGCGCGGCAAACTAGGCTTGCGGGGATAACCGCGCACGCCTCATGCCGATCCGCTACATCCACCCCCGCCTGCACAGAGAATATTCGCTGCGCGCTTCGCTGATCCGGCTTCCGGAGAAACCGGAATACGGCGATCCGGCCAAGGCGCCGCGTCCGAACCTGATTTCCCGCGCGGTGGAATTGCGCATGCCGGCGCTGGCGCTGACCGACGATTCCAACCTGTTCGCGCTGATCAAGTTCTATCGCGCGGCGGAATACGCGGGCATCAAGCCGATCGCCGGCTGCGACCTGTGGGTCGCCGATCCCGCCGATGCGCAACGCGGGTTCCGCCTGACCGTGTTATGCCAGAACCGCGCCGGCTACCTCAATCTTGCGCGGCTGGTCTCGCGCGCGTGGCGCGAAGGCCAGCACGGCGGACGCGCCCTGATCGAAGCGCGCTGGCTGGAATCCGCGCACCACGGCCTGGTCGCCATCGCGGGCCGCGAAAGCGAGGCCGGGCATCTGTTGCGCGCGGGCCGCGACGAGGATGCGCTGGCGGCGCTGGATCGCCTGCGCGGCATCTTCGACGAACGCCTGTATGTCGAGCTCACGCGCACCCGTCGCGACGGCGAGGAAGCCTTCAACGTGCGCGCGCTGCAACTGGCGGCGGCGCTGGACTTGCCCGCTCTCGCCAGCAACGACGTGCGCTTCCTGGATGCGGAAGACTTCGAGGCGCACGAAGCACGCGTGTGCATCCAGCAGGGCCAGCAGTTGTCCGATCCGCGCCGCGCGCGCGAATACTCCCCCGAACAGTGGCTGAAACCCGCGGATGCGATGGCGGAATTGTTCGCCGACCTTCCCGGGGCGCTCGAAAACAGCGTCGAGCTGGCCAAGCGCTGCAACCTCGAATTGTCGTTCGGCAAGTACTACCTGCCGGCGTTTCCGGTCCCGGAAAAGCACACGCTGGAATCGTGGATCGGCGAAAGCGCGCGCGCGGGTTTGCAAAAGCGCCTGGCGGAGCACGGATTCGCCGCGGAATTTTCCCGCGAAGCGTACGAAAAGCGCCTGCACGACGAACTCGAAACCATCGTGCGGATGGGCTTTGCCGGTTACTTCCTCATCGTCGCCGACTTCATCGGCTGGGCCCGGCGGCACGACATCCCCGTCGGCCCAGGCCGCGGCTCCGGCGCGGGTTCGCTGGTGGCGTGGAGCCTCGGCATCACCGACCTCGACCCGTTGCGCTTCGATTTGCTGTTCGAGCGGTTCCTCAATCCCGAGCGCGTGTCGATGCCGGACTTCGACATCGACTTCTGCATGGAAGGCCGCGACCGCGTGATCGAGTACGTGGCCGACGCCTACGGCCGCGACCAGGTCAGCCAGATCATCACCTACGGCACGATGGCCGCGAAAGCCGTGTTGCGCGATTGCGGACGCGTGCTGGGCATGCCCTACGGGCAGGTCGACGGCATCGCCAAGCTGATCCCGAAGATGCCGCTGGACCTGACGCTGGAAGACGCGCTGGGCCGCAGCGCGAAATCGCGCGAGGAATCCGCGCGCATCGTGCGCGAGTTCTGCGATCTCTACGAAAACGACGAGGAGGCGCGCACCCTGATCGACCTCGCGTTGAAGTTGGAAGGCGTGACCCGCAACGCCGGCAAGCACGCCGGCGGCGTGGTGATCGCGCCTTCCGCGCTGACCGATTTCGCTCCGCTGTATTGCGAAACCGATGGCGCGGGCGTGGTCACCCAGTTCGACAAGGACGACGTCGAGGCGGTCGGGCTGGTGAAGTTCGACTTCCTCGGCCTGCGCACCTTGACCATCATCGACTGGACGGTGAAGGCGATCAACGCCGCACGCGCGCGCAGCGGCGAGGCTCCGCTCGACATCGCCGCGTTGCCGCTGGACGACCCGGCGGTGTACGAACTTTTCGCGCGTGCCGACACCGGCGCGATCTTCCAGTTCGAAGGCGGCGGCATGCAACGCCTGCTCAAGGATGCGAAACCCGACCGCTTCGAGGACCTGATCGCCTTGAACGCCCTGTTCCGCCCGGGCCCGATGGACCTGATCCCGGCGTACGTGGCGCGCAAGCTCGGGCGCGAGGAAGTCGCCTACCCCGATCCGCGCGTGGAACCGATCCTGAAGGAGACCTACGGCATCATGGTCTATCAGGAGCAGGTCATGCAGATGGCGCAGATCGTCGGCGGCTACACGCTGGGCGGCGCCGACCTGCTGCGCCGCGCGATGGGCAAGAAAGTGCCGGCGGAGATGGCCAAGCAGCGCGCGATCTTCCGCGACGGCGCCATCGCCAACGGCGTGGAATCGCGCCGCGCCGATGCGATCTTCGACCAGATGGAGAAGTTCGCGGGCTACGGCTTCAACAAGTCGCACGCCGCGGCCTATTCGCTGGTCGCCTACCAGACCGCGTGGCTGAAGACGCACTACCCGGCCGAGTTCATGGCCGCGACGCTGTCCGCGGAAATGGACAACACCGACAAGCTGGTGCAGTTCATCAACGACGTGCAGGCGCACGGCGCGCAGACGCTGCCGCCCGACGTCAACGCGTCGGCGTACAAATTCGTCGCCATCGACGATCGCGCCATCCGCTACGGCCTCGGCGCGATCAAGGGCGTGGGCCGCGCGGTCTGCGAGGCCATCGTCGCCGAGCGCGAACGCGGCGGCGGCTTCCGCGACCTCGCCGATTTCTGCGCGCGCATCGATCCGGGCAAGCTCAACAAGCGCGTGCTGGAGGCGCTGATCCAGTCCGGCGCGATGGATGCGCTGGCCGCGAACCGCGCCACGCTGATGGCGCAATTGCCGGAAGCCTCGCGCGCGGCCGAACAGCACCTGCGCGACCGCCAGTCGGGACAGAACGACATGTTCGGCGTCGCCGCGGGCGCCACGGAAACGCCCGCGATCCACGTCCCGGAGCAACCCGACTGGACCCTGGAACGCAAACTCGCGGGCGAGCGCGCGACGCTCGGCCATTATCTTTCCGGCCATCCCACCGATCCCTGGCGCGACGTGCTGGCGCAGCTCGCCAACGGTCCGATCGGCGAAATCGCGCAACGCTGGCAACCGCCCAAGCGCAGCGAGGAAGGCCGCTTCCGCCGCGAAACCCCTTGGACGATCGCGGGCATGGTGACGCTGCAACGCCGCCGCGGCGATTCCGGCGCGTTCGTGCAGTTCGAGGACTGGAGCGGCCGCATCGAGGTCGGTTTTTTCCGCGAAGCCTTCGCCGAATACGCACACCTGCTGGTGCGCGACGCGATCCTCGTCGTCGAAGGCGGCCTCGCGATGGACGATTTCAGCGGCGAATTGCAGATGCGCGCACGCCGCGCGTGGACCCTGGACGAGGCCTGCGCGCAATACGCGCGCGCATTGCGGCTGCGGGTGAACGGCATCGACAGCGAATTCGCGCCTTCGCTCAAACGCGCGCTGGCCGGCCATGCCGGCGCCACGCCGCTGCTGCTGACGGGCTTCCGCAACGCGCAGGGCAGCGCCGATTTCGAACTGGGCGAAGACTGGCGCGTGCGCGTCAGCACCGAACTGCTGCGTACGCTCCATGCGTTGCCCGGCGTCACCGGCGTCAGCCCGACGTTGGCGCGGGCCGCCTCGGCTTCCTGAATCAGCGCGGATCGTGGATGGACTGCCAGCACCGGCCGTGGCATCGGTATAATCGACCTTTTGCCCGCCAGGCCGCGAATGAATCCCAATTTCCTCGATTTCGAAAAGCCGATCGCGGACCTCGATGCGCGCATCCGCGAGCTGACCCATGCGGGCAAGGGCTCGGCCGTGAACATCGACGAGGAAGTGTCGCGGCTGCAGGACAAGCTGCGCGCGAAGACCGCCGACATCTTCAACAACCTCACGCCCTGGCAGGTCACGCAGTTGTCGCGGCACCCCGGCCGGCCCTACACCAACGATTACATCGAAACGATCTGCGACGAATTCCACGAACTGGCCGGCGACCGCATGTATGCGGACGATCCGGCGATCGTGGCGGGGCCGGCGCGCATCAACGGCCGCGGCGTGATGATCATCGGGCACCAGAAAGGCCGCGACATCAAGTCCAAGGTGCGCCGCAATTTCGGCATGCCGCGCCCGGAAGGCTATCGCAAGGCCTTGCGCCTGATGAAACTGGCCGAACGTTTCCAGCTGCCCGTGCTGACCTTCATCGACACGCCGGGCGCGTATCCCGGCGTCGGCGCGGAGGAACGCGGGCAATCCGAAGCGATAGCGCGCAACCTCGAGGAAATGGCCGAACTGCGCGTGCCGATCATCTGCACCGTGATCGGCGAAGGCGGCTCGGGCGGCGCGCTGGCGATCGGCGTGGGCGACCGCACCATCATGCTGCAGTATTCGACCTACTCGGTGATCTCGCCGGAAGGTTGCGCCTCGATCCTGTGGAAGAGCGCGGAAAAGGCGCGCGACGCCGCCGAGGCGCTGGGCCTGACCGCGCCGCGGCTGAAGGAACTCGGCCTGATCGACAAGATCCTGCGCGAGCCCACCGGCGGCGCGCACCGCAATCCGGTATCGATGGCCAAGCGCCTGAAAGCCGTGCTGGTCAACGAACTCGATGCGCTGCAGGCGCTGCCGGCCGACGAATTGCTGGAACAACGCTATCGGCGGCTGCGCAAGTACGGCGCCTTCCAGGGCTGAGCCGGGCGTGGCGGTCCTGCGCCTCGGACACGTCAATCTCCGCGCACCGGCGGACACCATCGAACGCCTGCGGCGTTTCTATGTCGACGCCATCGGACTGCGCGAAGGCCCGCGTCCGCGCTTCCGCTCCGGTTCCTCCGGCCATTGGCTGTATGCCGGCGACCACGACGTGATCCATCTCCGCGTCGATGCGCATCGGGAAAACGAAACGCCGCGTGGTGCCCTCGACCACTTCGCCCTGCTGTGCGATCGCGCCGACCTCGCAGCGGCGCGCGCGCGGCTGGATGCATTCGCCGTGGAATACACGGTCGACGAAGTCGAGGAAACGGGACAGACGCAATTGTTCCTGCACGATCCATCGGGTACGGCGGTCGAAATGACATTCGTCCGCTGAATCCCGGGGACTGGATGGAAGCCGAGAACTTGCGGAGCGCGAGCCCATGCCCAACGAATCCAATGCCAAGCTGGCCGTACTGATCGACGCCGACAATGCGCAGCCGTCGATCATCACGGCACTCCTGGCCGAGGTCGCGAAATTCGGAACCGCGCACGTCAAGCGGGCCTACGGCGACTGGACCGACAATCATTTGAGAGCCTGGAAGGACGAACTGCTGAAGCAGTCGATCCAGCCGATCCAGCAATTCGGCTACACGCGCGGGAAGAACGCCACGGATTCCGCGCTGATCATCGATGCGATGGATCTCCTCTACTCCGGGCGTTTCCAGGGATTCTGCATCGTCTCCAGTGACAGCGACTTCACCCGCCTTGCCGCACGCCTTCGCGAGTCCGGGTTGCTGGTCTACGGCTTCGGCGAAAAAAAGACTCCGGAACCGTTCGTTTCTGCATGCGACAAGTTCATCCACGTCGAGAACCTGTCGGGCAAGCCGGACGAGGAAGCTCCACGGAAACCGCAAAGCCCTGCGCAATTGAAGCAGGACACCGCGCTGATCAACTTGTTGCGCAATGCGGTCGATGCCGCCTCCGATGACGACGGCTGGACCACATTGAGCCAGGTGGGCTCGATCATCACCAAACAACGCCCCGACTTCGATGCACGGAGTTTCGGCTATGGCAAGCTGAGCGATCTGGTCGCGGCAACCACGTTGTTCGAGGTCGAACGTCGCAGTACCGGCGAGGGGCGACCCGCGGCCCTGTATGTGCGCGACCGCAGGAAGCTGCCCAAGGGCTGAGCCGGCACTTGCGGCAGCCCGTCAGAACCTGTGCCGCTCGATCCCGGGTTGCGCGAAGGTCCTGCGGCGATCTCGTCGATCGGCGTATGCGCGGCGGGGAGCGAGGGAATGCGCTCGCCGCATCCGGCGGTCCGCTGGCAGGGGCTTGCCATGCGTGGCCAGCTTCCGGCATCGACCCCCTGGCCGAAAGGCAATCCGTCTCGCACGAACGAAAACATCGAGGGGCGCGGGCCCCTCGATGTTCCCGGTTCATCCGATGCTGCGTGTCGCAGCGTGCGGCAATCAGTTCGATTCGGTGAACTGGATGTAGGGCGACCCGCCGCCCGCAACGCTGCACGAACCGAGGTTCAGGTTGTTGGTCTCGCCGGTCGTCCCGGCATTCGCCAGACAAGTCGGGGCGTTCGTGCTGCCGTCATTCACCTGCAGGTTCACCGTGAGCGACGAGCCGCTGTTGAACTTGGCCTGCGAACCGCCGCCGTTGCCGACGAGGTTGAACTCGGACTGGTTCCATACATAGGAGACGCCAAGCACGCTGTCCTTCTCGCTTACCGCATAGGCATTGGTGCCATTGGTGAAGGTCACCGTATCGTTGCCGCCTTTCACCACCGCAGCGGCCAGCTTCACGTTGGCAAGCTGGGTGGGGGAGAAGGCTGGGACGCTCACGGACCTGCTGTTCCTGTAGCAGCCGTTGTACTGGCTGGTGTTGTAGGTAAACCAGCCCTTGAGACATTTGGAACCGGTCGGGATGAACATCCAGTTCTGGATGAATGCAGACCCGTTCCTTGAGCCCGATTCATAGATGAATTGCTCCCAGACGTCACAACTTGTATATCCATCCCTCTTGCATGCAGGTGATGCAGGTGAAGAGCCTCCGCCAATGATGACGATCGGCCCGGCGAGATTGGTGTTGAGCTGCATCGTATAGGAATTGTTGCTGATCGAGGTCACACCCGTCGCAACCGGGAAGCTGCCCGTTGCCGAACTGGTGAAGTTGGCCGTTGCGGCGGCATAGTCGTTGCCGTCTCCGACGGTCGCCACCGCGTTGCTTGCGAAAGGCGGAGTGGAACGATAGTCCGTGGTTCCGCATGAAGCCTTCTCCCACATGAGGCTGGGAAACGTGGCGTGGAAGCAGCCCTCCGTCATTGGAGGCATTTGCCTCATCGTTTCATGCCAGGATTCCAGAGCCCGGGCCTGTACGGCATCGGTGTCGTAAATCGAAGCGGCGGCGACGGACAAGTGCGCCGCGGCGCCGAGAAGTCCGATCACCGATACGATCTTTGCCATGCGACGAATCCCGAACATTTTTTTGGATTGCATTGCGTTCTCCCTTGGAAATTTCAGGAAGGATTGCCCTCGCTCAATCCATGACGTTTACGGAGCCCAAAAACCGACATCGAACCACGTGGCGCCGGTCAAACCCGGCTCTCCCCCGCCGCGCCGGATCCACACTATCGGCGCGGACGCCATTCGTGCAACATCCAAGATTCAGAACATGTGCCGCTCGATCCCGAGGTGCGCGAGGATCTTGCTGGCGATTTCCTCGATCGAGGTGTGCGTGGTGTTGAGCGACGGCAGCCGTTCGCGGCGGAACAGCTGGTCGGCCAGCGCCAGCTCGCGCCTGCACTGCTCCAGCTTCGCGTATCCGCTGCCCGGCCGGCGCGCTTCGCGCACCTGCGCCAGGCGGGCCGCATCGATGGTCAGCCCGAACAGGCGGGGGCGGCAGTCCTTCAGCCGCGCGGGCAGCGCATCGCGCTCCAGGTCTTCCTCGGTCAGCGGATAGTTCGCGGCCTTGATGCCGTAATGCAGCGCCATGTACAGGCAGGTCGGCGTCTTGCCCACGCGCGACACCCCCACCAGCACCACGTCGGCCTCCGCATAATTCGGGTCGATGCCGTCGTCGTGCGCCAGCGCGTAATTGGTCGCGTTGATGCGCGCCTCGTACTGCGCGAAATCCACCATGCCGTGCGCGCGGTTGACCGCGCCGGAGCGACGCGTGCCCAGTTCCAGTTCGAGCGTGCCGATGAAGGGCGCCAGCACGTCGATCATCAATGCACCGCTCTCGGCGATGACTTCGCACAACGCCGGATCGACCACGGTATTGACCACGATCGGCCGGTCGCCGTTCTGCGCATAGATGGTCTTGATGCGCAGCGCCGCGGCTTCGGCCTTCTCGCGGTTGTCGACGAAGGCGATGCGGTGATTGTCGAACTGCACGCCCTCGAACTGCGCCAGGATCGAATTGCCGATGGTTTCCGCCGTGATGCCGGTGGAATCGGAAACGAAGAAGACGGTCTTGCGCTCGCTCATGCGGCCCCCGGATGAACGGCCAGTTTAGCCGAGCTTGTCTCCCCTGCCCGCACCCGCGAAAATAGCGGGCTTTGCGGATTTCCCGCGACATGGAGCGCGCCGTGACCGAACTCGTCCTGTGGCTCGACCGGCTGGGCATGGGGGACCTCGCCCAGGTCGGCGGCAAGAACGCCTCGCTGGGCGAGATGATCGGCCACCTGTCCGGACTCGGCGTATCGGTGCCGGGCGGCTTCGCCACCACCGCGGACGCGTACCGCCAGCACCTGCACGACACCGGGCTGGATCGGCGCATCGCCGCGCGCATGCAGGGCCTCGACGTGGAGAACGTGGACGCGCTGGCCGCGGCCGGCAGGGAAATCCGCGGCTGGATCGCCGACGAGGAATTGCCGCCTGACCTGGAGCAGGCCATTCGTCGCGCCTACGCGAAATTGTGCGTCGAAGCGAACGGCAGTGGAGAGTGCGGACAGGAAAGTCCGCTTCCTGATTCCCGCGATCAGGGACGATCGCAAGATATCGCCGTGGCCGTGCGCTCCTCCGCCACCGCCGAGGACCTGCCGGATGCGTCGTTCGCCGGCCAGCAGGAAACCTTCCTCAACGTCGTCGGCATCGAAGACGTGCTGCACAAGGTGAAAGAGGTGTTCGCCTCGCTCTACAACGACCGCGCGATCGCCTACCGCGTGCACCACGGTTTCGCGCACGAGGACGTGTTCCTGTCCGCCGGCGTGCAGTTGATGGTGCGTTCCGACGTCGGCGCGTCCGGCGTGCTGTTCACGCTCGACACCGAATCCGGTTTCCGCGACGTGGTGTTCATCACGGGCAGTTACGGCCTGGGCGAAATGGTCGTGCAGGGCGCCGTGAATCCGGACGAGTTCTACGTCTACAAGCCGACGCTGCAAGCCGGCAAGCAGGCGATCCTGCGCCGCCAGCTCGGCGCCAAGCAGCAACGCATGGTGTATTCGGATCAACCCGGCGAACGCGTGCGCATCGAGGACACGCCGGTGGAACTGCGCAATCGCTTCTGCATCGGCGACGATGAAGTGCAACAGCTGGCAAAACAGGCGCTGGTCATCGAGCAGCACTACGGCCGCCCGATGGACATCGAGTGGGCGAAGGACGGCCGCACCGGCAAGCTCTACATCGTGCAGGCGCGTCCGGAAACGGTGAAATCGCGCAGCAAGGCCACCACGCTGGAACGCTATGCGCTGAACGAGCGCGGCAAGGTGCTGTGCGAAGGCCGCGCGATCGGCCAGAAGATCGGCGCGGGGCAAGCGCGCGTGATCAAGACGCTCGATGCGATGAACACGTTCAAGGAAGGCGACGTGCTGGTCGCCGACATGACCGATCCGGACTGGGAGCCGATCATGAAGCGCGCCGCGGCGATCGTCACCAACCGCGGCGGCCGCACCTGCCACGCCGCGATCATCGCGCGCGAACTCGGCGTGCCGGCGGTGGTCGGCACCGGCAATGCGTTGCAGTCGATTCCGGACGGCCACGAAGTCACCGTTTCCTGCGCCGAAGGCGACACCGGTTTCATCTACGAAGGAAGACTTTCGTTCGACAGGACTTCCGCGGATCTTGGCGACATGCCGCCCGCGCCGCTGAAGATCATGATGAACGTGGCCAATCCCGAACGCGCGTTCGACTTCGGCCAGTTGCCGAACGCGGGCATCGGCTTGGCGCGGCTGGAGATGATCATCGCCAGCCATATCGGCGTGCATCCCAAGGCGTTGCTGGAATACGGCAGGCAGGACGCCGAAACGAAGAAGAAGATCGACGAGCGTATCGCCGGCTACGCCGATCCGGTTTCGTTCTACGTGGATCGCCTTGCCGAAGGCATCGCCACAATCGCGGCGTCGGTCAATCCCAAGCCGGTGATCGTGCGCCTGTCCGATTTCAAGACCAACGAATACGCCAACCTCATCGGCGGCGGCAAGTACGAACCGCACGAGGAGAACCCGATGCTGGGTTTCCGCGGCGCTTCGCGCTACGTGGACGACAGCTTCGCCGAAGCGTTCGGCCTCGAATGCAAGGCGGTCAGGAAGGTGCGCGAGCAGATGGGGCTGGACAACGTCTGGGTGATGATCCCGTTCGTGCGCACGCTGGAGGAAGGCCGCAAGGTCGTCGAGGTATTGAAGGCGAACGGCCTGGAGCAGGATGCGCGCAGCGGCGATGCGAAACCGCTGAAGATCATCATGATGTGCGAATTGCCGTCCAATGCGTTGCTGGCCGACGAATTCCTGGAAATCTTCGACGGCTTCTCGATCGGCTCCAACGACCTCACGCAATTGACGCTGGGTCTCGATCGCGATTCCGGGGTGATCGCGCACCTGTTCGACGAACGCAACGAGGCGGTCAAGAAACTGCTGAGCATGGCGATCAGGACCGCGCGCGCGAAGAACAAGTACGTCGGCATCTGCGGCCAGGGCCCGAGCGACCATCCCGATCTGGCCGAGTGGCTGATGGACCAGGGCATCGAATCGGTGTCGCTCAATCCCGACACCGTCGTGGACACCTGGCTGCGGCTGGCGAAGAAGAAGCAACACGCATGACGCCGCGGCCCTGGCGGCCGCGGCTGCGCCAGGCTGAAGCCTCCCACCGGAGTGGTTGCCGCCATGCCATTCGCGCTTAGCTGGTCCTATTCGCCGCCGGGCCTGCTGTTCTCGCTGACGATCTTCGTGCTGCACCTGCTGGTGGTGGCGCGCGCGATCACGCGGCCCAACCGCACGCCCGCCTCGCGCGTCGCCTGGGTGGCGATGATCATGTTCCTGCCGTTGCTCGGCATCGTCGCCTACCTGCTCCTGGGCGAAACCAGCATCGGGCATGATCGCGTCCGCAAATCGCGCGAAGCCGAATCGCACACGCTGTTGCCGGACGATGCGGCTTTCGCGCCGGCGCCGCTGGAACCGCACGTGGCCGCGTTGTTCGACCTCGGGCGTTCGATCAACGGTTTCGCCGCGGTCGCCGGCAACCGCATCGAATTGCTGGGCGATCCGGATGCGCCGCCGGATGCGCCGAAACGCGATTCCGACCTCGCCATCGCGCGGCTCGTCGCGGACATCGAACAAGCCCGCGAACACGTCCACGTCAGCTTCTACATCTGGCTGGACGACCGCAACGGCGGCGAGGTCGCGGACGCGATCGCGGCGGCCGCAAAGCGCGGCGTGCATTGCCGGATCATGGTCGACGCGCTGGGCTCGCGCGCCTTCATCCATTCGCCGCGCTGGCGGCAACTGCACGACGCCGGCGCGCGCATGCTGGCGATGCTCGACGACGTGCCGCGCCTCGGCCATCTCGCGATCGGTCGCGTCGACCTGCGCAACCATCGCAAGATCGTGGTGATCGACAACCGCATCGCCTACTGCGGCAGCCAGAATTGCGCCGATCCGGAATTCCGCGTCAAGCCGAAGTTCGCGCCCTGGGTGGACGTGCTGCTGCGTTGCGAAGGGCCGGTGGTGCGCCAGCAGCAGCATCTGTTCCTCACGACCTGGATCGCCGAAACCGGCGAAGCGCTGGAATCCCTGCCCGTCGCGGCGCCTGCACCGAAGCGATTCGAAGCGGACGCGGTGGCGCAGGTGTTCGGGACCGGCCCGACCACCCGCGACAATGCGATGTCCGACATGTTCGTCGCATGCATGTATGCCGCGCGCAGGGAGCTGCTGATCACCACACCCTACTTCGTGCCGGACGAAGCCATCCTGCGCGCGCTGTGCGCGGCGCCACGTCGCGGCGTCCAGACCACGATCGTGTTTCCCGCGCGCAACGATTCGTGGCTGGTCGGCCATGCCTGCCGCAGCACGTACCACGACCTGCTCGAATGCGGCGCGGCCGTGCACGAATATCCGCTCGGCCTGCTGCACACCAAGTCGATGACCATCGATGGCGAGCTCGCGCTGATCGGTTCGGCGAACATGGACCGCCGCAGCCTGGAATTGAACTACGAGAACAACCTGCTGATTGCCGATCGTGCCGCCGTCGCGACCATCCGCCAGCGCCAGCAGGCGTATCTTTCCGTGTCGCATCCGGTCGCCATCGACGCGGTGCGCGCATGGCCGCTCCGCAAGCGGCTGGTGCAAAACGCCATCGGCATGATGTCGCCGCTGTTGTAGCCTTACCATCGACACTGGACAGACGGGCGGTCGCGACGGACCATCGCCGCTTTCGCGTGGCGAAACCGCCCGCAGCCCCGAATCCGCCACCGAGGTCGAACCCGTGACGAAGTGCCTGTGCCTGCTTCCGACGATCCTGCTGACCCTGCTGCTGTCGTCCACGGCGCAGGGCGCATCCTCCGGAAACGCCTCCTCGAAATACGATCCGCTGGCATTGTTCGCGCCGTTCGACTTTCTGCAGCCTGTCAATCGCTACCGCTCCGCCGACGGCACGCCTGGTCCCGACTACTGGCAGAACCGTCCCGACTACGTGATCCACGCTTCGCTCGATCCGCAGACAAAGACGCTGCGCGGCGAGGAAACCATTGCCTACACCAACAACAGCCCGCAGGCTCTGGATTACCTGTGGCTGCAACTGGACCAGAACCGCTATCGCGCCGACGCGCGCGGCAATTTCGGCGGGGGCGCGGCGCCGATGCCCGACGAACACACCGACGGCATGCGCATCGCCTCGGTGCAGGTCGTTTCCGACGGAAACCCGCAACCCGCGCATACCATCGTTTCCGATACCCGCATGCGCGTGGACCTGCCCCGGCCCGTCGCCGCGCACGGCGGCAAGGTGCAGGTACGGATCGCGTGGAGCTACACCGTGCCCGGCGAATTCGGCGGCCGTACCGACTGGTTCGCGACGAAGAACGGCGACATCTTCGAAATCGCGCAGTGGTATCCGCGCCTGTGCGTGTACGACGACCTGCGCGGCTGGGACACCGCGCCCTACCTCAACAACGAGTTCTACCTCGAATACGGCGATTTCGATTACTCGATCACCGTGCCGTCGAACATGCTGGTGGTCGGTTCCGGCGAGTTGGTGAATCCGCAAGACGTACTGACCAAAACCGAATTGCAACGTTACGAACAGGCGCGCAACTCCGACCAGACCGTCGTCATCCGTGCCGCCGATGAAGTCACCGATCCGGCCAGCCGTCCGAAACAGGGCGGCACGCTGACCTGGCATTTCAGGATGCACGACAGCCGCGACGTTGCCTTCGGCGCCTCCGCGGCCTACGTGTGGGATGGCGCGCGCATCGACCTGCCCGGCGGCAGGCACGCGATGGCGCAATCGGCGTATCCGGTCGAAAGCATCACGAAGGACGGCTGGCAGGATTCCACGCAAGGCGTGAAATACACGGTGGAATTCTTCTCGAAGTACACCGGCGTCGAATACCCGTGGCCGAACGCGATTGCGGAAGCCGGCGTCGCCGGCGGCATGGAATATCCGGGCATCGTGTTCGACTGGTGGAAGGCCAACGGCTACGGCCTGTTCATGCTGGGCGTGCACGAAGTCGGGCACTCGTGGTTCCCGATGATCGTCGGCAGCGACGAGCGACGCAACGCGTGGATGGACGAAGGCATGAACACCTTCGTCGACGTGATCGCGCACGCGGCATGGGGCAAGGTGCACGACGGCCAGTTCGCGCCCAAGAAGGACAGCGAATACGCGCCGCTGACCGGCGACCCGGCGAAGGACATCGTCAGCCAGGTGTTCGATGATCCCGATGCGCCGCCGATCCTGACGCGTGCGGATGCGATCAGGGAGAAGTACCGGCATCCGGTCACCTACTTCAAGACCGCCTACGGCCTGACCCTGCTGCGCGAACAGATCCTGGGGCCGGAACGCTTCGACGCCGCGTTCAGGCAGTACACGCACGACTGGGCGTTCAAGCACCCCTCGCCTTCGGATTTCTTCCGCACCATGGAAAGCGCGGCGGGCGAAGACCTGTCGTGGTTCTGGCGCGGCTGGTTCCGGAACAACTGGAAGCTCGACCTTGCCGTCACCGGCGTGAAATACGTCGACAACGATCCGGCCAAAGGCGCGCTGGTGACGGTCGCGAACCTCGACCGCTTCGCGATGCCGGCGATGCTCGAGGTGACGTATGCCGATGGCAGCAACGCGCGCGTGCGCGTGCCGGTGGAGACCTGGATGCAGCACACGCAATTCGACGTGCCGGTACCGGGCGGCAAACGCATCGTTTCGGCAACGATCGATCCGGATCACGTGTTGCCGGACGGGAACCGCGCGAACGACAGCTTCGTCGTGAAATGATGCGGCGGCGGGCGAGCGGAATCCCGCCCGCCCGTACCTCACTTCAGCGCATCCAGCGCCGCGCCGTAATTGATGTGGAAGGCCTGCCCGTCCAGCACCAGTGCCGGCACGGACTTCACACCGGCCGCTTCGGCTTCGGCAACCCGGCGTTTGTCTTCGCCCAGATGCACGACTTCGACGTCGTAGCGTCCGTGGTCCAGCGCCTCGGCCACGCTGCGTTCGGCGGCGACGCACACCGGGCATCCCGCGTGATAAAACACCGCTTTCTGTGTCATATTCCTCTCCATCGATGGCGTGGCGCCTGCGTGCGCCACGCGCATCATTCTCCGCATCGCCGGGCGCATGGAAAGCGGGCACCCTCCGGTGCGGCGGGCACAAAACGGTGCAAGACATGGAACCCGCTCGCAAAAGAAAACCGCGCGGCAACCCGATCACCGCGCTGCTGGAAGACGTGCTCGGCTGCAAGTGGTCCTGGCGCATCCTGCGTGAAATCCGCGCGGGCGTGAACCGGCCCGGCCAGCTCGAACGCGCGATCGAGGGCATTTCCACCAAGGTGCTGAACGAGCGCCTGCGCAAGCTGCAACGCAACGGCGTGCTGAAGAAGATCGAGTACGCGGAAATCCCGCCGCGCGTCGAGTACCGTTTCACCGAACTCGGCGAGCGCTTCTTCGCGATCCTGCAGCAGATCGAGGCGGTGGAGTCCGAATACGCAGCCGCGACGGAAAGCCGATGAGCGCAGCCGCATTGGTCTGGGGCACGCTGTTCGGCGCGGTCGGCGTCGGTTTCTTCCTCTACGGCAAACGCCAGCAGATGTGGGTGCCGCTGTTCTGCGGAATCGCGCTGATGGTGTACCCGTGGTTCGTGTCGGGCACGTTCCTTACCGTCGCGATCGGCATCGCGCTGATCGCGATTCCCTGGTTCGTGCGTGCCTGAAACCCCGATGGCGACGAACATGCACGACACGTCCGGCAGCGCCCCTTCCCTCGACGCCATCCGCGCGGCGCGCGAAAAACTCGGCGAACGCGTGCGCGAGACGCCGGTATGGCGGTGGCGCGGCGACGCGATCGAGCGCGCGGCCGGCGCGGACACGCAGGTCTTCCTGAAACTGGAGTTGTTCCAGTACACCGGAACCTTCAAGGCGCGCGGCGCGTTGTTGAACGCGATGGCGCTGTCCGACGCGCAGAAGCGCCGCGGCGTCACCGCGGTCAGCGCCGGCAACCACGCGATCGCCGTCGCCTTCGCCGCGCGCAGCGTCGGCGCCACCGCGAAAGTGGTGATGCCCAAGACCGCGAATCCCGCGCGCGTGGCGCGGTGCCGCGCCTACGGCGGCGAGATCGTGCTGGTGGACGACGTCCACCACGCCTTCGACACGGTCAGGCGCATCGAATCGGAAGAAGGCCGTACCTTCATCCATCCCTTCGAAGGCGAGCGCACCGTGCTCGGCACTTCCACGGTCGGCTGCGAACTGTGCAACCAGGTTGCGAACCTCGATGCGGTGATCGTCCCGATCGGCGGCGGCGGCCTGATCGCCGGCATCGCCTGCGCGGTGAAACGGATGCAGCCCGCGTGCAAGGTGTACGGCGTGGAACCGGAAGGCGCCGACAGCATGTCGCGCAGCTTTGCCGCGGGTTCCCCGCAATCCATCGAGAAAGTGGACACCATCGCCGACAGCCTCGGCGCTCCGCATGCCGCCCCGTACAGCTTCGGCATCGCGCGCCGATTCGTGGACGGGATCGTGCTGATCGATGACGAGGCGATGCAACGCGCGATGGGCCTGCTGTTCGCCGACATGAAACTCGCCGTGGAACCCGCGGGCGCCGCCGCCACCGCCGCGCTGTGCGGCCCGCTGCGCGGGAAACTTGCAGGACAGCGCATCGGTGTGATCGTGTGCGGATCGAACATCGATCTGGCGACCTTCGCCAAGCAGGCGATTGCGTACGAGCCACCGCCGAATCCGTAGCCCGGATGGAACATCGTGGGATCCG
>JAFEEJ010000096.1 GCA_018241145.1 Pseudomonadota bacterium | reverse complement strand
TAACAGTAGGGCCGCTGTCGCGAATAAGGCATATCGCCATTTTCCGTTCATGGTCAATCTCCCTTCGAATCGACTCCCCGTGCCGTACATCTTCGCGCCATGGAGTCGGGTTGTCCATTGCGGAAGCGACTCGCTACGTGAGCAAGACGTGCTGTATCTGTTGCATCGGCGTTACACTTCATTTCTCACCGGCGAGGCCGCATGTCCGATCCTCCGAAAACCGGAACGTTGTTCGTCGTCGCCGCGCCCTCGGGTGCGGGCAAATCCACGCTGGTGAACGCGTTGCTGGCGCGCGAGCCGGGCATGGTGCTGTCGATTTCGTACACCGATCGCGCGCCGCGGCCGAATGAGTCCGACGGCAGGCACTACCACTTCGTCGCCCCGGAAACTTTCGACGCGATGGCCGCGCGCGGCGATTTCTACGAGTACGCGGTGGTGCACGGCGACCGCAAGGGCACCGCGCGCACGGCGGTGGAACCGGTGCTGGCCGGCGGCCGCGACGTGCTGCTGGAAATCGACTGGCAGGGCGCGCGCCTGGTGCGCAAGGCGCAACCGGACTGCGTGTCGATCTTCATCCTGCCTCCGTCGCGCGCCGAACTGGAGCGTCGCCTGCGCGCGCGCCACCGACAGCGAGGCGACCATCGAGCGCAGGCTGGCGGCATCGCGCGATGAAATTTCCCACGCGCACGAATTCGATTGCGTGATCGTCAACGACGATTTCGAGGCCGCGCTGTCGCAACTGCAGGCGATCGTGGACGCGGTGCGCGCGCAACGCGCGCCGGAATGCGAAAGCCACGAGGAACTGGTCGGGCAATTGCTGGCCGAGTAGGACGCACATTCGCTGCTCGTCATTCCGCGCCACCCGGATCAAAAGCATTTCCGGGGCAGGCTGCGCGGTGATTCGAACTGCGCAGGCAAGGACGCCGGAGCGAACTTCGGCGAAGTCGGTGGCCCGAAGGGCTGGCGCCAGGATGGCGCGAGTAATCCAGCTTTTCGCTCCCGGAATGAAAGCTGGATTCCGGGTTTCATCGCCGATGAATCCGGCGATGGCCCCGGAATGACGACGAATTGTTGGTGCGCGGCTTATTGGTGCGCGGCAAGGACGCTCAAAAACCCAGCCACCAGCAGCCGCCGCTTTTCGAAATTCCGAAGCTGCGCGTGGTCGCGGTTTCGTCGCCGCGCGGCTGGGTCGTCACCGTGACGCCGGTCGGACTGGGCGGCGCGTAGTCGGCGTCGCCGGATTGCGCGCCGGAGGGATCGGGCGGCCCTTCGAACCGGATGCCCGTCAACGGTTGTTGCAGCCAGTGCGCGAAATCGCGCAGCCGCGCGGTGGCGCCGTCGCGATCGTAGCCGCGCCAGTCGATCATGCCGGCGATGAGATTCGGATCGCGCCCGGCGAAGGCCGCCGCGATGCGGTCGCGCAACGCTTGCGGCGATGCCGGGCAGGCGGCGGACGCATCGCCGCCGAGGGAGGACGGCGCGGTCGCCGCGGCGGGCGCGATGCCGTTGGCGGAAGCGCCGGAGGACGAACTACCGGCGGCGCCGCAGGGCTGGTCGGTGAATACCGGTTCGCCGTTGGCGCCGATGCAGCGGTGCACCTGCGCGTGCGCGGGATGTGCGACGCACGTCAGCGCAAGCAACGCCAGGGCCGGAAAAAAGATGCTCCGCATTGCGCCAGTCTGGAATCTGTCTCGAATCCTGGAACGCATTGATTGCAGCGACGTCATTCCCGCGCAAGCGGGAATCCAGTGACTCCCATGCATGGAATGCCAGGTCGCTGGATTCCGGATCGCGTCCGCTGCGCGGACTTGTCCGGGAATGGCGAGCAAAAAGGCGCGGCCATATGGCATGGCGTTAACGGGCCCTAGCTCAATCTTTCCATCACCGCCGTCGTCGCCCGCGCGCGGTTGAGCGTGTAGAAGTGCAGGCCGGGCGCGCCGCCGTCGAGCAGGCGGCGGCACAGGTCGCCGACCAGGTCCGCGCCGAATTCGCGGATGGCATCCGCATCGTCGCCGAACGCTGCCATGCGCTTGGCGATCCAGCGCGGGATTTCGGCGCCGCACAGTTCGGAGAACCGGCGCAACTGCGAGAAATTGGCGATCGGCATCACGCCCGGCCCGATCGGCACCGTGATCCCGAGCCTGCGCGCTTCGTCGACGAAGCGGAAATAGCCGTCGGCGTTGTAGAAGTACTGCGTGATCGCGCCGTCTGCGCCGGATTCCACCTTCAGCTTGAAATGTTTCAATTCCGCCTGCGCGTGTTCGGATTGCGGATGGCATTCCGGATAGCACGCGACTTCGATGTGGAAAAAACCGTCGTGTTCGCGGCGGATGAAATCGACGAGTTCCGACGCATAGCGGAAGTCGCCCGGCGTGGCCATGCCCGAGGGCAAATCGCCGCGCAGCGCGACGATCCGCTTGCAGCCCATCGCCTTGTACTGTTCCAGCAGCGCGCCGATCTCCTCGCGCGAGCCGCCCATGCACGACACGTGCGGCGCCACCTCCAGCGCGTGCGCCTCGCGCAGGTGCCGCACCGTCCGCGGCGTGTGCGTCAGCGTCGACCCGCCCGCACCGAAGGTCACCGATACGTATTCCGGCGCCAGCGCCTTCAACTTCGGCAACGCGCGCTCGAGTTGCGCGATCTGCTCGGAGGTCTTGGGGGGGAAGAATTCCAGGGAAACGGGAGGCGAAAGTCGAGAGTCGAAAATCGAAGTCACGGCTCACCTGCCTTGTCGCTCTTGCTGCGGATGAGTGCATTCAACTTCGCGAACAGACGCCCCAGATGCTCTTTAAGCTCGTCTTGGTAATGGAAATAGCCGAGTTCGTGGCAGAGCCACAGTTGAGTATCCGTCTCCATGAGTGAGCCACGGGCTATCTGCAGAAAGCGCACGAATTCCCTGGCTGAACCTCTGGCCGAACCTTCAGCAATGTTCGAAGGCACACTGACAGCCGCCCGGCGAAGCTGTGCCTGCAAGCCAAATCGCTCTTTGTCGGGCAACTGGTCCGACACACCATAGACCTGTCGGACCAGCTGCATGGCTTCCTGCCAAACCTCAAGTTGGTAGTGCTGTGGCCGCAACTTCAAGGTTCTCTCCATTTTCAACTTTCGTCTTTCGACTTTCGTCAATGGGTTCTGCTCAATATCTATAGTGCTCGGGCTTGTACGGCCCCTCCACCGGCACGCCGAGGTAGTCGGCCTGGGCTTGCGTGAGTTTCGTCAGCTTCACGCCGATCTGTTGCAGGTGCAGGCGCGCGACTTCCTCGTCCAGTCTCTTCGGCAGTCGATAGACGGTCTTTTCGTAGTTGTCCTTGTTCGCCCACAGGTCGATCTGCGCGAGCGTCTGGTTGGAGAACGAATTCGACATCACGAACGCCGGGTGGCCGTGCGCGCAGCCGAGGTTCACCAGGCGGCCTTCGGCCAGCAGGTAGATCGAGTTGCCGTTGTCGAAGGTGTAGCGGTCCACCTGCGGCTTGATGTTTTCGTGCTTCGCGGTTTTCTGCAGGCGGTCCACCTGGATTTCGTTGTCGAAGTGGCCGATGTTGCACACCAACGCGTGGTTCTTCATTTTCTGCATGTGTTCCAGCGTGATCACGTCGCGGTTGCCGGTGGTGGTGACGTAGATGTCGCCCAGCCCCAGCGTGTCCTCGACGGTCGCGACCTGGAAGCCTTCCATCGCGGCCTGCAGCGCGTTGATCGGATCGATCTCGGTGACGATCACGCGCGCGCCGAAGCCTTTCAGCGAATGCGCGCTGCCCTTGCCGACGTCGCCATAGCCGCACACCACGGCCACTTTTCCGGCGACCATCAGGTCGGTCGCGCGCTTGATGCCGTCGGCCAGCGATTCGCGGCAGCCGTACAGGTTGTCGAACTTGGATTTCGTCACCGAGTCGTTGACGTTGATCGCGGGCACCAGCAGCTTGCCGGCTTCCATCATCTGATACAGGCGATGCACGCCGGTGGTGGTTTCCTCCGACACGCCGCGCCATTCGCCCGCGACCTTCTTCCAGAAACCGGGGCGCTCCGTGCGCGTGGCCTTCAGCAGATCCTTGATGACCTGCTCCTCGTGGTTGGCGCCGGGCGAGTCCACCCACTGGTCGCCGTCTTCCATCTCCACGCCCTTGTGGATCAGCAGCGTGGCGTCGCCGCCGTCGTCCACGATCAATTCCGGGCCGCGCGAACCCGGATGCGTCAACGCGTCCAGCGTGCACTGCCAGTATTCCTCCAGCGTTTCGCCTTTCCACGCGAACACCGGGATGCCGGCCGCGGCGATCGCGGCGGCGGCGTCGTCCTGCGTCGAGAAGATGTTGCACGAAGCCCAGCGCACCGATGCGCCCAGCGCCGCGAGCGTCTCGATCAGCACCGCGGTTTCCTTGGTCATGTGCAGCGAGCCGGTCACGCGCACGCCCTTCAGCGGCTGCTGCGGCGCGTAACGCGCGCGGATCTGCATCAGGCCCGGCATTTCCTCCTCGGCCATGCGGATGCGCTTGCGGCCGAGTTCGGCCAGCGACAGGTCGCGCACCTTGTAGTCGTGCGTTGCGGGTTCTTTGGTCACGGCGTTCATGATGTTTGCTCCGTTGCTTCATTGAGAAGTGCGGTCATGGATGACCGCTTTTTGCGATCGCATCTGCATGGAGCAGATGCATCGCATCAACGGGCGCGGTTGCTGTCGGTGAAGGGTGCGGCCATGGATGACCGCTTCTTGCGATCGCATTTGCGTCGGGCAAATGCATCGCATAAACACCTTGCCGAGCCTGGCCGTCGTCCGGTCGCAGCGCCCCTCGGCGAAGTACGACGGCGCCGTCGCGTCGTCGCGTGCCATGGCTTGCTTACTAGAGTCCCGCCGCCTTGCGCAGTTCCTCGGCGCGGTCGGTCTTCTCCCACGAGAACGCGGTGGCGGTTTCGGATTTCTTCACCAGCTTGCCGCCGTCGCGCTCTTCCCAGTGGTAGGCGTGCTGGAACGGCTTGCGGCCGAAGTGGCCGTAGGCCGCGGTCGGCTGGTAGATCGGGTGGATCAGGTCCAGCATCCTGATGATGTGGTACGGGCGCAGCTTGAAATGCGCGCTCACCAGTTTCGCGATCTTGTGGTCGTCGATCTTGCCGGTGCCGAAGGTCGTCACCGAAATCGAAGTCGGTTCGGCCACGCCGATCGCGTAGCTCAATTGCACTTCGCACTTGTCGGCCAGGCCGGCGGCGACGATGTTCTTGGCGACGTAGCGCGCGGCATACGCAGCCGAGCGATCCACCTTGGACGGATCCTTGCCGGAAAACGCGCCGCCGCCATGACGACCCATGCCGCCGTAGGTGTCCACGATGATCTTGCGGCCGGTCAGGCCCGCGTCGCCCACCGGACCGCCGATCTCGAACTTGCCGGTCGGGTTGATGTGCACCTTGTTCTTCGGCAGCTTGTCGAACCACGCCTTCGGCAGCACGGGTTTCAGGATCAGTTCGCGCACGCCTTCCACCAGATCGGCGCGCGACACCTTCGGATCGTGCTGCGTGGAAAGCACCACCGCGTCGAGGCCGACGATCTTGTCGTTCTCGTAGCGCAGCGTGACCTGCGACTTCGCGTCCGGGCGCAGCCATTTCACCTTGCCGGCCTTGCGCACCTTCGATTGCTGTTCGACCAGCCGGTGCGAATAGTGGATCGCGGCCGGCATGTAGTCGTCGGATTCGTTGCAGGCGTAGCCGAACATCAGGCCCTGGTCGCCCGCGCCCTGGTCTTCCGGATTCTTGCGGTCCACGCCCTGGTTGATGTCGGGCGACTGCTTGCCGATCAGGTTGATCACGCCGCAGGTGGCGCCGTCGAAACCGACCTCGGACGAGTTGTAGCCGATGCCGAGGATCACCTTGCGCGTCAGCGCCTCGATGTCCACCCACGCGGAAGTCGTGATCTCGCCGGCGACGATCGCCACGCCGGTCTTCACCAGCGTTTCGCAGGCCACGCGCGCGTGCTTGTCCTGCGCCAGGATCGCGTCGAGCACGGCGTCGGAAATCTGGTCGGCGACCTTGTCCGGATGGCCTTCGGAGACCGATTCGGAAGTGAACAGATGGCTGCTCATCGTGGCTTGTGTCCTCTTGTATCGCTTGATACGGATGGAAGGATGGATCAGGCCGGGCATGATACAGGCGGCAGCCCGGAATTGCATCGGCAAGGGTAGCGCCGTTCAGGCGCGGGATTCCAACCATTCGTCATTCCGAGGCCGTCGCGGCTTCATCGCGATGGAACCCGGAATCTGCTCTCAGGCGCGCGTTGAAAGACCAGATTCCGGGTTCGGCCCGTCGGGCCGCCCCGGAATGACGAAGGGAGGAATTGATGGCTTCACTCACGCCGCCGCGGCGAATTCGGACTCCGCGCCTGCTTCCAGCGCATCGAAATACTCGCGAGTCAAACGCAGTTGCTCGTGCGCGGTTTCGGCCGCGTTGACGATGGCGCGGAAGGCCGCGTTCTCGGGACGAGACGAAAGCTTGGACGCGCTTCCCTGCGCGACTGCTAGCTGCCGTCCATGGCCAAGAGCTCCGTGGCCGCACTTCTCAATGCTTTTTACATACCAACCGAGGTGCTTGCGCGCGATGCGCACGCCCATCGTTTCGCCGTGGAACACGTACAAGTCCTGCAAGTGCCCGAGCAGGATGTCGCGCACTTCGCGCACGCCGGGGTCGGGCAGCAACCCGCCGGTGGCGAGGTAATGCGCGATCTCGCGGAAGATCCACGGCCGGCCTTGCGCGGGGCGGCCGATCATCACCGCATCCGCTTGGGTGTATTCGAGCACGAAGCGCGCCTTCTGCGGCGTGTCGATGTCGCCGTTGGCGAGGACGGGAATGGCAACGCTCGCCTTCACCGCGGCGATGGTGTCGTATTCGGCCACGCCTTCGTATTTGTCCGCGCGGGTGCGGCCGTGCACCGCCAGCGCGGCGATGCCGGAGTCTTCGGCGATGCGCGCGATGTTCAATGCATTGCGGTGTTCGCGATCCCATCCGGTGCGGATCTTCAAGGTCACCGGCACATCCACGGCCTGCACCACCGCCGCGCAGATGCGCGCCACCAGCGGCTCGTCCTGCAGCAGCGCGGAACCCGACCACACGTTGCAGACCTTCTTGGCCGGGCAACCCATGTTGATGTCGATGACCTGCGCGCCGTTGGCGACGTTGAATCGCGCGGCCTCTGCCAGCATCGCCGGATCGTGGCCGGCGATCTGCACCGACACCGGGTCGGGCTCACCGGCGTGGTCCATGCGGCGCAGCGATTTCGTCGTATTCCACAGGCGCGGGTCGGCCGTGGTCATCTCCGACACGGCCAGGCCCGCGCCCAGCCTCTTGCAGAGCTGGCGGAACGGCTTGTCGGTGACACCCGCCATCGGGGCAAGCGCGACGGGCGGATCGATGGGGTAGGGGCCGAGTTGCATCGGCGGAGTATAGCGTTTAGGGAAGCTGAACTAAGCCGTGGGCAG
>JAFEEJ010000095.1 GCA_018241145.1 Pseudomonadota bacterium | reverse complement strand
TGTCTTCGCGATACACCGCTTCCTTGTCGGTCACGCCGTAGTCGACGTCTTCCACCTGCTGCAGGGTGCGCACGCCGGCAGCCAGCTTGCGTTGTGCGCGCATCGCCTCGTCGAGGGCGCGCGCGGGATCGATGCGGATCGGTTCCATGACGGATCAACCTTTGCGGGATTGGGCGGATTTGGCGGTGGACTTGCGCGGCGCGCGGGCGCTGCCTGATTTCGCGCCGCCGGCCTTCAGGCGCTCGACTTCGGCCCGCAGCGCGGCGACTTCGGCAACGAGATCGGCGAGATCTTCGCGGTTGCGGCTCTCGCGGCGCAGCTCGTGCAGGCGTTTGCCGATGCTGTCGATTTCGGTGCGGGTGGGCATGCCCAGATCGGTGGCGACGCGCTCGACTTCGTCCTGCACATGCTTGCGCACGCGCATCTGCGCATTGACCAGCGCGCCGTAGACCTCGCGGAATTCCGGCGACAGCGCGATTTCCGCGTACGCCTCTTCGGCCGCGTCGACCCACAGGTCGTACAGCGCGCGCACCGAATCGATCTGGCGCCCGGGTTCGCCGCGCTCGGCCAGCTTGTCCTCGAACAGTTCGAAACCGCGCCGGCTGGCGCGCATGATCAGGACGTTGTAGCGGTTGGTCTGTTCCTGATAATCGAGCATCGCCTGCGCGAATTTCTGGTAATGCTCCTGGTGTTCGCGCAGGAAGCCGAAGGCCGGCATGCCGAGCAGCGCGCGCGTTTCCTGCATGAATGGCGCGAGGTTTTCCATCATCTGCTCGAAACCCCTGGCGCCGTGCCCCGCGATCTCGCGCATGGCGCGCGCCACCGGGTTGTCGATCAGGCCGACATCCGCACCGGGAAAGTTGAACGATTCGCGCAGCGTGTCGGTCCAGGCGCGCGCGTCCATCGGCATCCGATCGCCCGCGGTTTTCGCCGCCATGGATTGCAGCATAGAAAAATACGACCGGGCGCCCGCCAGCAGGCGTTCCACCATTTCGTTCTGCGAGCCATTGGCCGCGAACATGCGCGACCATTGCTCCAGTCCCTCATGCCAGGGTGTAGCCGCGGTGGCCGCTTCGGGCAGGGCACTGCCGAACGCCTTGCGCGTGGCATCGTTCCACGCATTCCAGTAGTTGCGCGACATCGCCTGCCAGTCTTCGAAAGCGCGCGTTGCGTCTGACTCATTGGCCATGGGGGCTACCTTTTGAAAGGGCGGACCAGGCGGTCCGTGGTGTGATCTTCGCGTTCGCCAACCCGGCGGCGCAAACATCCGCTCCGGAATCCGCGCATCCATGCGGGAACGCAGGATTCCTGCATGCTACCGGGCCGATTGTTGCGTCGCAACAAAGCCGCTCAGGCCGGCGGATTCCCGCTGCCCGATTTGCGCACGACCAGCATCGCCAGTTCCAGCGCCTGTTCGTAATTGAGCCTGGGGTCGACCGTGGACTTGTAGGCGCGCGTCAAGTCGGTTTCGGAAAGATCGCGCGCGCCGCCAAGGCATTCGGTCACGTCTTCACCGGTCAGTTCCAGGTGCACGCCGCCCAGGCGCGTGCCGCATGCGGCGTGGATGTCGAACGCCTGCTCCAGCTCGGAACGGATATTGGCGAAGCGGCGCGTCTTGGTGCCGTTGCCCAGGGTTTCGGTGTTGCCGTGCATCGGGTCGCAGCACCACAACACGCCGCGGCCGGCGGACTTCACCGCCTCGATCAACGGCGGCAGGTATTCGCCGATCCCGCCCGCGCCCATGCGGTGGATGAGCGTCAGGCGGCCGGGCTCGTCGTCGGGATTCAATATCTCGACCAGCCGCTTCAACGGCGCCGGCGCCATCGAGGGACCGATCTTGACGGCCAACGGATTGCGGATGCCGCGGCAGAACTCGACGTGCGCTCCCTCCACATCGTTCGTGCGCATGCCGATCCACGGAAAATGCGTGGACAGGTCGAACCAACCCCATTGCCGCGGCACCTGCCGCGTCAAGGCCTGCTCGTAATGCAGCAGCAGCGCCTCGTGCGAAGTGTAGAACTCGGCGCGCCGGAAACCCGCGATCGGCTCGCCCGCCAGCGTTTCCATGAAGCGCACCGCTTCGCCGATGTCCGCCACCATGCGGCGGTACTCGTCGGCGAGCGGCGATTGCTCGACCCAGTCCAGATTCCAGTATTCCGGATGGTGCAGGTCGGCGAAGCCGCCATCGACCAGCGCGCGCACGAAGTTCATCGTCATCGCCGAACGCGCATGGCCCTTCAGCAGGCGCTGCGGATCGGCGCGGCGGGAATCGGCATCGAACGCGGCGCCGTTGACCAGGTCGCCGCGATAGCTCGGCAAGGTCACGTCGCCGCGGGTTTCGAAATCCGCGGAGCGCGGCTTGGCGTACTGGCCCGCGAACCGTCCAACCCGCACCACCGGCATGCGCAACCCGTGGACCAGCACCAGGCTCATCTGCAACAGCACTTTCAGGCGATTGGCGATCACCTCGTTGTTGCAGTCGGCGAAATTTTCCGCGCAATCGCCGCCCTGCAGCAGGAAACGCTTGCCTTCCTGCGCTTCCGCCAGCGTCTGCTTGAGCGTCAGCACTTCCCAGGAAGTGACCAGCGGCGGAAACGTCGCCAGCTGATCGAGCACGCGTTGCAGTGCGTCCGGATCATGGTATTCGGGTTGCTGCGTCGCGCGCTTGCCTTGCCAGCTGCGGGGTTGCCAGGGTTGGGCTTCGCGCACCGCGCGCAATGTGCGTTCGGGAATCGACATGCCGCAAAGCATAGCGGTTTCGCGCGCCGGCTGCGTCGAACGCCGCGCGCTCGCAACACGGTTGCCGCGCAGCCACGTGCCGCGCGGATGGCCCGTCAGGCCGGACGCCGCGGGGATCTGCGCGCCGCGCCGCGGATGGCGAAAACGGCGAGCAGCACGTACCAGATCAGCGTCCAGCCGGGCATGCTGAGCCCCAGGAATTTCCAGTTGACCTGCGCGCATTCGCCGGAACCTTCGAACACCAGTTTCAGCGTTTGCGCGAAGGGGAAAGTCTGCAACATGTAGTTGAGGCCCGGTCCGCAGCTCGGCACCTGGTCGGGTGGCAGCCCCTGCAGATACAAGTGCCGCGCCGCCACCGCGATGCCCCACGCCGCGCCCAGCAGCACCAGCACGCAATAGAACCAGCGCATCTTTCCGCGCGGCGCGTGCAGGCCGCCGACCAGGAACCACACGCCCATCCAGAGGAAGGCGATGCGCTGGAAGATGCACAGCGGGCACGGGGCCAGACCGAGGTGGTATTCCGCGTACAGCGCGTAGGCCATCAACGCCGCGCAGACGAGGAAGCCGCCCAGGTAAACCGCACGGAATGACCAGCGCCAGGGAGCCATGGATGCGAGCCGTTGCGTAAAACCGAACGTTAACGGCTTTGCGCACGCCTGTCAGCTGTTCGTTCGGCTGCCCTGCCGCAAACGCGGAGGAACGTCGAGGTCGAGGTCCTGCCGATCGACGTCGGCATGGTCTTATTCTCCGGCGCAGTCGGATACGAAGCGCAAATGAAAAACCCCGGCCGTTTCCGGTCGGGGTTCGTGTCGATCCACGTGGAACGCGGCGCTTATTCGGCGGCCGCCTGCTGCGGGCGATCCACCAGTTCGACGTACGCCATCGGCGCGTTGTCGCCGGCGCGATTGCCGCACTTCAGGATGCGCAGGTAACCGCCGGGGCGCGAGCGGTAGCGCGGCCCCAGTTCCACGAACAGCTTGCCGACCGCCTGCTTGTCGCGCAGGCGCGCGAAGGCGAGGCGACGATTGGCCACGCCATCGGTCCTGGCGAGCGTGATCAGCGGCTCGGCGACGCGGCGCAGTTCCTTGGCCTTGGGCAAGGTGGTGCGGATCAGTTCGTTCTTGATCAGGGACGCCGCCATGTTCTTGAACATGGCTTCGCGGTGGCTGGACGTCCGATTGAACTTGCGTCCGGATTTGAGGTGGCGCATGGCTGCTGTCTCTCTTTATCGTTATGGAAAGCCGGCTCGCGTGTCCGGCACTCCGCGGTTACCCGCTTTTATATAAGCCCACATGGATGATCGCATTATCCGTGCTGCAGCCATGGATGGCCGCTTTTTGATTCTCGCGATCAGGGACGATCGCACGAATAAACCGTTAGCCCAGTTGCATGCCGTGGGAAAGCCCCGCCGGCGGCCAGTTTTCCAGCTTCATGCCGAGCGCCAGGCCCTTGGCGCCGAGCACGTCCTTGATCTCGGTCAGCGACTTCTTGCCGAGGTTCGGCGTCTTCAGCAGTTCCACTTCGGTCTTCTGCACCAGGTCGCCGATGTAGTAGATGCTCTCGGCCTTGAGGCAGTTGGCCGAACGCACCGTCAGCTCCAGATCGTCGATCGGGCGGGTGAGCAACGGATCGAAGCCGCTCTTCTCGGTCTTGGCGTCGCCGCTCTCGCGGCGGGTGAAATCGCCGAACACGGAGAGCTGGTCCAGCAGCGTTTCGGCAGCCTTGCGCACGGCCTCGTCGGCCTGCACGGTGCCGTTGGTTTCCACGTCGAGGATCAGCTTGTCGAGGTTGGTGCGCTGTTCCACGCGCGCGGCATCCACCTCGTAGGCGACGCGGCGCACGGGGCAGAACGATGCATCCAGCTGCAGGCGACCGATCGGGCGGGATTCCTCGTCCGGGTTGGCGCGCGCGGTGGCGGGCTGGTAACCGATGCCGCGCTTCACCTTCAGGCGCATGTTCAACGCGACATCCTTGGTGAGGTGGCACAGCACGTGTTCCGGATTGACGATCTCCACCGAGTGGTCGGTGGTGATGTCGCCGGCGATGACCACGCCCTTGCCCTTCTTGTTCAGGCTCATGGTGGTCTCGTCCACGCCGTGCATGCGGATGGCGACGTCCTTGAGGTTCAGCAACACCTCGATCACGTCTTCCTGCAGGCCTTCGAGCGTGGTGTATTCGTGCAGCACGCCGTCGATCTCGACCTCGGTGATCGCGGCGCCGGGAATCGATGACAGCAGCACGCGTCGCAGCGCGTTTCCGAGCGTGTGCCCATAGCCGCGCTCGAGCGGTTCGACGATCACGCGCGCATGGTTCGGGCCGAGCTGCTCGACGTTGAGGCCGCGCGGCCGAAGGACGCTGGTGGATGTGGCTGGCATGTGTGACCTCGTTATGCGCCATCCCTGCGCGTGGAAGCGGCCGTCCATGGCCGCACATTTCAAATGACGCACGCTCCGCTTGCTGCGGAGGGGAATTCTCGATTCACGGGATGGGCGCGAAACGCGGCCCATCCCGCGATATGCGGCTGTTTACTTGGAATACAACTCGACGATCAGGTTTTCGTTGATGTCGGAAGGCAGGTCGCCGCGATCGGGCAGCGTCTTGAACACGCCGGCGAACTTCCTGGCGTCCACTTCGACCCAACCCGGCCGCAGGTCCATGCCTTCGGCCAGCGTCATCGCCTCCTGCACGCGCAACTGCGCGCGGGCGCGCTCGGTCAGCGCGACCTCATCGCCGGGGCGCACCGCGAAGGAAGGCACGTTGACCTTCTTGCCGTTGACCGTGATCGACTTGTGCGCGACCAGCTGGCGCGCCTGCGCGCGGGTGACCGCGAAGCCCATGCGGTAGACCACGTTGTCGAGACGGGTTTCCAGCATGCGCAGCAGGTTCTCGCCGGTGTTGCCCTTCAGCGAGGAGGCCTTCTTGTAGTAGTTGCCGAACTGGCGCTCGAGCACGCCGTAGATGCGCTTGACCTTCTGCTTCTCGCGCAACTGCACGGCGTAGTCGGACAATCGCGCGCGCTTGTTGGCGCCGTGCTGGCCCGGCTTGTTGTCGAACTTGCACTTGGAGTCGATCGCGCGCGCGGGACTCTTCAGCGAGAGATCCGCGCCTTCGCGGCGGGCGAGCTTGCAGGTGGGACCGCGGTAACGTGCCATGAATCATTTCTCCATTGGTCATCCTGACCAGAGAGCCCGGCCATCCTGGCCGGACATTCGGAAAGAATTAAACCCGGCGCTTCTTGGGCGGACGGCAGCCGTTGTGCGGAATCGGCGTGACGTCGATGATGTTGGTGACCTTGTAGCCCAGCGCGTTCAGCGAGCGCACCGCGGATTCGCGGCCCGGCCCCGGTCCCTTGATGCGCACTTCCAGCGACTTCACGCCGTAATCCAGCGCGGCGCGGCCGGCCTTTTCGGCGGCGACCTGCGCGGCAAACGGGGTGGATTTGCGCGAACCGCGGAAACCCGCGCCGCCGGCGGTCGCCCACGACAGCGCATTGCCCTGGCGGTCGGTGATGGTGACGATGGTGTTGTTGAAGGAAGCCTGCACGTGCACGATGCCGTCGGTGACGACGCGCTTGGCTTTCTTCTTGGTCTTGACCGTTGGTGCCATTGTGTATGGACTCTTCTCGCTGAACGTGACGACCATTCGTCACGTTGGTAACTCCGCAGGCCAAGGATGGCCTGCCAGCAAGTCAAACACTCCTCTGCAACTTGTGTTTGACTTGCGAAGCCGAGACAGGACATGCGCCTGACTCGGCGTGCGCTGGCGAGTCAGGGATAGACTCGTCCAGCGCTGCAACTATTTCTTGATCGGCCGGCGCGGGCCCTTTCTGGTGCGCGCGTTGGTGCGCGTGCGCTGGCCGCGGACCGGCAGGCCGCGGCGATGACGCAGGCCGCGGTAGGTGCCGAGGTCGATCAGGCGCTTGATGCTGATGCCGACTTCGCGGCGCAGGTCGCCTTCGACCGCGAACTTGGCGATCTCCGCGCGCAGCTTCTCGACTTCGCCTTCGGACAGCGACTTGATCGGCGTGGCCGGATCGATGCCCGCCTGCACGCAGATCGTCTTCGACCGCGAACGGCCGATGCCATAGATGCTCTGCAAGCCCACCCAGACGTGCTTGTTGACCGGCAGGTTGACCCCCGCGATGCGCGCCATTTGCTTCTCTCCTGAACCCGATTCGTTGCCAGCGCGGCAAACTGTTAATTATAGCCCAACATCCGGCCCGGCGGGAAGGCCGGGTTTTCCCTCTCCGGCAGCCCGGCAAGGGGCCGCCTGTCGCGTCACGACCGCCGCAGATTGGCCTTCTTCAGCAGGCTCTCGTACTGGTGCGACACCAGGTGCGCCGAAACCTGCGCGCGGAAATCCATCGCCACCACCACCACGATCAGCAGCGAAGTGCCGCCGAAGTAGAACGGCACGTGCCAGGCCGTCTGCAGGAACGTGGGGATCAGGCAGACCGCCGCCAGGTACAACGCGCCGGCGCCGGTCAGGCGAGTCAGCACGCCGTCGATGTAGTCGGCCGTGCTCTTGCCCGGGCGTACGCCGGGGATCAGCGCGCCGGAGCGCTTGAGGTTGTCCGCGGTTTCCTGCGCGTTGAACACGATCGCGGTGTAGAAGAACGCGAAGACGATGATCAACAACGCATACAGGATCATGTACGGGGGTTCGCCCGGCGTCAGCGCGGTGGTGATCGTCTGCAGCCAGCGGACCTGGCTGGCATTGGAGAACCACGTCGCGGCCGTGGCCGGAAACATGATCAGCGAAGACGCGAAGATCGGCGGAATCACGCCCGACATGTTGATCTTCAGCGGCACGTAGGAACTCTGGTTCATGTACGCCTGCGAACCGCCCTGCCGCCGCGCGTAGTTCACCGTGATGCGGCGCTGGGCGCTTTCCACGAACACCACGAACAAGGTCACGCCCAGCACCACCGTCGCGACCAGCAGCACCATGATCGAGGACAGTTCGCCGTTGCTCGCCATCGACGCGGTCTGCGTCAGCGCGCGCGGCAGGCCGGCCACGATGCCGGCGAAGATGATCAGCGAGATGCCGTTGCCGACGCCACGTTCGGTGATCTGCTCGCCCAGCCACATCAGGAACATGGTGCCGGCGGTCAGGCCGATCACCGATGCGAAGATGAAACCGAAACCGGGGTCGTAGACGACGGGAATGCCGCCGCTGCCGCCCTGCTTCTGCAAGGCCACCGCGACACCGAAGGCCTGGAAGGCCGCGAGGCCGACCGTGCCCCAGCGCGTGTACTTGGTGAGGATGCGCTGGCCCGCCTGGCCTTCCTTCTTCAACTGCTGCCAGGCCGGCACCACCGAACCCATCATCTGCACCACGATGGATGCGGAAATGTAGGGGATCACGCCCAGCGCGAACAGCGAGAAGCGCGCCAGCGCGCCGCCCGAGAACATGTTGAACATGTTCAGCAGGCCGCCGCCCTGCTCGATCATGCGCGTCATCGCTTCCGGATTGACGCCCGGCACCGGGATGAACGAGCCGAGCCGGAACACGACCAGCGCGCCGACCACGAACAGCAGCCGCTGGCGCAGCTCGGTGAGCTTGCCGAAGGCGGCGAGGGGATTGCTGGATTGGGAAGCTGCCACTGGGATAATCGACCTTGAACTGGTTGTCAGAGCGGTTTGAAAACGTTACGAGCGCAGGCAGATTGCGCGTCGCCGGAGCGCAGGAAGCGGAGCGTACACGTCGGTACGTGAGCATTCCGGGCACCGCCGGCGCGCGAGATGCCAAGCGCAACAGTTTTCATGCCGCTCGTCACTCCACGCTGCCGCCGGCGGCTTCGATCGCCGCCTTCGCACCCGCGGTCGCCAGCACGCCCGACAATTTCACCGCGCGGCCGATCTCGCCCTTCTTGACGATCTTCACGCGGCGCGCGCGCCCGTCGATCAGGTCGGCTTCGCGCAACGCGGCCACGTCGATCGTGTCGCCCTTCAGGCCGGCGAGTTGGTACAGGAAGACCTGTTGCGACTCGCGCGCCATCTTGGAACGGAAACCGACCTTGGGCAGGCGGCGGTGCAGCGGCATCTGGCCGCCTTCGAAACCGGCCTTGACCTTGCCGCCGCCGGTGCGCGCGTATTGGCCCTTGTGGCCGCGGCCCGCGGTCTTGCCGAGGCCGGAACCGATGCCGCGACCGACACGCACGCGCTCGCGGCGCGCGCCCTTGGCCGGTTTCAATGTATTGAGTCGCATCGTCAAATCCTCAATGTCACGGTCGCGGCGCATGGAGGCGCCGCACGCGAATCAAGCGCTTCCGCTTGATCCGTCGAAGCCGGGTCCATTGAGAAGTGCGGTCATGGATGACCGCTTTCATGCGCAGGGAAAGCGCATCTTCTCGCCGGACTCGGCGCGTCCGATCCAATCCACGGATGGATTGTGATCGGACATCAAATCAATCCTCGATCCGCACGAGGTAGCTGACCTTGTGGATCAGGCCACGCACCTGCGGGCTGTCTTTCAGTTCGCGCACATCGTTGGTCTTGTTCAAGCCCAGCGCCTTGACGCTCAGGCGATGCCGGCCCTGCACGCCGCGCAGGCCACCGACCAGGCGCACCTTCACGGTGCCACCGGAATTCGCGTTCTTCTCAGCCATTGCCCAGCACCTCTTCGACCTTCTTGCCGCGCTTGGCCGCGATCGCCTCCGGGGAAACCATCGACTGCAGGCCCTTGATGGTCGCGCGCACCAGGTTGATCGGGTTGCGCGAGCCCACGGCCTTGCCCAGCACGTTCTTGACGCCGACCACTTCCAGCACGGCGCGCATCGCGCCGCCGGCGATCACGCCGGTGCCTTCGGAGGCCGGCTGCATGAACACGCGCGCCGCGCCATGGTTGGCCTTCACGGCGTACCACAGCGTGCCGTTGTTGAGGCCGATCTTGACCATGTTGCGGCGGGCGCGGTCCATCGCCTTGGAAATGGCGACCGGCACTTCGCGCGCCTTGCCATAGCCGAAGCCGACCTTGCCGTCGCCGTCGCCCACCACGGTCAACGCGGTGAAGCTCATCTGGCGGCCGCCCTTGACGGTCTTGGCCACGCGGTTGACGGCGATCAGCTTTTCGAGCAGGCCGTCGGAAGTTTCGCGATCGTTGCTGGACATCTTTTCACCTTGTCGCCCGTGCATGCGGGCATTTGCTTGCGACATCAAGCCGCTTGTTGTTGTAAATCGGGAATCGGGAGTGGATCGCTCGCTTGCGCTCACTCAGTCGGAAATGGAAAAGCTGAATGTCCCGACTTCCCACTTTCCATTTTCCACTTTCCATTTTCCGCTCTCAAAACTTCAATCCCGCCTCGCGCGCGGCATCGGCCAGCGCCTTGATGCGACCGTGGTAACGGAAACCGGAGCGATCGAACGCGACCGCTTCCACCCCGGCGGCCCTGGCCTTCTCGGCCACCGCCTTGCCCACCGCCGCCGCGGCGTCCTTGTTCTTGGTCGCCTTGAGCCCTTCGCGCAGCGATTTCTGCACGGTCGAGGCGGCGGCCAGCACCTTGCCTCCCTCGGGCGCGATCACCTGCGCGTAGAGATGCTGACCGCTGCGATGCACGGTCAGGCGCGGCACGGCCAGCTTGCGGATGCGCGCACGCGTGGACTTGGCGCGGCGCAGACGGGCGGTTTTCTTTTCCATGGTCGTTACGCCTTTTTCGCTTCTTTCAGCGTGATTCTTTCGCCGGCGTAGCGCACACCCTTGCCCTTGTAGGGTTCGGGCGGGCGGAACGCGCGGATCTTCGCTGCGGTTTCGCCGACGCGCTGCTTGTCGGCGCCCTTGATCAGGATTTCGGTCTGCGTCGGCGTCTCGATCGTCACGCCTTCGGGCGCGGCGAACACCACCGGGTGCGAGAAACCCAGCGACAGGTTGAGGCTCTTGCCCTGCATCTGCGCGCGGTAACCCACGCCGACCAGCTCCAGCTTGCGCTCGTAGCCTTCCGACACGCCCTTGACGATGTTGGCCAGCAGCGCGCGCGCGGTGCCGGCGAACTTGTGGTCCGCACCGTCGTTGCTTGCGCAGGTCAGCGTGCCGTTCTCGACCGCGACCTTGACGCCCGCGATCGCCGGCATCTTCAGCGTGCCCTTGGGGCCCTTGACGGTGACGGCATCGGCTGCCACCTGGCAGTCCACGCCTTTCGGCAGGGCAATCGGTTTTTTTGCGACTCGTGACATGTTCGAATCTCTCTTTGTTCGTCATTCCCGCGCAAGCGGGAATCCAGTGTCTTCGCGGGCGATGCTCGAAAGTCGTTGGATCCCCACCTTCGCGGGGATGACGTCATGAAAGCCTCAAGCGACCCTTCCGAGCACTTCGCCGCCGAGGCCCTTCGCGCGCGCCTGCGCATCGGTCATCAGGCCCGACGAAGTCGATACGATCGAAATGCCCAGGCCCCCCAGCACCTTCGGCAGCTCGCCCTTGCCGCGATATACGCGCAGGCCGGACCGGCTGACGCGCTCGATGCGCTCGATCGCCGGCTTGCCGTCGAAGTACTTCAGCTTGATCTCCAGCGTGGCCTTGTTGTCGGCTTCGCTGCTGCGCGCATCCAGCACGTAGCCTTCCGCCTTCAGCAGCTCGGCCAGCGCCAGTTTCAATTTCGATGCCGGCATGCTCACCGTCGGCTTGCCCACGGCCTGGGCATTGCGGATGCGGGTAAACATGTCGGCGATGGGATCAGTCATGCTCATTGTAGTGTTCCGTGTTAGAAAGCCCGACCAGAAAGGTAGTTTGGTACCCGACACACCTCCACAACCCCCGATCGAATCTTCGATTCGATCCGCCCCCTTGACTCAAGGGGACAAAGAGCGCGTCGTGTGAGGCATTCCGGTCGTTCTGGCCCTTTCAGTGGTTCAGCATCGATATCCGGTTTCTTACCAGCTGGCCTTGCGCAACCCCGGCACGTCGCCGCCCATGGTCGCCGCGCGCAACTTCATGCGCCCCAGCCCGAACTTCTTGTTCACCGCGTGCGGCGTGCCGGTGAGCGCGCAGCGCGTGCGGACGCGCGACGGGCTGGCGTCGCGCGGCAGCTTCTGCAGCTTCGCCTGCGCTTCCATCTTCTCCTCGTAGGAGGAGTTCGGGCTCAGCACGATCTTCTTCAATTGCGCGCGCTTGCCGGCATATTTCTTCACCAGCTTCATGCGCTTCAGATCGCGGTTGACCATCGAGGTCTTTGCCATGTCAATTCTCTCTTCGCATCAATTTCTGAACGGGAACCGGAAAGCTTCCAGCAATGCCTTCGCTTCCTCGTCGGTGCGCGCGGTGGTGGAGATGGCGATGTCCATGCCGCGCATCGCGTCGACCTGGTCGAAATCGATCTCCGGGAAGATGATCTGTTCCTTCACGCCCATGTTGTAGTTGCCGCGGCCGTCGAACGAACGCCCCGACACGCCGCGGAAGTCGCGCACGCGCGGCAGGGAAATGTTGACCAGGCGATCCAGGAACTCGTACATGCGGTTGCGGCGCAGCGTGACCTTGCAGCCGATCGGCCAGCCGTCGCGGATCTTGAAGCTCGCCACCGACACGCGCGCCTTGGTGGTGACCGGCTTCTGGCCCGCGATCTTGGCCATGTCGGCGACCGCGTTTTCCAGCACCTTCTTGTTGCTGCTGGCCTCGCCCACGCCCATGTTGAGCGTGATCTTGGTGATGCGCGGCACCTGCATCGGGTTCTTGTAGCCGAACCGCTGCATCAGCTTGGGCACGACTTCTTCGGAATAGATTTTCTGCAGACGGGTAGTCATGTCGATTTCCTCAGGCGTCCACGACTTCGCCGGACGATCGATACACGCGCACCTTGCGCCCGTCGCCGAGCACCTTGCGGCCCACGCGTTCGCCCTTGCCGGAAGCGGCGTTGAACAGCATGACGTTGGAAACGTGGATGGGCGCCTCGCGTTCGACGATGCCGCCCGGCTGGTTGGCCTGCGGATTCGGCTTGGTGTGGCGCTTGACCATGTTGATGTTCTGCACGAACACGTGGTCGCCCGTCACGCGCGTCACATCGCCGCGCTGGCCCTTGTTCCTGCCGGTGGTGACGATCACGTGATCGCCCTTCTTGATTCTGTTCATGGCGGATTCCTTACAGCACTTCCGGCGCCAGCGAAACGATCTTCATGAAGCGCTCGCTGCGCAGCTCGCGGGTGACCGGCCCGAAAATGCGGGTGCCGATCGGTTCGAGCTTGTTGTTGAGCAGCACGGCCGCGTTGCCGTCGAAACGGATCAGCGAACCGTCGGCGCGGCGCACGCCCTTGGCGGTGCGCACCACCACCGCGTTGTACACCTCGCCCTTCTTGACCTTGCCGCGCGGGATGGCGTCGCGGATGGAAACCTTGATGACGTCGCCGATGCTGGCATAGCGGCGCTTGGAGCCGCCCAGCACCTTGATGCACATCAGTTCCTTCGCGCCGCTGTTGTCGGCCGCGGCCAGCGTGGATTGCATCTGGATCATGCTTGCGCCCTCCTCACTCGCCCGCGCGCGCGACGATTTCGACCACGCGGTGGTGCTTGGTCTTCGACATCGGCCGGCATTCGCTGATGCGGACCAGATCGCCCTCGCGCGCGCCGGTTTCGTCGTGCGCGTGCAGTTTGGTCGAGCGGCGCAGCAGCTTGCCGTACAGCCCGTGCTGTTCCTGGCGTTCGACCAGCACGGTGACCGTCTTGTTCATCTTGTTGCTCAGTACGCGACCCTGCAGCGTGCGCGCACTGTCCTTGCCTGCTTGAGCCTGGTTCCCGCTCATTTCGAGCCACCTTGTTTCGATTGTTCGTTCAGCACGGTGCGCGCACGCGCGATCTCGCGGCGCACGCGCTTGAAATCGTGCGTCCTGGCTTCGCCACCCTGCGCCTTCTGCATCCGCAGGCTGAACTGCTCGCGGCGCAGGTCGACGATATGCTCGCCGAGTTCCGCCGCGGACTTGCCGCGCATTTCATTGGTCTTCATCACAGCACCGCCCGGCTTGCGAATTGGGTCTGCACCGACAGCTTGGCCGCGGCCAGGCGGAACGCCTCGCGCGCCTCGGCTTCGGTGACGCCTTCGATTTCGTACAACATGCGGCCCGGTTGCACGGGCGCCACCCAGTACTCGACGTTGCCCTTGCCTGCGCCCATGCGGACCTCGATCGGCTTCTTGGTGATCGGCTTGTCCGGATAGACGCGGATCCACAGCTTGCCGCCGCGCTTGACATAGCGCGTGATGCAGCGCCGCGCAGCCTCGATCTGGCGCGCGGTCAGCATGCCGTGCGTGGTCGCCTTCAGTCCGTACTCGCCGAAGCTGACCAGGTTGCCGTTGAAGGCAAGCCCGTCGTTGCGGCCCTTGAACTGCTTGCGGAATTTCGTTCGCTTTGGTTGCAGCATAAAAATCCTTTGCGATCGTCCTGATCGCGAGAGTCAAGAAAAGCAAGCATCCATGTCTGCATCTGATTTTTTGCGATCATCCCTGATCGCGAGGGTCAAACAGCAGCCATCCATGGCTGCACTTTCAATTAGAAAGCCTTACTTTGTCGCACGATCCCGTTCCCGGCGCGGCGCGCGTTCGCGACGCGGTTCGTCGTCGCGTGATGCGCGATCGCGGCGCGGCGGCGGCGCGGACTCGCGCTCGTCTTCCTTCACCTGGCCGACCTGCGAGAAGTCGAAGATCTCGCCCTTGTAGATCCACACCTTCACGCCGATCACGCCGTAGGTGGTCTTCGCCTCGGCGAAGCCGTAGTCGATGTCCGCGCGCAACGTGTGCAGCGGCACGCGGCCCTCGCGGTACCATTCCGAACGCGCGATCTCAGCGCCGTTCAGGCGGCCGGCGACGTTGACCTTGATGCCCAGCCCGCCGAGGCGCATCGCGTTCTGCACGCTGCGCTTCATCGCGCGGCGGAACATGATGCGGCGCTCGAGCTGCTGCGCGATGCTTTCGGCCACCAGCTGCGCGTCCAGTTCGGGCTTGCGCACCTCGTTGACGTTGATATGCGCGGGCACGCCCATGATGTCGGACACGTCCTTGCGCAGCTTCTCGATGTCCTCGCCCTTCTTGCCGATCACCACGCCCGGCCGCGCCGTGTGGATGGTGATGCGCGCGTTCTTGGCGGGGCGCTCGATCTGGATCTTCGACACGCCGGCCTGCGCGAGGCGCGTCTTGAGCAGCTCGCGCACCTTGAGGTCCGCGACCAGGTTGTGCGCGAACTCGCGCTTGGGCGCGTACCACTTGGAATTCCAGTCCTTGGAAATGCCAAGGCGGATGCCGACCGGATTGACTTTGTGACCCATATTAATTTCCTACCACTACGGTGATATGCGCCGTGCGTTTCAAAATCCGGGCGCCGCGACCCTTGGCGCGCGCGCGCATGCGCTTCATGACCGGACCCTCGTCGATGAACACGCGCGCGACCTTCAGTTCGTCGACATCGGCGCCGAGGTTGTTTTCGGCATTGGCCACCGCCGAGAGCAGCACCTTGCGCACCAGGTGAGCCGCCTTCTTCGGCGTGTGTTCCAGTACCGCGCTGGCGTTGCCCACCGGCATGCCGCGCACCAGGTCGGCGATCAGGCGCGCCTTCTGCGCCGAGATGCGGGCGCCGCGCAGGACGGCTCTGGCTTGTGTCGTGTCGTTCATGGCATCACCGGTCATTTCGCGGCTGCAGCGGCGGGTGCCGAGGCGGCCGGCTTGCCGCCGGATGGTGCCGCGGCCTTCTTGTCGCCGGCGGTATGGCCCTTGAAGTTGCGGGTCACCGCGAACTCGCCGAGCTTGTGCCCGACCATGTTCTCGTTGACCAGCACGGGCACGTGCTGGCGGCCGTTGTGCACGGCCAGCGTCAGGCCGACCATTTCCGGCACGATCATCGATCGCCGCGACCAGGTCTTGATCGGACGCTTGCTGTTGGACGCGTTCGCGCCTTCCACCTTCTTCAACAGGTGCAGGTCGATGAACGGGCCTTTCTTGAGGGAACGTGGCATGTTGATCTGGCCCTTATTTGCGACGGCGCACGATGAATTTCTGCGTGCGCTTGTTGTTGCGTGTCTTGTAACCCTTGGTCGGCGTGCCCCACGGGCTGACCGGATGGCGACCGCCGGAGGTGCGGCCTTCGCCGCCGCCGTGCGGATGGTCGACCGGGTTCATCACCACGCCGCGCACGGTCGGCTTGATGCCGCGCCAGCGCTTGGCGCCGGCCTTGCCGAGCTTGCGCAGGTTGTGTTCCGAGTTGCCGACTTCACCGATGGTGGCCTGGCACTCCACCGCGACGCGGCGCGTTTCGCCCGAACGCAGGCGGATCGTGGCGTAGCCGGATTCGCGCGCGATCAATTGCACGGCGGCCCCGGCGCTGCGCGCAAGTTGCGCGCCCTTGCCCGGCTTCATCTCGACACAGTGCACGGTGGTGCCGATCGGGATGTTGCGCAACGGCAGCGCGTTGCCGGCCTTGATCGGCGCATCGTGCCCCGCCATCAACCGGTCGCCCACCTGCACGCCCTTGGGCGCGATGATGTAGCGGCGCTCGCCGTCCACGTAGCACAGCAGCGCGATGTGCGCGGTGCGGTTGGGGTCGTATTCCAGGCGCTCGACGCGGCAGGCCAGCCCGATCTTGTCGCGCTTGAAATCGATCAGGCGGTAATGCTGCTTGTGGCCGCCGCCCTTGTGCCGCGTGGTGATGCGACCGTAATGGTTGCGACCGCCGGTCTTGCCCTGCACTTCGGTGAGCGCGGCATACGGCGCGCCCTTGTGCAGGCCGGGCGTCGCCACGCGCACCATGCCGCGGCGTCCGGGCGAGGTCGGCTTGGGAGTGATCAGTGCCATCTCATTGCACCCTCAGGTTCAGGCCTTGGCCGCGACGTCGATGCTCTGGCCCTCGGCCAGACGCACATACGCCTTGCGCACGTTGGCCTTGCGGCCGGCGCGGAAGCGGAACAGCTTCAGCTTGCCCTTGATGTTGACCATATTCACCGACAGCACGCGGACGTCGAACAGCTGTTCGACCGCGGACTTGACGTCGGACTTGGTGGCATCCGGCGCCACCTCGAAAACGTACTGGTTGTGCTCGGCCACCCGGGCGCTCTTTTCGGAGACGCGCGGCGTGCGCAGCACGGAAAGCAGGCGTTCGTTGCTCATGCCAGCCACTCCTCGACCTTCTTCACCGCATCCACCGTCATCACCACGTGGTCGGCGCCGACCAGCGCCACCGGGTTCAGGCCGTTGACGTCGACCACGTCGATCACCTTGGGATTGTTGCGCGCGGCGAGATAGAGGTTTTCGTTGATCTCGTCGGCCACGATCAGCGTCTTGCCCTTCGCTTCCAGCTCGTCCAGCTTGCCGATCAGGCCCCTGGTCTTCGGCGCGTCCACGCCGAACCGGGACACGATCTTCAAGCGGCCCTGGCGGTTCAATTCCGCGAAGATCGAACACAGCGCACCGCGATACATCTTGCGGTTGACCTTCTGCGAGAAATCGCGCGGCTCGAGCGCGTGCCCGTGCGCGCCGCCGACGAAGATGTTGGCGCGGTAGTCGCCGTGGCGCGCACCGCCGCCCTTCTGCTTCTTGAACTTCTTGGTGGTGCCCGACACTTCGCTGTGGTTGAGGGTCGCCTTGGTGCCGGCGCGCCCCGCATTGCGGTACGCGGTCACCACCTGGTGCACCAGGTCCTGGCGGAACTTGCCGCCGAACACGGCATCCGAAACCTTGAGCGAAGCGGCGCCGATTACATTGAGTTCCATGATTGCTTTCCTCAGGCCTTCGCCGCCGGACGCACGACCACGTCGCCGCCGGTCGCGCCCGGCACCGCGCCCTTGACCGCGATCAGGTGGCGCTCGGCATCCACGTGCATCACTTCCAGGTTCATCGCCGAACGGTTCGCGCTGCCCATGTGGCCGGCCATCTTCTTGCCGGGAAACACGCGGCCCGGCGTCTGGCGCTGGCCGATCGAACCCGGCGCGCGGTGCGACAGCGAATTGCCGTGCGTGGCGTCGCCCATGGTGAAGTTCCAGCGCTTGATCGTGCCCTGGAAGCCCTTGCCCTTGGTGACGCCGGCGACATCGACCATCTGGCCGACCTTGAACACTTCGTCCGCCTTGATCTCGGCGCCGACTTCGTACTTGCCGGATTCGTTTTCGTCCAGGCGGAATTCCCACAGGCCGCGGCCGGGTTCCACTTTCGCCTTCGCGTAGTGGCCCTTCGCCGGCTTGGTCAGCAAGGACGCGCGCTTCACGCCCGCGGTGACCTGCACCGCGACGTAGCCGTCGTTGTCTGCGGTCTTCACCTGCGTCACGCGGTTCGGCGTCGCTTCGATCAGCGTCACCGGCACCGAGCGCCCGTCTTCGGTGAAGATGCGGCTCATGCCGCATTTTTTTCCTACCAGTCCGATGCTCATTTCATATCTCTGTTGATTCCGCTGAAAGTCGAAAGTCGTGAATCGATTGTCGAAAACATCCGGCACTTCCTGCGACTTTCGATTTTCAACTTTCGGCTCTTATCCCAATTTGATCTGCACGTCCACGCCCGCGGCGAGGTCGAGCTTCATCAACGCATCGACCGTCTTGTCATTCGGGTCGACGATGTCGAGTACGCGCTTGTGGGTGCGCGTCTCGTACTGGTCGCGCGCATCCTTGTCCACGTGCGGCGAAACCAGGATGGTGTAACGCTCGATCTTGGTCGGCAGCGGAATCGGACCGCGCACGGTGGCGCCGGTGCGCTTGGCCGTTTCCACGATCTCGCTCGCCGAGCGGTCGATCAGGCGATGGTCGTACGCCTTCAACCTGATGCGGATGTTCTGGTTTGCCATGTTCGTGTCTCTCAAAAGAACGTTTTTCGGCTTTTCGCTTTCAGCTTTTTGCTCTTCCCGGCGATATGCGGCCAAAGGCCGCATGATCGGCGGGAGTTATTCAAGGATCTTGGTCACCACGCCCGCACCCACCGTGCGCCCGCCTTCGCGGATCGCAAAGCGCAGCCCTTCCTCCATCGCGATCGGGTGGATCAGGCTCACCACCATCTTGATGTTGTCGCCCGGCATCACCATCTCGACGCCCGCCGGCAGCTCCACCGCTCCGGTGATGTCGGTGGTGCGGAAGTAGAACTGCGGACGGTAGCCCTTGAAGAACGGCGTGTGTCGCCCGCCTTCTTCCTTGCTCAGGCAATACACTTCCGATTCGAACTTGGTGTGCGGCGTGATGCTGCCCGGCTTGCACAGCACCTGCCCGCGCTCGACGTCCTCGCGCTTGGTGCCGCGCAGCAGCAGGCCCGCGTTGTCACCGGCCTGCCCCTGGTCCAGCAGCTTGCGGAACATCTCCACGCCCGTGACCGTGGTCTTGGTGGTCGGCTTGATCCCGACGATTTCCACTTCGTCGCCCACCTTGATGATGCCGCGCTCGATACGGCCGGTCACGACCGTGCCGCGGCCGGAGATGCTGAACACGTCTTCCACCGGCATCAGGAACGGCTTGTCGATGTCGCGCTTGGGCTCGGGGATGTAGGCATCCAGCGATTCCACCAGCTTGATGATCGAAGGCACGCCGATGTCGCTCTGGTCGCCTTCCAGCGCCTTCAGCGCCGAACCCTTGATGATCGGGGTGTCGTCGCCCGGAAACTCGTACTTGGACAGAAGTTCGCGCACTTCCATCTCGACCAGCTCCAAAAGCTCGGCGTCATCCACCATGTCCGCCTTGTTCATGTACACCACGATGTAGGGCACGCCCACCTGCCGCGCCAGCAGGATGTGCTCGCGCGTCTGCGGCATCGGGCCGTCCGCGGCCGACACCACCAGGATCGCGCCGTCCATCTGCGCCGCACCCGTGATCATGTTCTTCACGTAGTCCGCGTGTCCCGGGCAGTCCACGTGCGCGTAGTGCCGGTTCGGGCTCTCGTATTCCACGTGCGCCGTACTGATCGTGATCCCGCGCGCCTTCTCTTCCGGCGCCGCGTCGATCTGGTCGTAGGCCTTGAACTCGCCCCCGAAACGCTCCGCGCCCACCTTCGTCAGCGCCGCCGTCAACGTCGTCTTGCCGTGGTCCACGTGACCGATCGTCCCCACGTTCACGTGCGGCTTCTTGCGCTCGAATTTCTCTTTGGACATGGCGTTTTACCTTTGAAATGCGTCTGAATATCGTTGCGTGCTTCGGTTGAGCAGGGAGCGGAGGCAGAGAAAAGCAAACAGCGCGACGCTCAAGTTGTTGCTCTTCCCTGCTCCCTTCACCCTACTCCCGCATTTAGCTCTTCTTGATGACTTGCTCGGCGATGCTGTTGGGCGCCTCGGCGTAATGGTCGAATTCCATCGTGAACGTCGCGCGGCCCTGGCTCATCGAACGCAGGGACGTCGCGTAACCGAACATCTCGCCCAGCGGCACCTGCGCATTGATGGTCTTGCCCGAAGGGCCGTCGTCCGAACCCTGCAGGATGCCGCGACGGCGCGACAAATCGCCCATCACGTCGCCCATGTAATCCTCGGGCGTCACGACCTCGACCTTCATCATCGGCTCGAGCAGCACCGGGTTGGCCTTGTTGAAGCCTTCCTTGAAGCCCATCGAGCCCGCGATCTTGAACGCCATTTCCGACGAGTCCACCTCGTGGTACGAACCGTCCACCACGCGCACCTTGACGTCGACGATCGGGAACCCGGCCATCACGCCATTGGCGACGGCTTCCTGGATGCCCTTGTCGACCGCGGGGATGTATTCCTTCGGAATCACGCCGCCGACGATGCCGTTCTCGAACAGGTAACCCGCGCCGCGTTCCTGCGGACTGATTTCGAGCACGACATGGCCGTACTGGCCCTTGCCGCCGGACTGGCGCACGAACTTGCCTTCCTGGCGCACCGGCTTGCGGATCGTTTCGCGATACGCGACCTGCGGCTTGCCGACATTGGCCTCGACGTTGAACTCGCGCTTCATGCGGTCGACGATGATTTCCAGGTGCAGCTCGCCCATGCCGGCGATGATGGTCTGGCCCGATTCCTCGTCGGTGCGCACGCGGAAGGACGGATCCTCCTGCGCCAGGCGCGACAGCGCGATGCCCATCTTTTCCTGATCGGACTTGGTCTTCGGTTCGACCGCCATCGCGATCACCGGATCCGGGAAGCTCATGCGCTCCAGCGTGATCACGTGGTCGGGCGCGCACAGCGTGTCGCCGGTGGTAACGTCCTTCAGACCGACCGCCGCGGCAATGTCGCCCGCGCGCACTTCCTTGATCTCGCTGCGCTCGGCGGCGTGCATCTGCAGGATGCGGCCGATGCGTTCCTTCCTCGACTTCACCGGGTTGTAGATGGTGTCGCCGGAATTGAGCGTGCCGGAATAGACGCGGAAGAACGTGAGCGAGCCGACGAACGGATCGGTCATGATCTTGAACGCCAGCGCGGAGAACGGCTGGTCATCGCCCGCCTTGCGGCTGGCCTCGTGCTCGTTCTCGTCGATGCCCTTGACCGGCGGACGATCCGACGGAGCCGGCAGCAACTGGATCACCGCATCCAGCATCGCCTGCACGCCCTTGTTCTTGAAGGCCGTGCCGCAATAGACCGGAATGATCGCGTTGGCGAGCGTGCCCGCGCGGATGCCCGCGAGGACCTCTTCCTCGGAGAGGTCGCCCTCTTCGAGGTACTTGTTCATCAGCTCTTCGGAAGTTTCCGCCGCCGATTCGACCATGTGCTCGCGCGCCTGCTTCGCCTTGTCGGCGAGGTTGGCGGGGACGTCGCGGTATTCGAACTTGGTGCCCTGCGAAGCGGCGTCCCAGTAGATCGCCTTCATCTTCACCAGGTCGATCACGCCCTCGAAGTTCTCCTCCGCGCCGATCGGCACCTGCATCGGCACCGGACGCGCGTTGAGGCGCGACTTCAATTGCCCGACCACCTTGTCGAAATCCGCGCCGGTGCGGTCCATCTTGTTGACGAACGCGAGCCGCGGCACGCCGTACTTGTTGGCCTGCCGCCACACGGTTTCCGACTGCGGCTGCACGCCGCCCACGGCGCACAGCACGAACACCGCGCCGTCGAGCACGCGCAAGCTGCGCTCGACTTCGATGGTGAAGTCGACGTGCCCGGGCGTGTCGATGATGTTGAAGCGATATTCCGGGAAGGAGTGATCCATGCCCTTCCAGAAGCAGGTCGTCGCCGCGGACGTGATGGTGATCCCGCGTTCCTGTTCCTGCTCCATCCAGTCCATCGTCGCGGCGCCCTCGTGCACCTCGCCGATCTTGTGATTGACGCCGGTGTAGAAGAGGATGCGCTCGGTGGTCGTGGTCTTGCCGGCATCGATGTGGGCCATGATGCCGAAATTCCGGTAGCGCTCGATGGGGGTGGTACGTGCCATGATCAACTCGAAATCTGGATGGTTTTGCTTGTGTTGCTTAAAGGGAGCAGGGAACAGGGAAAAACAAAAACACGATTCTGCTGTTGCTCTTCCCTGCTCCCTTTTTTCTCTACCAGCGATAATGCGAGAAGGCCTTGTTGGCTTCCGCCATGCGGTGCGTTTCCTCGCGCTTCTTGACCGCGCCGCCGCGGTTTTCGGAAGCATCCAGCAGTTCCGCCGCGAGCTTGCGCGGCATCGAATTCTCGCCGCGCTTGCGCGCCGCCTCGATGGTCCAGCGCATCGCCAGCGCGGTGCGCCGGCTGGAGCGCACTTCCACCGGCACCTGATACGTGGCGCCACCGACGCGCCGCGACTTCACTTCGACCGCGGGCGCAACGTTGTTCAGCGCTTTCTCCACCAGCGCCACCGGCTCGGCGTGTTTCTGACCGAGCTGTTCCAGCGCGCCGTAGACGATCGATTCGGCCACGGATTTCTTGCCGCTCTTCATCACCATGTTGATGAAACGCGCGATCAACTGGCTGCCGTGCTTGGGATCCGGCAGGGTGACGCGGGCGGGATGCGAACCTTTGCGTGACATGCTTTGTTTTTCCAGAAGTAGTTGAAAGTCGAGAGTTGAAAGTCGAGAGTCGAAAAGCATGTAGCGACTTTCGACTTACGATTTTCGACTTACGCTCATCCCTTCGGCCTCTTCGCACCATATTTGGAACGCGACTTGCGGCGCTTGGCGATGCCGGCGCAATCCAGCGAACCGCGCACGGTGTGGTAGCGCACGCCCGGCAGGTCCTTGACGCGGCCGCCGCGGATCAGCACCACCGAGTGCTCCTGCAGGTTGTGGCCTTCGCCGCCGATGTATGAGATGACCTCGTAACCGTTGGTCAGGCGCACCTTGGCCACCTTGCGCATGGCCGAGTTCGGCTTCTTCGGCGTGGTGGTGTACACGCGCGTGCACACGCCCCGGCGCTGCGGGCAGTTCTGCAGCGCGGGCGACGCGCTCTTGTACGTTTTCGGGCTGCGCGGCTTGCGCACCAGCTGGTTGACGGTCGACATGCGTCTTGAGTCCCTCAGGAAACACAAGGGCAGACCGGTGGTTGCCGGCCTGCCCAGAAGCGGAAATTTAACACGGAATCGCGAACCCGCACAAGCATTCGCGCCGCGGTGGCTCCCTGCGCTCGAACACGAAGCGCATCCTTGCGCCTCATTTCGATGGTGGTCGGGCCCGCGGTGGTTCTACAGGCCCGCAACGGCGGAAAGTCAGCCGTTGTCGGTGGTTTCGGCGGCAGGCGGTTCCTCGAATGCAGCCGACACGCCAGCCAGCGTTTCCATTTCCGACTCGGTCAACCCGCTGGCCGTGCTCCTGCGTCGAGCGTGGTAAGCGAGGCCGGTACCGGCCGGAATCAAGCGGCCAACTATAACGTTCTCCTTCAATCCGCGCAAGTCGTCGCGCTTGCCGCGCACCGCGGCGTCGGTAAGGACGCGCGTGGTTTCCTGGAACGACGCCGCCGAAATGAACGACTCGGTGGCAAGCGAGGCCTTGGTGATGCCCAGCAGCACGGGGTCGAACTGCGCGCCATGTTCGTTGCGCCCTTCGGCCTTCCTGTTCGTTTCCAGCACCTGCAGGCGATCCACCTGCTCGCCGCGCAGGAAGGTGGTGTCGCCGGGCTCGGTGATCTCGGCCTTGCGCAGCATCTGGCGGATGATCGCCTCGATGTGCTTGTCGTTGATCTTCACGCCCTGCAGGCGGTACACGTCCTGGATTTCCTTGACCAGGTACGCGGCCAGCGGCTCGACGCCCAGCAGGCGCAGGATGTCGTGCGGATTGGGCTCGCCGTCCACCACGGTCTCGCCCTTCTCGACGTGCTCGCCTTCGAACACGATCACGTGGCGCCACTTCGGAATCAGTTCCTCGTGCTCGTTGCCGTCGGCGTCCTTGATGATCAGCCGCTGCTTGCCCTTGGTGTCCTTGCCGAAGCTGACCACGCCGGAACGCTCGGCGAGGATCGCCGGTTCCTTGGGCTTGCGCGCCTCGAACAGGTCCGCCACGCGCGGCAAGCCGCCGGTGATGTCGCGGGTCTTGGAGGTTTCCTGCGGGATGCGCGCGACCACGTCGCCCACGCCCACTTCCGCGCCGTCCTGGATCGACACGATCGCACCGGCCGGCAGGTAGTACTGCGCCGGGATGTCGGTGCCGGGCAATTTCAGTTCGTTGCCCTTCTTGTCTTCCAGGCGCACGGTCGGACGCAGGTCCTTGGCCGTGGTGCCGCGGCGCTTGGGATCGGTGACCACCGCCGATTCCAGTCCGGTGAGTTCGTCGGTTTGCGCCTGTACCGTGATGCCGTCGACGAAGTCGATGAAGCGCACGCGGCCGGCCACTTCCGACACGATCGGGTGGGTATGCGGATCCCAGTTCGCGATCGTCTGCCCGGCCTTGACTTCGGCCCCGTCCTTGACGGAAATCGTCGCGCCGTAGGGCACCTTGTAGCGCTCGCGCTCGCGGCCGTGCGCGTCGATCACGCTCACTTCGCCCGAACGCGAGACCGCCACCAGGTGGCCCTGGCCATGCTGCACGGTCTTCAGGTTGTTGAACTTCAGGTTGCCGGTGGTCTTGACCACCACGCTGTCCACCGCCGCCGCACGCGAAGCCGCGCCGCCGATGTGGAACGTGCGCATGGTCAACTGCGTGCCGGGCTCGCCGATCGACTGCGCGGCAATCACGCCGACCGCCTCGCCGATGTTGACGAGGTGCCCGCGCGCCAGGTCGCGCCCGTAGCACAGTGCGCATACGCCGAACGGCGCGTCGCAGGTGATCGGCGAACGCACCTTGATGCTCTGCACGCCGGCCGCGTCGAGCTTGTCGACCATCGCTTCGTCGAGCAGCGTGTTGCGCTCGACGATCGGCTTGTCGTCACCGCCCGGCGCGTACACGTCCTCGACCACCACGCGGCCGAGCACGCGTTCGCGCAACGGTTCGACCACGTCGCCGCCTTCCACGATCGGCTGCATGGTCAGGCCGTTCTCGGTGCCGCAATCGGTTTCGGTGACGACCACGTCCTGCGCCACGTCGACCAGGCGACGGGTCAGGTAACCCGAGTTCGCCGTCTTCAGCGCGGTGTCGGCCAGGCCCTTGCGCGCGCCGTGGGTGGAGATGAAGTACTGCAACACGTCCAGGCCTTCGCGGAAGTTGGCCTTGATCGGCGTCTCGATGATCGAACCGTCCGGCTTGGCCATCAGGCCGCGCATGCCGGCGAGCGGGCGAATCTGCGCCGCAGAGCCGCGCGCGCCCGAGTCGGCCATCATG
>JAFEEJ010000094.1 GCA_018241145.1 Pseudomonadota bacterium | reverse complement strand
GCAGGTCGCGCGAAGTCACGATGCCGACCAGCCGGCCGTCCTCGACCACCGGCACGCCCGAGATGTTGTGCGAATGGGTGATGCGCATGACATCGCCGATCGAGGTGTGCGGGCCGACCGTGAGCGGATCGCGGATCACGCCGGCCTCGAACTTCTTCACCAGCCGCACTTCCGCGGCCTGGCGCTCCACGGTCATGTTCTTGTGGATGATGCCGATGCCGCCGCATTGCGCCATGGTGATGGCGAGGCGCGCTTCGGTGACGGTGTCCATGGCGGAGGACACCAGCGGGATGTTCAGGCGGATCGAACGGGTGAGGCGCGTGGAAGTGTCGACGTCGCGCGGCAGGACACTCGAATGGGCAGGTACGAGGTAAACGTCGTCGTAGGTCAGAGCCTCGGCGAGGATGCGCATGGCGGGCACCACTGGGGCAATGCGGGATTATACGCCGTGTCCCGTCGGCTTGTAACACAGGAAGGTGCCGGGAAAATGCCGGCCATGGCAAGAACCCTCGCCATTCAAGGATTGCGCCGGATTCCTGCGTGATAATGGCAAAGGGGCACGACTCAAAGCCCGTGCCACGAAGGAGGCGCCATGTCCGTACACGCACCCGCCGGTTCCGCCAGTGCCAACGACCTTTTATGGGGGCAGCGCGCGAAAGATTGGGCCGCATATCAGGAAGTGCAATCACGACCGATGTTCGAGGCGGTACTTGAACGAGCGGCAGTGCATGCCGGAACCGATTACGCGGACCTCGGTTGCGGGGCAGGACTGACTGCGCATCTGGCGTGCATGCGAGGTGCGCGGGTATGCGGCCTGGACGCCTCGGCCAACATGCTCGCCATCGCGCGCGATCGCTGTCCGGACGCCGATTTACGCCAAGGCGATCTGGAAAGCCTTCCATGGCCGGACGATACCTTCGACGTGGTCACGGGATTCAATTCGTTCCAGTTCGCCGCGAACCCGCTGACGGCGCTGAAGGAAGCGCAACGGATCGCCCGGTCGAACGCGATGGTCGCGATCGTGGTCTTCGCCCCGCCGGAAACGATGCAGGCCACCGCGATTATCACGGCATTGGCACCCCTCCTGCCTCAATCGCCATTGGGCGCTGGTGGTCCCTTTGCTTTTTCGGAAGAGTCCGCATTGAAACAACTCGCCGCGTCCGCAGGTCTGGAGGCCGTCGAACTGTTCGATTTGGACACCCCATGGAATTACCCGGATCTTGATTCCGCGCTGCGTGGATTGAAATCGCCGGGCGTGGTGGCACGTGCCATCCAGCAAAGCGGAGAATCGCAGGTGGATCGGGCCTACATGCAGGCGCTCGCGCCATTTTGCTTGGCGGATGGTGGTTACCGATTCAGCGCAAGACTTCGCTGCCTTGTCACGCATGCCTGACGGCGAAGCATCGATTCAAGGGGATTGTTGTGCCTGCGCCGCTTCCAGCGTGTTCTCCATCAGCGTCGCCACGGTCATCGGGCCGACGCCACCCGGCACCGGCGTGATCCACGAGGCGCGTTCGGCGGCCTGCTCGTATTCGACATCGCCGACCAGCCGGCCATCGTGCATGCGGTTGATGCCGACGTCGATCACCACGGCACCCGGCTTGATCCACTCGCCCTTGATGATGCCGGGTTTGCCGACCGCGGCGATCACGATGTCGCCCTGGCGCACGTACTGATCCAGGTCGCGGGTGAACTTGTGGCAGCAGGTGGTGGTGCAGCCGGCGATCAGCAGTTCCAGCACCAGCGGCCTTCCCACATGGTTCGAAACGCCGACCACCACCGCGTGGCGGCCGCGCACCGGGCGGTCGGTGTGCCCAAGCAGGGTCATCACGCCTTTGGGCGTGCAAGGGCGCAGTCCGAAACGCCGCAGCGCGAGATGGCCTAGATTGACCGCGCTGAAACCGTCCACGTCCTTGCGCGCGTCGATGCGGTCGATCAGCGCATTGCCGTCGATGTGGTCGGGCAACGGCAATTGCACCAGGATCCCGTGCACGGCCGGGTCGCCGTTCAAGCCGTCGATCAAGTCGTCCAGCTCGGCCTGCGACGTGTGCGCGGGCAGGTCGTAATCGAAGGATCGGAAGCCCACCTGCTTGCACGCTCGGCGCTTGTTCTTGACGTACACGGACGAAGCCGGATCGGCGCCGACCAGCACCACGGCCAGTCCCGGCGCGGACCGACCTTGCGCAACGCGCGCCTGCACGCCCGCGCGCACCCGCGTGAGCACTTCATCGGCGATATGCCGGCCGTCGAGGATGCGCGCGCCCAAGCGAGTGTCCTGCTGTAAAGTCGGAAGCGGCGCATTATCGCCGGCCCGCTGCCCCGCCGCCATGACCACCGACCGCACCGAACTGGAAGCCGCCGCCTTCCGGCGCCTGTTGAAGCACCTCAACCGGGACCGCCTGGACGTACAGAACATCGACCTGATGATCCTGGCCGGCTTCTGCCGCAACTGCCTCGCCGACTGGTACCGCGAAGCCGCCGCCGAGCGCGGCATCGCGATGTCCAGGGACCAGGCGCGCGAAACGATCTACGGCATGCCTTTCGCGGAATGGAAAGCCGCACACCAGAAGGAAGCCACGCCGGAACAACTCGCGGCGTTCGAGACGGCGCAGAAGACCCGACACAGATGAACAATTCTGCCGAAATCACGGTGCAAAAAATCATATGGCGTTTCCTTGGGCGCATCGCGTTGGCCCTGATCGCTCTTTACCTCAGCTTCTGCACGTACCTGTATTTCGATCAACGACATCTCATCTACTTTCCGGAGTATGCGCGCACAACGGCGGACACGAATTATTCTCTTCGCAACGGAAACGCAATGCTGCATGGGTGGGTATTGAATCCTGCGAAGACCGCTGCATTGCTCTACTTTGGCGGCAATGGCGAGGATCTTGGGGCAGAACGATTCACACTCGCCAAAATATTTGCGGATCGCTCGCTCTTTCTTCTGCCTTACCGCGGATACGGACCCAACGCCGGTTCGCCAACCGAGAGCGCGATCTTTTCCGACGCCTTGGCCTTGTATGACGGCGTGCGTGCCGACCACTCCCGGATTGCAGTGGTTGGCCGCAGCCTGGGGTCGGGGGTGGCGAGCTATCTGGCATTCCGACGTCCTG
>JAFEEJ010000093.1 GCA_018241145.1 Pseudomonadota bacterium | reverse complement strand
GAAATCGCTGCCGATCAAGAGCAGATGATTGTGTTCGAGTTCGTGGAAAAGTTTCTCCGGCGTCAGGTGCTCGGATTGCAGCGCGCAGATGAATTCCAGCATGTCCTCGTCGGAGAGGACGTAGGTGGGCGACGCGGACAACCGGCCGAGCAGGTGGTACACCACGCTTCGGCGCAGGTCCGCGCGTTCGGCCGGCAGGTCGGCCACGCGGTTGGGCGTGTAGGCGATCACCTCGGCGGAAGGCTGGCCGCCGTAGCGTTCCAGGTTCACCGCATTCTCCAGCAGCGGATCGAACGTGGTGGTGACGAACAGGTCGAAATCGGTGATCTGCGCCAGCTGCCGCAGCGCCGGCGGCGGCTCGAACTGCACCTCGCGCATGATCGAGCGCAGCCGCGTGTACGCTTCCTCGCGGCGTCCGCGCTGGCCGAGGTAGCTGCACATCACGTCGTTGAGCGTCAGCGGTTGCGGCAGTGCGGCGGTGTCCACCGACAGCCGCGCGGCCAGTTTCTCGGCCAGCCACACATAGAGGGGCCGCAAGCCGCCATCGGTCTGTACGCGCAAAAGGTCGGGGCCGATGATCGGAATGACCCGATGCTCCTCGATGTAATTGAGGAGGTCGTCCCAGGCGTCTTCGTCGAAGCCCTGCACGGAATCCACCGCAGCCGACAACGAGGTCATGGCGCGCAGCCCCTGATTGGCCGGCGAAGCTTACTCCGAATCCCGCGATGCAGGGCAGGGCGTGCCCGGGCGAGCGGCGCTCGGGAACGCCCGCGGCGACGGGTCACCTATAATTGCGGGATGGACGAAGGCATCTTGCAGCGCGCGGACGAACGCTTCCGGCTCGTCGCGCCGTACCGGCCCGCCGGCGACCAGCCGCAGGCCATCGCCAGACTGATCGAAGGTTTCGAATCGGGCCTCGCGGCGCAGACGCTGCTCGGCGTCACCGGTTCGGGCAAGACCTTCACCATCGCCAACGTGGTGCAGGCGGTGCAGAAGCCGACGCTGGTGCTGGCGCCCAACAAGACGCTGGCCGCGCAGTTGTACGGCGAGTTCAAGGCGTTCTTCCCGGACAACGCCGTCGAGTACTTCGTCAGCTATTACGACTACTATCAGCCGGAAGCCTACGTTCCGTCCAGCGACACCTACATCGAAAAGGATTCCTCGCTCAACGAGCACATCGAGCAGATGCGGCTGGCCGCCACGAAAGCGCTGCTGTCGCGGCGCGACGCGCTGATCGTCGGCACGGTGTCGGCGATCTACGGCCTGGGCAATCCGGAAGATTACCTGTCGCTGCGGCTGATCCTTTCGGTCGGCGAACGCATCGGCCAGCGCGAACTGATCCGCCACCTCACCGAACTGCAATACACCCGCAACGAGATGGAGCTGCATCGCGGCACCTATCGCGTGCGCGGCGAAATGCTGGACGTGTTCCCGGCGGAGAACGAAACCGAGGCGCTGCGCATCGAGTTGTTCGACGGCGAAGTCGAATCGCTGGCGTTGTTCGACCCGCTGACCGGCGAAACGATCCGCAGGATCCCGCGCTACACGGTCTATCCGCGCACGCATTACGCCAGCACGCGCGCCTCGGTGTTGAACGCGATCGAGACGATCAAGCTGGAACTGGGCGACTGGCTGGAACATTTGCGCAAGCAGAACAAGCTGGTCGAGGCGCAGCGGCTGGAGCAGCGCACCCGCTACGACCTGGAAATGCTGAGCGAAATCGGATTCTGTTCGGGCATCGAGAACTATTCGCGGCACCTGTCGCGTCGCCAGGCCGGCGAACCGCCGCCGACCCTGTTCGACTACCTGCCGCCGGATGCCTTGCTGGTGGTCGATGAATCGCACGTCACCGTGCCGCAGCTCGGCGGCATGTACAAGGGCGACCGCTCGCGCAAGGAAACGCTGGTGGAGTTCGGATTCCGGTTGCCGAGCGCGCTGGACAACCGGCCGCTGCGATTCGAGGAATGGGAAGCGCGCGAGCCGCGCACCATTTTCGTTTCGGCGACACCCAGGGAGTACGAGCTGCAAAAATCCGGCGGCAGCGTGGTCGAACTGGTGGTGCGCCCGACCGGGCTGGTGGATCCGGAAGTGGAGGTGCGGCCCGCGCGCAGCCAGGTGGACGACGTGCTGGGCGAGATCAAGCTGCGCGTGGCGCTGGGCGACCGCGTGCTGGTGACCACGCTGACCAAGCGCATGGCCGAAAACCTCACCGACTTCCTGCACGAACACGGCGTCAAGGTGCGCTACCTGCACTCGGACATCGAAACCGTCGAGCGCGTGGAAATCATCCGCGACCTGCGGCTGGGCAAGTTCGACGTGCTGGTCGGCATCAACCTGCTGCGCGAAGGCCTCGACATGCCGGAGGTTTCACTGGTCGCGATCCTGGATGCCGACAAGGAAGGTTTCCTGCGTTCGAGCGGCTCGCTGATCCAGACCATCGGCCGCGCCGCGCGCAACCTGCGCGGCAAGGCGATCCTGTACGCCGACGCGGTGACGCATTCGATGCAGGTCGCGATCGACGAAACCGACCGCCGCCGCGCCAAACAGGTCGAATACAACGCCGAGCACGGCATCACGCCCAAATCGGTGCAGAAGAAGATCGCCGACATCATGGAAGGCGCGCGCGAAGCCGCGCCCGGCCGCGCGCGCGCGCGTTCGCGTGGCGAAGCGCCGCGCAAGGTCGCCGAGCCCGCCGCCGACTATGCCCGCCTCGACGCCCACGCCGCCGCCGCGCTGATCAGGAAACTGGAAGCGCAGATGTACCAGCACGCGCAGAACCTGGAATTCGAAGACGCCGCGCGCCTTCGCGACGAGATCAAGCGCGTGCGGGAGGGCGCGTTGATGCAGTGACGCCGTCAGGCGCCCGCTTGCCGCATCGCCACCGCCGCGCCCAGCAGGCCCGGGTTGGGGTGGGTGATCACCTGCACGGACATGCGTTGCATGTAGGCGGTGTACTCGGCGCGGTCGAGGAAGCGTTGCATGAAGCCGCTGGCGCGGAAGTATTCGAGGAAGTGCATCACGATGCCGCCGGCGATCAGCACCGTGTGGGCACCGTGCTGCATGGCGACATCGCCGGCCACGCTGCCGAAGATCCTGCAGAACCGGTCCAGCGCGCGTTTCGCGTCGGCGTCGTCGCCGCGCAGCGCGGCGTCCACGATTTCCTTCGGCGCGCGGAACCCGGGCTGCGGCACCGAGACCGCGGCCGGCTGCACGCCGCGCAGTGCCGCATCGATGCGCGACAGGCCGTTGCCGCTCAGCAGCAGTTCGTTGTACACGCGGCGATGGCGCACGCCGATCCAGCGGACGATCTCGCGATCTTCGTCGTCGTTGGGCGCGAACGAGGCATGCCCGCCTTCGGTTTCCACCACGCGCCAGCCGTGTTCCATCGAGCCGATCAGCAAGGCCACGCCCAGGCCGGTGCCCGGTCCGATCAGGGTGACCGGACCTTGCAGGGTATCGACGGACTCCCCGTACAGCGAGCTGCGCTGCGATCCTTGCAGGTGCGGCGCCGCCCAGGCGATCGCACCGAAATCGTTGATCACCTGCAGGTGGTCCAGTCCCAGGGTGCGTTGCAGTTCGCTGCGCTTGAACGACCACGCGCGGTTGGTGAAGGTGATCTGGTCGCCGTTGATGGGCGACGCCACGGCCAGCGTGGCGCGCCTGGGCCTGGTGCCGACCTGGTCGAGGTAGCGCATCGCCGCTTCGCGCAGCGTGGCGAAGCGATCGTCGCCGAAGGTGTGCTCTTCGAGGATCTGCGGCGAAGGCGCGGCGAGATCGGTCAACGCGAAGCGCGCATTGGTGCCGCCGATGTCGCCGATCAGGGCCGGTTCCGCCATGCCGTCCTCCCGCTTGCAGGACGCCAAGCATAGCGGGATCGCCGGAATGCAAAAGGGCCGCGGCTCACGCCGTGGCCCGAGGTGCGGCGGCGCCGGGCCGGCCGGCGCGGATGGTCAACGCGAGTGCTGCTGTTCCCGTTCGCGGCGCTTCTCCGCGTTGCGGATTTCATCGGCGGCTTCGCCGATGTTCTTTTGAATCTTCCCGGCGTTCTTCTCGAGGTTGCCCGAAGCCTCCTTGGACTTGTTGCCGGTGACCTTGCCGGCCACTTCGCGCAGCTTGCCCTTGATCTCGTGCCTGGCGCCTTCCTTCCGGTTCTTGTCCATGCCAACATCTCCATGCGATGAAGGCTGGACTCTGGCCGAACCGCAATGACGGCGGCGTGAAACCGACGCAAGGAAACATCACGCGACGTCGCGCGGATCGTTTCCGGAAGTTCGGGGTTGGTGGGCGCAACAGGGATCGAACCTGTGACCCCTACCATGTCAAGGCAGGTTTTTGGTACTTCCGCGAACGCTAACGTCCTGAAAACCTTGTCAGTGGCCGTTTGCGGATACGTTGAAGTGCAGGGCGGTTTTTCGTACTCTTTTCGTACTGGCGTTTTTTGACCTTGCGGAGAGTGCGATGGACTTGTCCACGGTACGCAATCGGGACCGTCTGAAGGCACAGCGGGAACCCTACTGGCACAAGCTGGACAAGGGGCAATTCATCGGCTACCGGCCGTCCAAAGTTGGCGGGCCGGGTTCATGGATCGCGCGCTGGTATGACGCCGAGCACTGGCGCAATCGCTTCCGTGCGCTGGGCGAATACGGCGACTTGCCGCCGAGCGAGCGCTACGGCGCGGCGATGAAGGATGCGCGCGAATGGTTCGATCACGTATCAG
>JAFEEJ010000092.1 GCA_018241145.1 Pseudomonadota bacterium | reverse complement strand
TGCACGTGGGCAGTGCGTAGATCGCCTTGTGCCCGGCGAGGGTCACGTTGCCGCGTTGGCGTTCGGCGAGCGTCGGGCATTGCTGCTTGAACTCCGTCACGGTGGAGTCCACGAACTGTTGCGCGGTCATCGGCGTGCGCTTGCCCTGCCTGATCACGCTCACGTCGACTTCGGCGGCGCCGCGTCGGATGATCGTCATGTCCACCTGGGTATCGGGTGCGGCGTTCCACCCGTCAGGCACTTCGACTTCGAACCGGCCCTTGGGGTCTTGGTAGGTGGTCTGGGCTACCGCGGCAACCGGCCACGACATGGCGATTGAGAGAACCGCAAAGCCGCAAACGAAGGTGTGCTCGATCTGCATGTCATCTCTCCTGTCCTGATGGCCTCGCTGTGCAGGGAGGCAACAGGCAGGCGACGATCCGGAACGAAATGACTCACGGAGCTTGCGATGCAGGACATTCAATCCGGTCTGGTCTTGCGGTTTGCGCGAGCGGAGTGGTCGGACCCGGCGATTCCTGGCGCAGGCAAGGCTGCGGCCGCCGTGGCATGGCTCCGATGGTTACCGTGACGAGTCGTTGCAGGGTACGGCCCTTCATACTGTGACCCATGAATGCGAACGCGTCATGGCCCCACGTGCTGATCCTGGGCGGCGGTTTCGGCGGCCTGTGGGTCACGCGCGCGTTGCGCCGCGCGCCGGTGCGCGTGACGCTGGTCGATCGCAGCAATCATCACCTGTTCCAGCCGTTGCTGTACCAGGTCGCGACCGCCGGTTTGAGCGGGCCGGATGTGGCCGCGCCGCTGCGGCACATCCTGCGCCGCCAGCGCAACATCACGGTGTTGATGGACGAAGTGCGCGGCATCGACCTCGCCGTGCGGAAGGTGGCGCTGGCGCACGGCGTGCTGTCCTACGATTACCTGATCGTCGCCACCGGTTCGACGCACGCCTACTTCGGCCACGACGACTGGGCGCGTCATGCGCCGGGGTTGAAGACGATGGACGATGCGCTGGCGATCCGCCGCCGCATCCTGGGCGCTTTCGAATCCGCGGAACGCGAATCCGGTGCCGGCGCGCGCGATGCGTGGCTCAGTTTCGTGGTGGTCGGCGCGGGGCCGACCGGTGTGGAACTGGCCGGCACGCTGGCGGAAATCGCGCGCCACACCTTGCCGCGCGAATTCCGCAACGCCGATCCGGGCCGTGCGCGCATCCATCTGGTCGAGGCCGGTGCGCGCGTGCTGCCGGCGATGCCCGAGCCGCTGGCCGCATGGACGCGGCGGCGCCTGCAGCGCATGGGGGTGGAGGTGCAATTGGATGCCGCGGTCACGGCGGTCGACGGCGAAGGCGTCACCTTGAAGGACGGGCGCCGCATCGACGCGCGCACGGTGCTGTGGGCCGCGGGCGTTTCCACGTCGCTGCCCGATGCGCAGTTCGATGCACCGCGCGATCGCGCCGGGCGCGTGCACGTCGCACCGGACCTGTCGCTGCCGCGGCATCCGGAAGTGTTCGTGATCGGCGATCTCGCGCGCGTCGAACAGGACGGCAAGCCGGTGCCGGGCATTGCCACGACCGCCAAGCAGATGGGCCGGCATGCGGCGCACGCGGTCCGCGATCGCCTGCGCGGCCGCACACCGCGGGCATTCCGCTACCGCGACTACGGTACGCTCGCCGCCATCGGCCGCGGCGCGGCGGTGGTCGACCTGCGCGGATTCCGGCTCACCGGCTTCGTCGCATGGTGGTTCTGGCTGGTCGCGCACCTGTTCTTCCTGATCGGTTTCCGCAACCGGCTGGTGGTGTTGATCGACTGGGCGTGGTCGTACCTCACCTGGCAGCGCAACGCGCGCATCATCGTCGGCAACGATCGCGACAGCCGCGGGTAGATCGCGCCGGCAGCCAACGCCGACTGAATCGGCGGCACGGGTTCATCCGCACGGACAAACCCGCGGGCTATGCTTGACGCGTCGTGGTTGGAGGATGCGTGTCGTGTCGGGTGTCCTGTCGCGAATCCGTTGCCTGTGCGTGCTGCCGGCGATCGCGTTGTGCGCTTGCGCGTCGCAGCCCCCGCATCCCGCGTCCGCCGCGAACGCGTCGCAAGAGGCCGCGCCGGCGGCGTTCGACTATGCGCCATTCGTGCGCGGCGCGGTCAATTCGTTCTGGTTCACGTCGCTGTACAGTTGGGATTCGATCGACGTGACCCACCTCGTCGTGTGGGTCAACCCGATCGAAGGCTACCTGCTGACGCTGTCGATGCCATGCACGGCGCTGCCGTACACGGGCGTCATGCGGCTGACCTCGCACGGCGGCGCGGTCACCACCGGCATCGATTCGGTGATCGCGGGCGGCGACCAGTGCCCCATCTTCCGCATCGAACGGCTGGATGCGCGCGCGATCCGCGAGGCGCGCAAGGCGAAGAAGGCGGCGTCCGGCGGCTGAAGCGCGTTGCCTCGCGTCACAAGGCCTGCACCGCGATCGCGCCGCCGGCGGGGTGCACCACCGGTTGCGCGCGGTAGAGCTGCGGCAGGAGTTGCTGGAGGTGCACCACCTTGGGCGCATCGTTGATCGCGATGTACGGCGCATCCGGGTGGATGCGCGCGTAATCCTGGTGGTAATCCTCCGCCGGATAGAACGCCTTGAACGGCACCAGCTGCGTCACGATCGGCGCATCGAAAGCCTTGGCCGCGGCCAGTTGCGCGAGGTAGGCGCGCGCGATCTTTTCCTGTTGCGCATCGCCGTAGAAGATCACGCCGCGATACTGCGTGCCGGTGTCCGGGCCCTGCCGGTTCAACTGCGTCGGGTCGGTCGCGACGGAGAAATACACGCGCAGCAGTTGCCCGTAGCTCACCTGCGAGGGATCGAACTTCACCTCGATCGATTCCGCGTGGCCGGTGTCGCCCTCGCCGACGCGTTCGTACTGCGCGGTGGCGCGGCTGCCGCCCGAATAGCCTGCGGTCACGTCGGTCACGCCGCGCACATGTTCGAACACCCATTGCATGCCCCAGAAGCAGCCGCCCGCGAAGACCGCTTTTTCGGTCGCGGCGTGCGCAGTCAATGGCGCGTCCTGCACCGGCGGCGGCAAGGCACGGGCCTGTTCTTCGCCCATGGCGGGGCCGCCGCAGGCGGCAAGCAGCAGCATCGCGGGCAGCAAGCATGCGGGGAAGCGGCGCAGGATCGAAAGACGTTGCATGGGAATTCCCGGCGGGTCGCCATGTGGCGGACGGATCATGGCAGCAGACCGGGGCGGAGCGAAAAAGATCACGGCCGGGTTGCGGCCCGGTACGGCGGGGGTCGAGAATCGGCCCATTGCACGCAGGAATGACACCGACATGAAACCCGATCGCCACGGCTGGTTGCTGTTCGCGCTGCTGGCGGCCTCGCCGCTGGCGCAGGCCGCGTCGCCGTGGTTGCCCGTGGAGCCCGGCGCGGCCCGTTGCCACGTGGAAGGCGATGCCGCGCAGTTGGACAACGCGGTGCTGCGATTCGCGGTGGCCTCGAAGGATGGCACGCTGCGGCCGCAGGCGTTCGACAACCGCTTCACGAACGATGCGCGCGCCTTGCACGGCGAGCTGTTTTCGCTGAAACCGCGCGAGGGCGAAACCATCGACGCAAGCGCGTTGAAACTCTCCGGGGCCATCGAGTGCGAGAACCTCGCCGCGCAACCGGACGCCTCGCGCGCGGCCGATCGGCGCAAGGGCGTGGCCTTGCGCGCGACCCTGGCCGACGCGGCGCACGGCTTGACCGTGCAATGGCGCGCGGTGTTGCGCGATGGCGCCAATTACGCGCGCGAGGAAATCCGGCTGCTGCCGTCGCGCGAACTGGATGCCGCGTCGGTTTCGATGGTCGACCTGCAGTTGCCGGGCGCGATCGTGGACGGCACGGCCGATGGTTCGCCGATCGTGCAGGGCGATGCCTTTTTCGGTTTCGAATTCCCGATGGCGCAGGCGAAGGTGATCGGCGGACACGCCACGATGTCGTTGCGGCGCACGCTGCCGCTGCGCGCGAACCTGCCGGTGGAGTATTCGGCGGTGTTCGGCGTCACGCCGAAAGGCCAGTTGCGGCGCGGGTTCCTCGCCTACATCGAGGATCAACGCGCGCATCCGTATCGCACCTTCCTGCATTACAACTCGTGGTACGACATCGGCTACTTCAACCGCTACACGCAGGACGAGGCATTGCGCGAAATCGATGCCTTCGGCGAGCAACTGGTGAAGAAGCGCGGCGTGACGATGGATTCGTTCCTGTTCGACGACGGCTGGGACGATCCAGGCAACCTCTGGCAGTTCAACAATGGCTTCCCGAACGGTTTCATCCCGCTGAAGAAGGAAGCGGCGAAGTTCGGCGCCGAGCCCGGCATCTGGCTGTCGCCGTGGGGCGGCTACG
>JAFEEJ010000091.1 GCA_018241145.1 Pseudomonadota bacterium | reverse complement strand
CGGTGGTGGCGGTACTGGTGCTGGCGAAAGCGTGACCGCCCGCTCAGTTCGCCGATGCGGCCAGCACCGGATTGGACCAGCCCTGTTTCGGCGCGAAGCGTGGTCCATGCGCCTGCGCCAAGGTTTCGAGTTTTTCGCGCAACGTGGCGACACCGGCGCTGCGGATGTATTGAATGGGACCGCCGCGGAACGGCGCGAAGCCGGTGCCGAAGATCACGCCGGCATCCAGCAGGTCGGCGTCTTCCACCACGCCGTCGTGCAGGCAGGCGACGGCCTCGTTGAGCATGGGCAGGATCAAACGGTCTTCCAGGTCGCCCGGTGCGCGGTAATTCGGATCGATCCTGGGTTTTTGCGGCTTGCCATCGACCCAGGTGTAGAAACCCTGGCCGTCCTTCTTGCCGCGTTTGCCACCCTCGACCTTGTCGGCGATGCCTTCCGGGAGCTCCAGTTGCAGGAACGGCGCGAGTTCCTTGCCGACCGACAGCGCGACATCCAGTCCCACGGTGTCGATCAGTTCGATCGGTCCCATCGGCATGCCGAAGTGCTTGCCGGCGCGATCGATCACGGGGTCGGGGATGCCTTCGCTGTGGCAGCGCACCGCTTCCAGCAGGTAGGGCATCAAAATGCGGTTGACCAGGAAGCCCGGCGTGCCCTTGACCGGAAGCGGCAGCTTGCCGATGGCCTTCACCCACGCCCACGCGCGCTTTTCCAGCGTCGGATCGAGCGCGTCGTGGCGCACCACTTCCACCAATGGCATCTGCGCAACCGGGTTGAAGAAGTGCAGGCCGAGGAAGCGCTGCGGAAGCTTCAGTGCGTGGCGCAATTCGTCCAGCGGAATGCTGGAGGTATTGGTGGCAAGCAAGGCATCGTCCGCCAGCTTCGCTTCGAGCTGCGCGTACAGCGCTTCCTTGGCTTCGGGATTTTCGTAGATCGCTTCGATCGCGAGTTGCGACGACGCGATGTCCGCGCCTTCGACGTCGGGCGTCAGGCGTGCTTCGACAGGTTCGATGCGTTCGCGCGTTTTCAGTTTTTTCCAGAACAGTTTGCGCGCGCGGGCAAGCGCCGGCTCGATGAATTTCATCTCGCGGTCCTGCAGCGTGACCTCGAAACCACGCAGCGCGCTCCACGCCGCGATGTCGCCGCCCATCACGCCGGCGCCGACCACGTGCACGTGGCGGATGCCGTGCGGGATGTCGCCGGCAAGCCCGCGCAGGCGTTCGCGCAGGAAAAAGATGCGGATCAAGTTGTGCGCGGTCGGCGTGGCCGCGAGTTTTTCGATCGAGCGCGCTTCCAGCTTCAGACGCTGCGTGATGCCGTTGCCCCCACGCCGCCAGACTTCGATCAGCGCGAATGGCGCGGGATAGTGTTGCGGGTTGGCCTTGGCCGTCGTCTGCCTGCGCACGATGGGAGCGAGGATCTGCCGCGCCGGCCAGGAGTTGGTGAGCCATGCCAGCGCGCGTTGATCGAATCGCCGCCTCGCCGGCTTGCGCGCGCGCGCCACGGCGGTATCGAGCAAGGCCTGCGGTTCGACCAGACGATCGACCAGGCCGTCGGCCAGCGCGGTGCGCGCGGACGCGGGCTTGCCGGTCAGCATCATCGCCAGCGCCTTCGGCGCGCCGATCAGGCGTGGCAGGCGCGCGCTGCCGCCCCAGCCCGGATGGATGCCGAGTTGCACTTCGGGCAGGCCGATTCTCGTTTCCGGTGCATCCGCGGCGATGCGCGTCGTGCAGGCGAGCGCGAGCTCGGTGCCGCCGCCCATGCAGGCGCCGTGCAGCGCGGCGACGGTCGGCATCGGCAACTGCGCGAGTCGTTCGAACACGCGCTGGCCGTATTCGATCGCGGCGCGCACGCCGCCTTCGCGCTCGTATTGCGCGAACTCATGCAGGTCGGCGCCGACCGCGAAACCCGATGCCTTGGCCGAATGGATCACCACGCCGCGTGGTTTTTCGATCCCGATGCGTTCGAGTATGGCGTCCAGTTCTTCCAGCAACCCGCGCGACAACGCGTTGACCGCGCTGCCCGCGCGATCCATCGCCAGCACCACCACGCCGTCCTCGCGCAGCGACGGCTTCCAGTGGTTGAATCGCAGTCCTTCGAACATGGGCGTCGCTCCGCAGGTTCGTGCACAACCGCCGGCAGTGTGAACCCATCGGCAAATGCGCACGGGGGCTGCCGCTATGATCGGCCTCAGGCGGCGCGCCGGTCAATGCGCGCGGGCAGGCAGGTGTCCGCGATGACCGCGCCGTTGGTCCTTGTCTGCACGATCAGGCATTGCGAGGAAGAAGTATGTCGATGCATGGACGGACAATCACGCAGCCCTTCGGCGAACCTTTTGGCTGCCAGAAGGCCATGGCGCCGCGACACGCGACTTGTCCTGCAACCGCTGCATAAACCACGGCCCGCCAGGGAAAGTGTCGACAGGCCATGGATACAGCCATCGCCAGCCAGCTGCTGGATTCGATCGTCGCCGCCGAACACAGCCTCGTGCTGATGCGCTGCGACGACGCGCCTTCGCTGCTCGATCTCATGCATCGGCATGCCATCCGCACCGGACTGGCGCTGTATGCATGGGATGAGCAAGCGGGCTTGCACAGCCTGCGCGACGCGCAAGTGCCCGTGGCCGGCGTGCAGCGCTTCGGCGAGGCGCTGCGATATGTCATCCAGAGCGCGCATTTCGGCGTCTATTTCTTCGCCGGGCATCCGCCGGTTTTCGACGCCACGCTGATCCCGTTGTTGCGGCAGGCCGCGCGTCTCGGCGGCGAACACGCGCGGCGCGTGGTGCTGCTGGACCCCGCCACCGAATTGCCGGCCGGCGTGGAGGCCGCCGAGCTGAATCGCGGCGTGACCGCGGCAAGCCGGCCGCGCCTGCGCGACGGCCAATGGATGCGCGCATGAGCGCCGATCCGCAAGTGATCCTGATCGTCGCGGCACGGCGCGAGGACCGCCGCGCGTTGTTCGATGCGCTGGACGGGCAGGGCTACGGCGCGATCCTGTGTGCGCGCGACATCACCCACGCGCGCAACCTGCTCGCGGAATCGCCGGCGCCGCGCCTGGCGGTGCTGGATTTCTGCACCATGCCGGCGGAGTCGGCGGCGTTCGGCGCGGAGCTGGAAGGCGTGCCCGTGATCGGGCTGCTCGGCGCCTCGCGCGAACATGGCGAGGAATCGGTCGCCTGGGATTTCCAGCGCCGGCCCCCGGGCGTGGTGGAATGGCTGCGCGCCCCGGTGGACGCGCAGGAAGCGCGCGTGCGCGCCGAAGCGGTGCTCGGCGCGGGCGCGACGCCCGACGGCGGCGGCAGGCCGCCGCAGGACGACTATCGCTGCAGTTTCGAAGGCAGCGCCGACGGCCTGCTGTTTTCCGAT
>JAFEEJ010000090.1 GCA_018241145.1 Pseudomonadota bacterium | reverse complement strand
GCCCGTGCTCAACACCGGCACGTTGTATCAGGGCTGACCGGCGTTCTTCGATCCATCGCACACCCGACCCGACCCGGAGACCGTCCATGCAAGCGTTGTCCGTCATCGTCGTGATACTTGCCGTCTGTGCCGCAAGCAGATTCCAGGCGCGTCGCCGCGCATACCAATGAAGATCTGATGGCCGGCGAGAAAAAAGCCTACCCGCTGCGAATCAACGCAGCGGTGCTGGACGCGATGCAGCACTGGTCGAACGACGAGTTGCGTTCGCTCAACGCGCAGATCGAGTACGTGTTGCGCGAGGCGTTGCGCAAGGCGGGGCGCATGAAACCCGATCCGAAGATATCCAAAGACGAACACTGAAGGAAAGCCCATGGCAACCGCGCAGAACTGGAATTACAAGGTCGTCAGCCTCACTCCGGCGGCCGACATCTGGGGCCGCATCAAGGAAGACAAGGCGCAACAGTTGCTCGACGAACTCGGGCGTCAGGGTTGGGAATTGACCGGCATCCTGCAACCCTACGGACAACACGCCCCTACCGCCTATCTGAAACGCCCGGCGTGAGGCTGATTTGCGACCACCGCCACCGCATCCATCAAATTCCTAGCCTCCATGGGTTCCGCATGAAACGTATCGCGCCGATCCTGCTTGCCCTGCTCGCGATGGCCGCCTGCGCCGAGCCCCGCTTCCATGAAATCCCCGTCGAGGTCGGCAGCAAGCCCTTCCTGCTGGAAGGCACGCTGACCCTGCCGCAAGGCAAGGGGCCATTCCCCGGCGTGGTGCTGCTGGGCGGTTCCGGTCCGGCCGACCGGGACGAAACGATCGGCCCCGACAAGCCGTTCCGCGACATCGCCCATGGCCTTGCCGAACGCGGCATCGCGGTGCTGCGCTACGACAAGCGCACCCACGACTATCCCGCGTTGGCCCTGCAGGACAAGCATTTCGACATCGACGACGAATACACCGACGATGCGCTTGCCGCGCTGAAGCAATTGCGCGCGACACCCGGCGTGGAACGCGACGCGGTGTTCCTGCTCGGCCACAGCCAGGGCGCGGCCGAAGCGCCGCGCATCGCGGAACGGGAGGCAACTCTCGCCGGCCTGATCCTGGTCGCCGCACCCGTGCATCCGTTGTTCGATGAAATGATCCGGCAGCTGCGTTATCTGATCGGCATCGATCCCGCGCAGGCAAGCCCGCTGCGCGCGCAACTCGCGAGCGCCGAGGCCGCACGCAAGCAGGTAGCCGCGTTCACGCCGGAAAATCCGGAAGCGCCCGGCCCATTCGGCACCACCGCCGCCTACTGGCTGAGCCTGCGCGATTACGACCCGGTCGCCGCCGCGCGCAAGTCGTCGCTGCCGCTGTTGATCGTGCAGGGAGGACGTGACTACCAGGTCACGCCGGCGGACGATTTCGCGCGCTGGCAACAGGCCTTCGCGCACGATCCGCGCGCGACCCTGCGCGAGTACCCGGGGCTCTCGCACCTGATGATGCCCGCGGGCGATCCGCCCTCGCCCTCCGATTACGCAAAGCCCCAACACGTCGATGCGCAGGTGATCGTCGACATCGCGGCGTGGATCCACGCGCACGCGCGGCCACAACGAGCGTCGTCTTAACGGACGGCTGATGCGCTTGCGCCTATGCTTCGCCGGTTCCCATTGGTCCCGATGAAATACGGAGGTTCGGCATGATGAAAGTCCAACCGCTCCTGTGCGCGACGCTGCTGGCAGCCGGCGGCGTTGCCCACGCGCAAGTCCAGGCGGCGCCCGCCAACCCGATCCAGCCGCCCAACGCCGCCGATGCGCATGCCGCGGCCGCGGCGATCGAGGCGTGCAACGCCAAGATGATGGCGTTGCTGGCGGCGCTGGACCAACACGATTATCCCGGCGCGGTAAAGGATTTCGACGACACCATGCGCGCGGGATTGACGTCCGACAAATTGCAGCAGGTCTGGGAATCGTTGCCGGCGAGGTTCGGCACGCCGGGACCGCGCGGCACGCCGCACAACAGCACGAGCGGCGGCTACACCGTCATCACCGTGCCGATGCAATTCCAGAACGGTTCGCTGGCGGCGCAGATCGCCTGCGGCGCGGACGGCAGGATCGCCGGATTCCACGTGATGACGCTGTCGCCGACGCAACCCGCCGCAGGCTCCAGCGCCGCTCCCGCCGCCGCATCCACGGCGCATTGAACATCGAACGCATCGACCGGATCCCGCCGGACCGCCGGCGCGCACTGCTCGCCCGTGCGCTCGCACTGGGCGTGCCGCGCGATTACGCGCGCACGCACCGATTGCGCCTGCAACGCGAGCCCGCGAAGTTGGCGTCGATCGGCCTCGATATCCATGGCCGCGAACAAGGGTTGATCCCGTCCGCGGCGCGCGCCTTCACCACGATGCGCGATGCGGCGCGCACCCACGGAATCGAACTGCAGGTCATCTCCGCGTTCCGCTCGATCGAATACCAGCTCGGCATCATCGAACGCAAACTCGCGCGCGGTTTGTCGATCGTCGAAATCCTGCGCGTCAGCGCCGCGCCGGGCTACAGCGAACACCATTCCGGCCGCGCGATCGACCTCACCACGCCGGGTTACGCAGCACTGGAAGAAGAGCTCGAACACTCGCCCGCGTTCGCGTGGCTGATGCGCAACGCCGCTCGATTCGGATTCGCGCTCTCCTATCCGCGCGACAATCCGCATGGCATTGCGTACGAGCCTTGGCACTGGTGCTGGCACAGGCTTCCTACGCCCCATACTTCCCTGTAGCGCCCTCCAGTCGGCTTCCCTGCCTCCTCCTCACTCGCGGCGCGACATGCCATTCAAGGCATGTCGCAAGCGCCGCGATTTCGACCGTGGCATTGGTGCCGGCAAGCCCGGCAAGACCCCTAGCCGACCATGAAATTGCAGGTGACGATGGCGTAGTAAGTCGTCAGCAATGCCAACAAGGCGGCCGTGAGCACCCGCGACCAACGCCTTCTCGCAAAGAAGCCGAAAATGGCCAGCACAAGGCCCCCGATCGAGACCACGTTGTCATGCACCCAGCTTGCGTAAAATCCGGCCCCGCCAAGCACGGTGTTGGCCAGAATTGCCAGGCAGAAGAAGGTTGCAGCCGCAATCGTGTAGCGAGGTTGTTCGCGTCGGTGGAAGTCTGCGGAGCCAATCCTGGCTTCATTCGGAAATTCCGGCGTGACCAGTGCGCAAAACGCGTAGAGGGCGACCATCACGATTACGCAAAGCAGTACAGTCCAGGAGGGCCACGACGTTACCGACCGCATCCCCCAGAACGAAGCCCAATTCCCAATTGCCAGCAGCATCGCGGACCATGCCCAGAGCCCGTGAACGATGGAGAGCTGTTCCGATTCGGTATTCCTCAACACGCTGACGAGACCGGTCAACATGTGCGTAATGGCCAGCGACGTGACAATCGTTACCAGCGCGAACACGAACTCGAAGGCGCTCATGGATCATGGCCTCTGCGACTTGACGTTCGAACCAGGGCGTATGCCACGCCGGGCGTTAAGCGAGTGAAAAACGGGGAAACCGGTCAGATTCATTTTGCCCACGTCCCGTGCGTAGTCCCGTGAGTCGGCCGCACGGGTGCCCGCACGACAGAGCGCATCGTCAGGGAAATGATGCAAGCACGTCTTCCCCAGGAATTGACGCTGCCTGCGCGGGATGCTCCAGCTCAATCCTGCGAACGCTTCACGGGTCCGGCAGGTTTGGCGGAGGCGGGTTTCGGCGGGTTGGCGGCTTCGCAGATCTTCCACAGGTAGAAGCTTGCCAGCGTGCGGTACGGCGCCCAGATTTCGCCGAACGATTCCAGTTCCAGGGGTTTCGGCATTTCCTTCATTCGATGCACGATCTGCGCGCCCTTGCGGATGCCGAGGTCGTGCACCGGCAGCACGTCGGCGCGGCCGAGCCGGAACATCAGCATCATTTCCACCGTCCAGCGGCCGATGCCGCGCACCTGGACCAGGTGATCGATCAATTGCCGGTCGTGCATGCGCCCCAGCTGTTTCGCCGTCGGCACGATGCCTTCGCGCGACTTCGCCGCGAGGTCGCGCAACGCCGCGATCTTATTGCGCGACACGCCGGCTGCGCGCAGCGCCTCGTCGTCGGCGGATTCGATGCCCGTCGCGGTGAGTTTCTTGCCGCGCGGCATCAGCTTCTCGACGCGGCCGACGATCGTCGCCGCGGCTTTCCCGGACAACTGCTGATAAAGAATCGCGCGCGCAAGCGCGTCGACCGGATCGAAGCGCGCGTTGAAGTCGCGTTGCAGCGGCCCGATCTTTTTCATCCAGGCCGAGAGTTTCCGGTCGCGCCGATGGAGGTGCGCGATGGCCAGTTCGTAATCGAACCCGCGCGGAATGGAAAGGGTGGTCATGAAGCTAATGTCTCCGTATCAGCGCAACACCCAGCGCGATCCAGCCGAGGATGAGCATCACGCCGCCGACGGGCGTGATGAATCCGGCCCAGCGCGGCGCATCCAGCGCCAGTGCGTACAGGCTGCCGCTGAAGAGCACGGTGCCTGCGGCGAACAACATCGCGGCGATGCGCGCGCACCGCCCCGCCATCATCGCCGCAACGGCGAACGCCAGCGTGTGCCAGAAGTGGTATTGCACCGCGGTATGCCAGATTTGCAGCGACTGCGCGGACAGCACGCCGCGCAAGGCATGCGCGCCGAACGCGCCCAGCGCCACCGCACTGGCGCCCAGCAACGCCAGCGCCGCGGCTTGCCAGCGCGCGCCCGTGGCGGATGACGAAGCAGTCATGCGCCCGGCGTCCGCCTGCCGCCGCGCCGCGTGCGCCAGCCGCCGTACGCCAGCGCGACCAGGGTCAGCAGGATCGGCATCAGCAGGATGTCGAGGAACTTCAGCCGCGCACCCAGCGTTTCGATGTCCGCATCCAGTTGCCGCTGCACTTCGCGCAATTCCGCGCGGATCTGCGCCTTGCGCTGCACGAACTGGTCCACCGCGGCCTTCTGCGAAACGCCCGAGCTGCCGCCGTGGCCCTGCAGCGTGGTCAGGCGCGCTTCCGTGTCCGCCAGTTCGACCAGCAGCTCGTTCTGCTTGGACTTGAACTTTTCGTCGGCCGCGCGCCGCAGGTTGTCGACCGTGGTGAACGGCCGGTCGGCGATCGCGCGGCGGCGGATTTCGATCAGGTCCGGCGATCCCGCCAGCCCATCGACCGCGTTGAAGAAGAATTCCCCGTTGTCCGCGAAGGCGTTCGCCAGCGTCTGCCCGAAGGAAGGCGTGAGCTGTACCCACAGGCGATCCGAAAGCACGTCGGTGTCCGCCACCAGCAATACGTGGCAATCCGCATCGGCGCGCGCAAGGTGTCCCGCCTCCGTGCGTTGCGGAAACGCGGAGACGAAGCGGCCGACCACGCGCGCGGCGATCGCGTAATGTTCGCCGGCGGGCGCATAGCCCTGGTAGAGCGTCGCAGGGTCGTAGGCGTCGCGCACCCGCTGCGCGGAAACCATCATGGCGCCGGCGGAACTCTGGATCAGCGGAACGAGTCGCGTGCCCGTGCCGTTCGCCAGTTCGAAGCGGCCGGTGGTGGAAACATCGATCGTGCCCAGCGCGGCCGTGACCGGATCGTTGCGGTTGAGATCGCCGCCGGAGAAACCCAGCACCGCCGGGTGCCTGACCGGCGTCGTATCCGGGTTGGGCTGGATGGCCAGCGCGCGATCGCGGTCCAGCACCACCTGCGCGGGATCGAACACCACGCCCCACGCGTGGAACAGGCGCGGCAGGTCGGCGGCGCGGCCCGCATCCATTTCCATGTCCGGATCGACGAACGCCAGCAGCTTGCCGCCGCGCAACACGTATTGATCGATGGCATACAGCGCGTCATCCGGCAGGTCGCGCGGACCCGCCAATACCAGCAGGCGGGTCGACGGATCGATCCGCTTCAGCGCGGATGCGGACAGGACGTGCACATCGAACAGCGGTTGCAATTGCTGCAGGGACTTCCATGCATCCTGCGCCGGGTGCGCGGCGGTGCCGGCACTGCCGGCGATCGGCAGCGCGCCCAGCACGTCCACGCGCGGACGCGTCTTCTGGCTGATCTCCAGCACCAGCCGGGCAAGGCCGAATTCCAGCAGCGGTTCGCGGTCGGGGAGCAGGAACGGAATCGCGCCGCTGCGGCCGTCCACCAGGTTGCGCGCGGTCACGCCGAAGAACAACTTCTCCTCGCCGTTGTCGCTGGGCACCGCGATCAATCCGGCGGCGGCGGCGGCATCCTCGTCCTCCGAATACGGCAGCGGGTCCACCACCTGCACGCGGATGCGCCCGTCCGAACGACGCGCGATTTCCTCGAGCATGTCGCCCACCCGCTGACGGTAGGCGCGCAGTTGCGGCAGGTCGCGGCTGGCGCGGTCGGAGAAATACAGCGTGAGCTGCACCGGCTCGCGCAGCGCGGCGACGATCCGCCGGGTGCCCGCGGACAGCGTGTACAGCCGGTCGGCGGTGAGGTCGATGCGCGCGCCGCGCAGCGCCACGGAGCTGCCCCATACCAGCAACACGTACAGCATCGCCAGCAATGCCAGCGCGGCGGTGGCGTTCAGTCGCGGCCTTTTTCCCCAGTACACCTCAGGCGCCCCGCTTGGTGTCGAGCACGACCACGCAGGCGGTCAGCCAGAACGCGATCGTGAGGAGGAAATACGCGAGGTCGCGCAAGTCCAGCACGCCACGCGAGATCGCATTGAAGTGCGCGTACAGGCTCAGTTCCGCGAGCGCATCGGCGAACACCGGCCAACCCAGCGCCTGCACGGGTTGCTGCACCAGCGGATAGCCGGCCATCAGCAACAGGAAGCAGATCGCGGCCGTCAGGATGAAGGCGATCACCTGGCTGCGCGTCATCGCCGACACGCATTCGCCGATGGCGAGGAACGCACCTGCCAGCAGCAGGCTGCCGAGATAGCCCGCGAGGATCGCGCCATTGTCGGGATTGCCGAGGTAATCGATCGTCAGCCACATCGGGAAGGTCAGCGCGAGCGCGACGCCGACGCAGATCCATGCGGCGAGGAACTTCGCCAGCACCGCCTCCCACGGACGGATCGGCAAGGTCATCAGCAGTTCCAGCGTGCCGCTGCGGCGTTCTTCCGCCCACAGCCGCATCGCCAGCGCGGGCACCAGCACCAGGTACAGCCAGGGATGGAACTGGAAGAACGGTTGCAGGTCGGCCTGCCCCCGTTCGAACAGGCCGCCGAGATAGAACGTCAAGGCTCCCGCCAGCAACAGAAAGATCACCGTGAACAACCACGCGACCGGCGTGATCAGATAACCGCGCAATTCGCGCAACAGCACGCCGGCGAACGCGCCGCGCTTCAGGCGCCGGCTGTCGCGCGCGCTTGCGACCGGCGGGATGCTCATGCCGCTCTTGCCGTGGCGACGTGGCCGGTGACGCGGCTGAACACCTCGTCCAGCCTGCCGCGTTCCAGCTGCAATTCGTCGACCTTCGCACCCTGCGCATCCAGCAGGCGCTGCACTTCGCCGAGGATGCGGGCGCCCGCGCGCGGGAATACCGTGACGCGCCCGTCGCCTGGGTCGATCTCGACCTCCTGCACTTCCGGCAGGCGCGCCAGCAGCTCGCGCAACAGCGCATTGGCCGGCGCATGGAAACTCACCGCGCCGTGATAACGCGATTGCGCTTCCAGCTCCGCCGGCGTGCCCTGCACGCGCAGGCGGCCATCGCTCAGGATCGCCACGCGATTGCAAACCGTGCTGACCTCGTTGAGCGCGTGCGTGCACAGGATGATCGCGCGGTCGCGCGCCATGTCGCGGATCAGCGCGTGCACTTCGCGCTGCTGGTTGGGATCGAGGCCGTCGGTCGGCTCGTCCAGGATCAGCGCGGGCGGATCGTGCAGCAGCGCCTGCGCCAGGCACACGCGCCGACGGAATCCCTTCGACAGCGTCTCGATCGTGCGCTCCAGCACCGCCTCCAGTTGCAGCAGCGCGATCATCTCCCCCATGCGGCGGTCGCGCGGGATGCCGCGCAGGCCGCGGATGCGCGCGGCGAAACGCAGGAATTCCCGCACCTTCATCTCGCCGTAGCTGGGCGCGCCCTCGGGCAGGTAACCGAGCGCACGCCTCGCGTTGAGCGGATCGCGCACCACGTCGTGGCCGCACACGCGCGCGCTGCCCGAAGTGGGCAGCAGGTATCCGGCGATGATGCGCATGGACGTGGACTTGCCGGCGCCGTTCGGGCCGAGCAGGCCCAGCACCTGCCCCGCCGTCACCCGCAAATCCAGATCGTCCACCGCCTGCAGGGTGCCGTAGCGCTTGCCGAGGCGTTCGGTTTCGATCATCGATATATGGTATGCGATCTTCCCTGATCGCGAAGACCGGATGCGGCCACCGAATCCCTCGCCGGGAAGGGCAACCGCAAGCCGCGCGGTTCAGCGACGGCCGTGGCGGTCGAAGCGCCGCGGCGGCAAGGCAAGAAAAAGCCCGCCGGGCGGCGGGCTCTTCGTGGCGTTGCTGCAGGCATCAACGGCGCTTGTGTTTCGCCGGCTTCTTTTCCTGCTTCTTTGCCTGCTTCTTGTTCTTGCCGCCGGATTTGTCGTTGTCGGATTTGCCGTTGTCGCCGGCCGCCGCGTTCGGCGCGGCGGTCTGCCAGATCGCGGGATCCAGTGCCGCCAGCGCGCCGACCTTGCCGGAAGCCTGTTCCGGCGTCTGTTGCGGCACGTCGCCCTGCAACGGCAGGAAAATGCGGAAGGACTGCTGGTCGTAGGCGGCATTCGGCAGCGACACCAGTTCGTCGTAATAGCGATGCATGGTGTCGTCGAAGGTGTAGCCGTGCGTCAACGCATAGGCTTTCAGCGCCAGGCGCAACAGCGGGATGCCCGCCGGCGTTCCCTGCCAGTCGCCTTCCAGCGCGGGACCGCCCGGCAGCATCGCCGCGCGCACGTTGGCGTCCACCACCAGATTGCCCTTGGAATCGATCGTGCCCGGCGTCAACGCGGGCGGCGCGCCGGCCGAACTGCCGCTGGCGGGCGCAGCCGCGGTGCCGCCGCTCGCGGGCGCGGACGACGAAGCCGACACCGGCGTGCTGCCCGGGGCGTTCTCCGCCTGCGCGGTCAGCTTGCTGATGTCGACAGTCTGGCCATCGACGGTGAGCGAGGTCGCATCGATCGGCACCGCCACGTCGAACACGTAGTTCTGGTCGCCGTATTCGGTGGTCAGGGTGATGCGCGGTCCGTTCGGGTGCACCCCGAGCTTCTTGATCGCGGCGTCGATCTGCTGCATGGCCTTGGCCGTGGCGGCATCGACGTCATCCAGCGTGCGCGGCGCCTGCGTGGAAACGAACAGGATGGGCTGCGCCTGCGTGGCGACGATGCGCGTTTCGGCCTTGGTGTAATCGACATTGGGGATCGAGGCGAGCGTGTTCTGCAGGTCGTTCAGGCTGAACTGGATCAGCGAATCCGGATCGCCGTGCAGGAACAGCCGCGAATAACGGTCGATCAGGTTCCAGCCGTAATCCACGTCGTACGACCAGGTCACCTTGGTGAGCCGCTGGTTGTTCTGCGGTTCGAGGGCCAGCGTGAACTGCTTGTTGTTGCCGCGCCAGGTGCCGTCCATGTCCCACACGACCTGGCCGCTGCCGGAAGCGTCGAGGTTGCCCGACTTGTTGGTCAGGGTGGCGTGTCCCATCTTGTCGTCGCCGGTCCAGCTGAGCTTGGCGCCCGGGCCGTACGCCGCGCCGGACAGCTCGAACTTCACGTTGGGATCCTCGGCCTTCAGCACCGGGCCGGCGTAATCCTCGAAGCGGCGGAAATTGTTGAGCAGGTCATAGATCTGGTGCGGATCGTGGCTGATCGCCAGCGAGCGCTCGATGTGGCCATGCGAGGGCATGAACAGCCCCACCACGACGGCCGCGATGAACACCAGGATGATGGCCACGATGAATTCGAGCAATCGCGTCATGCCAGCAGTCTCCGCGTTTTCTTCGTGAATGCGGGGGCGTAGCGCGCGGCGCACACCCACTGCCGCGCACCGCGCGCGGCCGAATGAGGATGGTAGCCGCTCCCGGCGCGCGACGCTATCCCGCAAGCTGCGGCCGGCCGCGCCCGAACCGCCGTCGGGCAGGCGCATCGCCCGGACCGGCCCGCGGTACGGCGGCTGGCCGCAGCGGTCCACGCCGATCGAACCGGCCGTTGGCACCGCTCCTGTATAATCGCCAGGTGGTGGAAGAAGTGGCGCAGCCACTGCCGAAGGCGCAACGCCCGTAATCGCTCAGGCCCGATACCACCACATCCAAAACTCTGGAGAGACCGGCTTTCGCTGCATCGGAAGAACCGGCGCCGAAGGGGCAAGAAGCCGGGTCAGTCGACCCGCTGCTTCCAAACTCTCAGGCAGAAGGACAGAGGGGCTGACGCAAAAGCTTTGCTCAAGGACGGATCGCTTTTGCTCGTCATCCCGGAATCGCGAAGCGATATCCGGGATCCAGTGCCTTGGTGTTTCCGCAGCCTGTGGAAAAGACGCTGGATTCCCGCCTGCGCGGGAATGACGATCCATCTGATCGTCAAGTGTCCTTGTCGCCCGCCCACTCCGGACTCCCGCCATGACCCAGCACACCCCTTCCCTGCACGACCTCGAGCAGCACGACGCTTTCATCGCGCGCCACGTCGGTCCGGATGACCACGAAATCGCGCACATGCTGAAGGCGGTCGGTTACGACTCGCTGGATGCACTGGTCGATGCGATCGTGCCCGCGACGATCCGCCAGAAGAATCCGCTGGCGCTGCCGCCGGCCGTGACCGAAACCGAAGCACTCGCGAAGATCCGCGCGATCGCCGACAAGAACGAAGTCTTCAAATCGTTCATCGGCCAGGGTTATTCCGGCACCCACGTGCCGCTGGTGATCCTGCGCAACATCCTCGAAAACCCCGCGTGGTACACGGCGTACACGCCGTACCAGGCCGAGATTTCGCAGGGCCGCATGGAAGCGCTGATCAACTTCCAGACCCTGTGCACGGACTTGACCGGCATGGAGATCGCCAACGCCTCGTTGCTGGACGAAGCCACCGCCGCGGCCGAGGCGATGACGCTGGCCAAGCGTTCCTCGAAGTCGAAGTCGCACGTGTTCTTCGTCTCGAAGCACGTGCACCCGCAAACCATCGAGGTGCTGAAGACCCGCGCCGAACCGCTCGGCATCGAACTGCGCATCGATGACGAAGCCAACGCCGCGGGCATCGATTGCTACGGCGCGCTGCTGCAATACCCAGACACCTTCGGCACCGCGCGCGATTACAAGACGCTGTGCGACGCGCTGCACGCCAGGGGCGCGCTGGTTGCGGTCGCGACCGACCTGCTCGCGCTGACGCTGATCACGCCGCCCGGCGAATGGGGCGCCGACATCGTGGTCGGCAATTCGCAGCGTTTCGGCGTGCCGTTCGGTTTCGGCGGCCCGCACGCCGCGTTCATGGCCTGCCGCGATGCCTTCAAACGATCCATGCCCGGCCGCCTGATCGGCGTATCCGTCGATGCGCAGGGCAACAAGGCCTATCGCCTCACGCTGCAGACGCGCGAACAGCACATCCGCCGCGAAAAGGCCACGTCCAACATCTGCACGGCGCAAGTGCTGCTGGCGGTGATGGCCGCGATGTACGCGGTCTACCACGGCCCGGACGGGCTGGTGCGCATCGCCCGCCGCACGCATCGTCTGGCCGCGATCCTGGCCGCCGCGTTGCGCAAGGCCGGCATCGAGGTCGGCGGCGATTTCTTCGATACCCTGCACGTCACCGGCTGTGATGCGCACACCATCCACGCGATGGCGAACGCCGCGCACATCAACCTGCGCCGCATCGACAACCAGTCGCTCGCGATCGCGCTGGACGAAACCACCACGCGCGAAGACGTGGTGCAACTCGCGTCACTGTTCGGCGCCCGCACCGACGACATCGATGCGCTGGATCGCGAAACGCCCGATGCGCTGCCCGCGTCGCTGTTGCGCCACTCCGCGTTCCTCACGCACCCGGTGTTCAACTCGCACCACTCGGAACACGAAATGCTGCGCTATCTGCGCCAGCTCGCCGACAAGGATCTCGCGCTCGACCGCAGCATGATCCCGCTGGGTTCGTGTACGATGAAATTGAACGCGACGGCCGAAATGATCCCGGTCACCTGGCAGGAGTTTTCCAACATCCATCCGCTGGCGCCTGCCGAACAGTGGCGCGGTTACCGCGAATTGATCGACGGCCTCGAAGCGCAGTTGATCGCGATCACCGGCTACGACGCGGTCAGCCTGCAGCCGAACGCCGGCGCGCAAGGCGAATACGCCGGCCTGCTGGCGATCCGCGCGTACCACCACGCGAACGGCCAGGCGCAACGTGACGTGTGCCTGATTCCGGAATCCGCGCACGGCACCAACCCCGCGTCCGCGCAGATGTGCGGCATGACCGTGGTCGTGACCAAATGCGACGCCAACGGCAACGTCGATGTCGAGGACATCCGCGCCAAGGCCGAGAAATACGCCGATCGCCTCGCCGCGATCATGCTGACCTACCCGTCCACGCACGGCGTGTTCGAGGAAGAGATCGCGCAGATCTGCGAGATCGTGCACCGGCACGTCGGACAGGTGTACACCGACGGCGCCAACTTGAACGCGCTGTGCGGCGTCGCGCGGCCGTGCCGTTGGGGTTCGGACGTGTCGCACCTAAACCTGCACAAGACCTTCTGCATCCCGCACGGCGGCGGCGGCCCCGGCGTCGGGCCGTGCGCGGTGAAATCGCACCTCGCACCTTATCTCCCCTCCCCCTTCGGGAGAGGGGCCGGGGGTGAGGGCCCGGACTCGCGCAAGGGCGGCATGGTCTCCGCCGCCACCTTCGGCAGCGCGTCGATCCT
>JAFEEJ010000008.1 GCA_018241145.1 Pseudomonadota bacterium | reverse complement strand
GGCAAGGTCAATTCAACCAATGCGCCTGTGCTGGGGATGATCATCGTCACGGTGTCGCAGACACTCCTCACGCTGATGACGATCAGCCCCACGTTGGTCAAGCAGTTCGATGTCCTGGTGAATCTGGCCGTGGTGACCAATCTGGTGCCTTACATCCTGTCCATGGCGGCGACCAGCGTGTTGCTCAAGAGCTCGGGGGTGGGCCCACGCGAGATGCGCGCCACCGTGGCCATTGCCTTTGTCGCGCTGGCCTACAGTTTTTACGCGTTATACAGCGCCGGACAAGAGGCCATGTACTGGGGGGCGCTCGTGACCTTCCTAGGTTGGGTGCTGTATGGCCTGATCACCTCGCACAAATACGATCTGACGCATAGCGTGGATTACTGACGAGGAAATCGACACACCACTCTGCAAGAAAGGCCGCGCAACAGGAATTTCCCACCAGGTTCACGCAAGCCGGATCGTATAACGCGAAAACACGTCATGTGGACCACGGGTCAGTGATCCTGATATTGGCCTCGGGTTCACTTGGGAGTAGTCATGAAGCGATGGTCGTTGGCGATAGCGCTCATCCTGCCGTTGGCTCCCGGATTGGCCAGCGCACAAGACTCGAGCGCCCAAGACGCAAACACGCAAGACTCGGTAGCTGCCCTGCGCCAGGAAATCGCGCAGATGCAGAGCCATCTGCAAGTGCTGACGGCACGGCTGGACGCACTCGTACGCAAAGAAGCGGGGAATCAACCCGCAGCGTCCACCGCGGCAACACCGCAGACCGAAGCGCCACAGCAGGCGCTGGCACAGGCGCCTGCTCCTGCTCAATCGTCCCCATCGGCGATCTCCGCGCAAGTCACGGCTGTGCCCGCCTCGCCGTTGCCCGGACGCCAGAGCGTATCGGATGCCCCCGCCGGTGTATCGCGCATCGACAACCAGCCGCCGCCGACCAATCCGGAGCTGAAGGGGTTCATCCCGATTCCCGGCACCGACACCATGATTCGTTTCGGTGGCTACGCCAAGCTCGATGCGATGTATGACACCAGGCCGATGGGCAATACCGATCAGTTCGTGGCGGCGAGCATTCCGGTGCCGCGCGACCAGGACGCCTCGGGCAACTTCAACATGCATGCGCGGCAGACGCGCTTCAGTTTCGAAGTGCGCCGTCCGTCCAGCTTGGGCGGCACCCTGCGTTTCTATCTGGAAAACGACTTCTTCGCCGGCGACAACGGCCAGTACAACTTCCATCTGCGCCAGGCGTTCGGGCAGCTGGGCAATACCTATGCCGGCTACGGCTATTCGGCCTTCATGGATGCCGATGCGCTGCCCGATACGCTCGACTTTGCCGGCCCTGGCGGCCAACTGTTCGTGCTGCAGCCGAGCATTCACCAGGCCTTCCGCCTGGACAAGGCGTCCAGCCTGACGGTGTCGGTGGAGAAGCCCGACTCCGAAGTGGGCACCATCGACGAGAACGACAATATCCACGGCACGCAACAGTTGCCGGATGTCGTCGTCGCCGTGCGCACGGAGCACGACTGGGGCCACGTGCAGGGCGGCATCGTTGCCCGTCGCCTCGGTTACACCAATGGCACCCGCAACGATCAAACCTTCGGTGGCGGCGTTGCCCTCACCGGCGTGCTCAACGTGACCGATCGCGGCAGCAACAACGACCTGCTGATGTTCAGCGGCACCTGGGGCAAGGGCATCGCGCACTACATTTCCGATACCAGCGCCTCCGGTCTCGATGCCGCGGTGGACAGCGTGGGCAGCCTGCATGCGCTCGACGCATGGGGCGCGTATGCCGCCTACACGCATTACTGGAACAAGGATTGGCGCACCAACCTGGTCTACGGCATCGCACAGGTGCAGCAAAGCAACCTGCTCGCCGGCAGCGCGTTTCGCGAGAGCGACTATGGCGCGCTCAACCTGATCTGGAGTCCTTTCCCCACGCTCACCACGGGCGTGGAATTGCTGTACGGCCGACTCGAACAACAAGGCGGCGCGACCAGCAACGGCATGCGTATCCAGGGCTCGCTGCAATACAGCTTCGTACGCTGATCGGCGATCCACTTCTCACCCGGGAGCACACCATGGCAGAGAAAGGCAAGAAGATCGGGGTTGTCGCCGCCACCTTCCTGGTCGCCGGAAACATGATGGGCTCCGGAGTGTTCCTGCTGCCGGGCAGTCTGGCCAAGATCGGCACGGTATCGGTTTGGGGCTGGGTGGTGACCACCATCGGCGCACTGCTGCTGGCCTTCGTGTTCGCCAAGCTCGGACGACTCGCGCCCAAGGCCGGCGGTCCGTATGCCTACGCGCGCGACGCGTTCGGCCCCTACATGGGCTTCCAGACCAACACCATCTACTGGTTCGCCAACTGGATCGGCAACGTGGCGCTGCCCGTGGCCGCGGTGGGCTACTTCAGCTACTTCATCCCGGCGTTGAAGGAGCCGGTGATCCGCTCCGGCGTGGTGATCGCGCTGATCTGGCTGTTCACCTTCGCCAACATCCTCGGGGCCACCGTGGTGACCCGGATCCAGTCGGTCACGACCTCGTTCGCGCTGGTGCCCTTGTTCGGCATTGCCATCTTCGGCTGGTTTTTTTTCAAGTCCGACATTTTCACCGGTGCCCACAATGTCTCCGGCGCAGGCGACTTCCATGCCATCTCCAGCGCGGCGTCGCTGACCTTGTGGGCGTTCATCGGCGTCGAGTCGGCGTCGGTGTCGGCTGCCGTGGTGAAGAATCCCGAGAAGAATGTCGCCATCGCCACACTCGCCGGCGTGGCATTGGCAGCCGTCGTCTATATCGCCAGCTCCACCGTCATCATGGGCATGGTCCCCAACGATCCACTGCGGGTGGCGGACGCGCCGTTCGCGGTTGCGGCGCAAATTGCCGTGGGCAACATCGGCGGCGGCATCGTCAGCTTGTGCGCGGCGCTGGGTGCCGGCGGTTCACTGGGCGGCTGGATCCTGTTGACCGCCCTGAGCGCCAAGGCGGCCGGCGACGACGGCCTGTTCCCGAAGATCTTCTGCAAGGCCAACAAGGACGACACGCCGGTACCGGGCCTGCTGATCGTCGGCGTCTTGATGACCCTGATCGTGCTCGTGACCGCAGCGTCGCCGACGGCATCCGCGCAGTTCGAGGTGATCACCCAGGCGGCCGTGGTGCTGACCTTGTTGCCTTACATCTATTCGTGCGTAGCCTGCTACTTTGCCGTCGAAGGCAGCCACACCACGACGCATACCGCCTTCTATTGGGTGATCACCAGCATCACGGTGGTGTACTGCCTGTGGGCCATT
>JAFEEJ010000089.1 GCA_018241145.1 Pseudomonadota bacterium | reverse complement strand
AGAGCGCGCCGCGCGAGGCGGCGAACGGCGATTATAGCGGACTCGCGACGTGGCCCCGGGACGTGTCCTCGGGACGCAGACTCGCGACATGGCCCCGGGGCGCAGACTCGCGACGTGGCCTCGGGACGCAGACTCGCGACGCGGGCTAGGGACACCTCCTCGTCGTCATTCCGGACGCGGCAAAGCCGCGATCCGGAATCTGCTTCCGATGCAGAAGCGGATTCCGGGTTCCGCGCTGCGCGCGGCCCCGGAATGACGAAGTTGTTAGACTTTTCCGCTCACCGCTCACCGCTCACCGCTCACCGCTCACCGCTCACCGCTCACCGCTCACAACGCACGACACACGGCAAAACGTTTCGATGTCATCCCTTGCCACCCATCTCCGCTTCGTCCTCTCGCGCACTTCGCATCCGGGCAATATCGGTTCGGCCGCGCGCGCGATCCGCACCATGGGTTTCGACCGGCTGGTGCTGGCCGCGCCGCAACGCTACCCGCATCCGCAGGTCGAGGCGATGGCGGCCGGCGCGGACGACGTGCTGGCGAAGCTGACGGTGCACGCGGACGTCCGCGACGCAATCGCAGATTGCACGCTCGCGTTCGGCCTGAGCGCCCGCCGCCGCGGCATCGCGCTGCGCGAGCTGACGCCGCGCGAAGCGGCCGGGGAAATCGCGGCGGCGCTGCGGCAACCTGTCGAAGTGGCATTGCTGTTCGGCAACGAACAATCCGGCCTCGACAACGACGAGCTGCTGTTGTGCCACGCAATGGTGCGCATTCCGAGCGTCGCGGATTTTTCTTCGCTCAACCTCGCGCAGGCGGTGCAGGTGATGGCCTATGAACTGCGGCTGGCGTTGCAGGACGAATCGATCGCGCCGCCTGCCGCGCATGATCCTCCGGCCGCGGCGGCGGAGATGGAGGAATTCTACCGGCACCTGTTCGCGACCCTGCGCGCGATCGACTTCCACAAGGGACGCGCGGCGATGACGATCGAACAACGCCTGCGACGGCTGTTCCAGCGCGCGCAGCCGGACTCGCGCGAACTGCGCGTGCTGCACGGAATCCTCGCGGACGCGGAGCGGATGGCGCGATTGGCGCACGGGAAAGACGGGGCCTGATCGCGTGAGATATCCGGCGGTATCGCGCATCCATTTGCGGCCGCGGTGGCGATCACCAAAGTCCCATGCGGACTTTCATCGCTCAAACATTCGTGCACACCTATGCCTGACTCTGCACGGCGGCCATGTCAATCGGCTGCGCTGGAAGGTAGTCGTGGCAGCCAGCCGAACCGGCGTTCTTGTTTTTTGTGAAGAAAATCGATTGGAAATTGCACAAAAGGTTAAGGTTTTTTTTCCCTTGGCTTAGCTAACGTTGCAAGGCTGGCCACAAGTTTGCGCGCCAGCAATGAGGCGTCCTGGAGGACGTCAGGGGGTTGGGGCGTCAAACATCAAATTGCTAGGGAGAAAGCCATGAAGACTTCGTTCACGACTGCAGTCGTACTGGGCGCCGCACTGGGGCTGTGCATGCTGCCTGCACCGAACGCTTCCGCCGCCGGTTTGCAGGTGAACCGCGGCATCACGAATGTCACCCGCGGCATCGTCCTGGACAATTATTGCGATACCTTCACCGTGAATGTGCCATCGGTCGGGAGCGGTTTGCCCCATACCCTGGACGGCGTCCACAACCTGGTCAGTACCTGCGGAAGTACCGAAGACTATTACGACATCGGCTACGCGCCCGGCTCCGCGAGTCGCCCCGGCGGCATGAACATCACCGAGATCGAGGGCGGCATCCTGGTCCTGTACGTTTTCAAGCTTGACGGCACCTGGGCCAATTATTACGACTGCACGGGAACCGGGACGGAATGTGCCTACCTGACGGGAACCTGGCACTTCAGCGCGCCGGGGGCGGTGCAGAACAAGCGGCCGGGACAACGCTCGAGCTTGCAACCGATCAAGTAGTTCGATAAGGCTACGCGTCAACATGCGTTGGTACGCAAACCTCCGGCAGCGTCTGCTGCCGGAGGTTTCTTGTTCTGACGACGAGGGAGCCATTGACTCGACTGGATCCCTTCTTTCCTTCATCCGTCGTCGACGCCTTTCTCCTCGCCTGCATGGTCGACAAGGGGAGTCACCAGCACCTTGTCGATGCGGGCGCCGTCCAGATCCACGACCTCGAAGCGCAAACCCTGCCATTCGAAGGCTTCGCCGGTTCCCGGGATGCGTCCGAACGCGGCCATCATCATGCCGGCGACGGTGCGGAAGTCGCTTTCATCCTCGTTGGGCAGTTCCTGGCGCTGCACCAGTTCGCGCAGGTCGTCGATGGAAAGCGAGCCGTCCACCAGCAGGCTGCCGTCGTCGCGCCGCACCACCGGCGCATCGCAGGGCGCTTCGCCGCTGGACGGTGAAGCGCGTCCCACCACGGCGCCCAGCAGATCGTTGAGCGTCACCAGGCCTTCGATGTCGCCGTACTCGTCCACCACCAGCGCGAATTGCGTTTCCGCGTCGCGGAATTCCTCCAGCAGGTCCAGCGCGCGCGCGGTGCCCGGCACGTACAGCGGTTTCGCCAGTTTCCTGAGCAACTCGGGCAAGCGCGTTTCGATCGAACTGCCCTGCAGCAGGCGCTTCACTTCCAGCACGCCCAGCACCTCGTCCTCGCTGCCGCGGTAGACCGGATAACGCGAGAACGGCGTGGCGCGCAGCACTGCCAGGTTCTCCGCGAGCGGCGCGGCGGCATCCAGCCAGGCGATGCGCGGGCGCGGCGTCATCACCGAATCCACGCTGCGATCGCCGAGGCGCAACACGCGGTTGACCATGTTGCGTTCGTCGGGATCCAGCACGTCCTGTTCGGCGCCTTCGGCGACCAGCAGGCGGATTTCCTCTTCCGTGACTTTTTCGCGGCGCACGCGGTTGAGCCGCAGCACCGCCAGCAGCAATCCGCTGAGCCGGTTCAGCACCCACACGAACGGCGCGGTCAGCCACGACAGCCCGAGCATCGGCGTGGCGATCACGCAGGCGATCCGTTCGGGTGCCGCCAGGGCCGCGCGCTTGGGCACCAGTTCGCCGACCACGATATTGATCGTGGTGACCAGGGTGAAACCCAGCGCCAGGCCGATGAAGGTCGCGTACGGAGTCACGTCGCTCAGGCCCGCGCGCAACAGCCATTCCCGGATCTGGTCGCTGACCGCGGTGCCGGCGGCCGCGCCGGTGATCAGCGTGATCAGCGTGATGCCCACCTGCACGGTGGAAAGGAAACGCTCCGGGTGTTCGATCAGGCGCAATGCGATCTGCGCGCGCCGGCTGGAACGCGCCATGTGCTTGAGGCGGATCTTGCGCGAGGCGATCAGCGCGATTTCGGAAAGGGCGAAGAAGGCGTTGCACAGCGCCAGCAGCAGCACCAGACCCAGTTCGGTCAGCATGGGCGGTATGTGCGCCGGGGCCGCGTCGGGGAATCGTCCATGCCGGCAGTGTAGCAATACTCCCCGGCGGCTCCGCGAAAGGTCCGCGCCGGGGTCGCGCCGGCGGGGCCGGGATGCGGGCGGTCGTCACCCTCGTGTAACATTCCGCCTTCGTGTCGCCGCGCAGGCAGGTTCCGATCATGTTCTCGCTGCAGACGATGTTCGGCAAGGGCGACAAGTTCTACAGCCTGCTCGAAGCCAGCGCGCAGGCCGCGCGTGAAGGCGCGAGCGCCCTGCAGGCACTGGTGGAGCACCGCGGGGAAGCCCCCGTCCTGGACGGTTTCCGCGCCGCGCGCCGGCGCGAGAAGCAGCTCGCGGCGCAGATCAGCGAAGCGCTGGTCAATACCTTCGTGACCGCGCTGGATCGCGAGGACATCGAGACGATGTCGTTCGCGCTGTACCGCATTCCCAAGACCATCGAGAAGTTCGCCGAGCGTTATGCGATCGTGTCCTCGCGCATGCAGGACATCGATTTCGCCTCGCGCGCGACCCTGCTGATGCGCGCCACCGAGGTGGTGGTGGCGATGGTCGGCGAGTTGCGCAAGGGCCTGCACATCGACGCCATGAAGGAAATGCAGGACCGCCTGCAGGCGATCGAATCGGAGGCCGACCGGCTGCTGCTGGAACCGTACCGCACGCTCTACATGGCCGGCGGCGATCCCATCCGCGTGCTGCTGGCGAAGGACCTGTTCGAGCTGATCGAGAAGGCGATCGACCGTTGCCGCGACGTGGGCAACGTGATCTACGCGATCGTGTTGAAGCATTCGTGAGCGGCGATAACGTCGTGTCACCCATGCGGCCTTCCGCAATCGCGACCGGCGCGCGCGGGACGTGCATCGCAAGACTCGTCATCCCGGCGCAGGCCGGGATCCAGTGGCGACACAGCCACGATCATCGCGGTTGTGTCCGGATTCCGGCGCTCGCCGGAATGACGAGCAAGAAATCATGAGCCTCGGCCTGCTCGTCGCCACGATCGTGATCGCGTTGGTGTTCACCTACATCAACGGCTTCCACGACACCGCCAATTCGATCGCCACGGTGGTGGCGACGAAGGTGCTGACCCCCGGCAAGGCGGTGCTGCTGGCGGCGGTGACCAACCTGGTGGGCGCGCTGATCGGCACGGCGGTCGCCAAGACGATCGCCGCCGGCCTGATCGACGCGGGCGTGGTGCACGTCGGCGCGGAGCTGCTGATCTGCGCGCTGCTCGGTGCGACGATCTGGAACCTGATCACGTGGTGGCTCGGCCTGCCGTCGTCGTCCTCGCACGCGCTGGTCGGCGGCCTGTGCGGTGCGGCGATCGCTGCGACCGGCGGGCACTTCGACGCGATCATCTGGAGCCGCGGCGGGGCGCACTGGTGGCAGGGCAACGGCGTGATTCCGAAAGTGGTCGTGCCGATGGTGACCTCGCCGATCGCGGGCTTCATCCTGGGCTTTCTCGTGATGGGCGGGCTGTTCGCGTTGTTCGCAGGGCTGGCCAACCGTACGGGATTCCTGCGCCGTTTCGGCCGCACGCCGTTCGTGAAGGCGCTGTTCGGCAAGGCGCAACTGGTGTCGGCCGCGGCGATGGGCGTGTCGCACGGCATGAACGACGCGCAGAAGACCATGGGCATCATCGCGCTCGCGCTGGCCGGCGCCACCGCCGCGCACCGGCTGGACGACCTGCCGGCGTGGCTGTCGTTCCTGCGCATTCCCGGCACCGCGGAGACCTTCGCGATCCCGGTGTGGGTGAAAGTGGTGTGCGCGCTGGTGATGGCGGCCGGCACCGCCGGCGGCGGCTGGCGCATCATCAAGACGCTCGGCCACAAGATGGTCAAGTTGCATCCGATCAACGGATTCGCCGCGGAAACTTCGTCCGCCGCGGTGATCATCACCGCGTCGATCTACGGCCTGCCGGTGTCGACCACGCACAACGTGTCGGCCGCGATCATGGGCGTGGGCGCGGCCAAGCGCTTCAACGCCATCCGCTGGACGGTCGTCGAACGCATGGTGTGGGCGTGGATCCTGACCTTGCCGATCAGCGCGGCGATCGCGTGGGCCTTGGTGAACGTGGCGCAGATGGCGATGAAGTAGCGACCGCGTTTCTGCCCGGTCGAACAGGAAATTCAAGCGGCAAAAGGCAAAGGAGTCATGTGCAGGAAATGAACCTGACCCCTTTGAACCATTATCAGAAACCAACGGACTCAGCCGGCTTGCGTCTTCTCGCAATCCTCCAGCCGCTTCCAGCGATTGACGATCTCGCAGAACAGCAGCGCGGTGCGTTCGGCGTCGTACACCGCGGAATGCGCTTCGCTGGCGTCCCAGTCGAAACCCGCGGCCTGCACGGCGCGCGACAGCACGGTCTGTCCGTAGGCGAGGCCGCCGAGCGTGGCTGTGTCGAAGCAAGAGAACGGGTGGAACGGGTTGCGCTTGTGGCCGCTGCGGCGGACGGCCGCGTTGAGGAAGGAAAGATCGAATGCGGCGTTGTGCCCGACCAGCACCGCGCGCTGGCAACCGGCCGACTTGATCGCCGCGCGCACCGGCTTGAACACGTGTTCCAGCGCCTCGCGTT
>JAFEEJ010000088.1 GCA_018241145.1 Pseudomonadota bacterium | reverse complement strand
CTTCGCCGTATTCGAGCCAGAGGAAATCCAGGTAATCGGTGAAGAGCAGGTTCGGCAGCGCTTCGGCGTAGCGCTTGAGTTGCGCGGATTTCAGCAGCTTGTCGAGCGGTTCGCCGATGTCCTTGGCCTCGACATGGCCGAGGATGGTGGCGTTGCGGCGCACGACGAAATCCGGCGCGTTGCCGGCGATGCGCTGCGGCTCGTTGGTGGCCTCGATGTTCGCAGCGCGGCTTTCCAGCAGCGCCTTGAGCGCCGGGCGGTAGGTGTGTTCGGTGGCATCGCCGCGGCGATGCGCGCGATCGAGCGCGGCAAGGTAGTCGGCGACGGTCATGCGCGGATGGTAACCGCTCGCGATGCCTTGTCTACGATGGGGAATGGTCGATGCGCGAAAGCGCGAGCCACTCGCGCAGCCTAGCCAACGCCTGTCCGCGATGGCTGATGCGGTTCTTCAACGCGGGATCGAGTTCCGCCGCGCTGGAACCGCCGCCGTCGCCGGGCAGGAACACCGGGTCGTAGCCGAATCCGCGCATCCCGCGCGCTGCGCGCAGGATCCGGCCGGACCAGCGGCCGTGCGCGATCCGCGGGTCGGGGTCGTCGGCCGAGCGCAGCAGCGCCAGCACGCAGACGAAATGCGCACCGCGGTCTTCATCCGCGACATCGTCGAGTTCGCGCAGGAGTTTTTCGAGGTTCGCCTGCGCGTTGCCGTGTTCGCCGGCGTAGCGCGCCGAATACAGGCCGGGCGCGCCGCCCAGCGCGTCCACGCACAGGCCGGAATCATCGCCGAGCGCCGGCAGTCGCGATGCGCGCGCCGCGTGTCGCGCCTTCAGGATCGCGTTCTCGACGAACGACGCGCCGGTCTCCTCGATATCGTGGATGCCCAGCTGCGACTGCGCGACCGGTTCGATGCCCGAGCCCGCCAGCAGTCCGCGCAGTTCGGCGAGTTTGCCGGCGTTGCCGCTGGCCAGCACCAGGCGTGAAAAACGGGAGCCGGAAACAGCAAGCCGGGAACCGGAGAGCGGCGACTGCGCGGCATTCGAATCTGTCATGTCTTGCATGCTTTTCGGCTACCGGCTACCGGTCATTGCTTCAGCGCCTCGCGCTGGCATGCGATCAGTTCGCCGATGCCTTTCTGCGCCAGCGCCAGCATCGCGTCCATGTCTTCGCGCCGGAAGGCGTGGCCTTCCGCCGTGCCCTGCACCTCGATGAAACCGCCGCCGTCGTTCATCACCACGTTCATGTCGGTGTCGCAGTCGCTGTCTTCGGCATAGTCCAGGTCCAGCACGGGCGCGCCGTGGTACGCGCCGACCGATACCGCCGCGACCGCGCCGTGGATCGGGTTCCGCTTCAGGCCCGCGCGTTTCATCAGCGCGGCGACCGCATCGACCAGCGCGACGTACGCGCCGGTGATCGCGGCGCAGCGCGTGCCGCCGTCGGCCTGCAGGACATCGCAATCCAGCGTGATCACGCGTTCGCCCAGCGCGGCGCGATCCACGCACGCGCGCAGCGAGCGCCCGATCAGCCGCTGGATTTCCAGCGTGCGGCCGCCCTGACCGCCGCGCACCGCTTCGCGTTGCGTGCGTTCGGACGTCGCGCGCGGCAGCATGCCGTATTCGGCCGTGACCCAGCCCGCGCCCTTGCCGCGCAGCCACATCGGCACGCGTTCCTCGATGCTGGCGGTGCACAGCACATGGGTGTCGCCGGCGCGGATCAACACCGAGCCTTCGGCGTGCCGGGTGTAATGGCGTTCGATCGTCACCGCGCGCAGTTGATCGTGCGCGCGGCCGGAAGGGCGGATGGTGGCCATGAAAATCAAAATCCACGATGTCGATCGGCCAGTTTACCGGCGCATCGTGGTGGGCGGCGAATCGCCAGCGATCGCGGACCAACGGCAAGGCTCCGTCGATCGCGTGCGCTTGCGCGCACCGCTCGCTGGCATACTGCGCGCTCGCAGCGTGAGGTGAAACCATGATCCGCAGCATGACCGCCTATGCCAACGCGGAAGCCGCCGGTGCGCAGGGCTGGCTCGCCTGCGAAATGCGCGCGGTCAACCATCGCTTCCTGGAAACCGGCGTGCGCCTGCCCGAGGAATTGCGCGCGCTGGAACCGGCCATGCGCGAACGCATATCGGCGCGCGTCTCGCGCGGCAAGCTGGATGTCGCGCTGCGGTATCGGCCGCCGGCGTCCGCCGCGGACCTGCTGCTGGACAAGCGAACCGCGGAGCAATTGTCGGGTTTGGCGGCGGAATTGCGCGACCGCTTCCCCTCGCTTTCCACCGATTTCGCCGGCCTGCTCGAATGGCCGGGATTGCTGGTGAAACCGGAACTCGATCAGGCGGGCCTGGCGCAGACGGCGCTTGCCCTGCTGGAGCGCACGCTGGACGAATTCACCGCCGGCCGCGAGCGCGAAGGCGGCAAACTCGCCGCGGCGATCACCGAGCGGCTCGACGGCATCGCGCGCATCGTCGCGGACGTGCGCGGCATGCAGCCGGACATCCGCGCGGCCTTGCGCGGCAAACTGGAAAACCGCCTCGCCGAATTGCGGCAATCGGCCGATCCCGGGCGCCTGGAACAGGAACTGGTGCTGCAATTGTCGCGCATCGACGTGGACGAGGAACTCGATCGCCTCGATTCGCACGTGCACGAAGCGCGGCGCGTGTTGCTGCTGAGCGAGCCGGTCGGACGCCGGCTGGATTTCCTGATGCAGGAATTCAACCGCGAGGCCAACACGCTCGGCTCCAAGTCGATCGACACCCGCAGCACCCGCGCGGTCGTCGACCTCAAGGTGCTGATCGAGCAGATGCGCGAGCAGGTGCAGAACCTGGAATGACATCCCGCGACATCTCGCGAGGTCCCTGAAACCCGCGCCGTGCCTAGGTTTAAGCACTTCTTGTGCGCTCGCGGTGTCTTGCTGAAAACCCCGGAATCCGGTAAAAATCTTGTACCCACGGTTGTACCCACAGGTACAAAACGTGGCATTTTGTGGGTACAAACGAAAGGATCGTTCATGGGCAAGCTTACAGACGTGGCCATCCGTAACTGGATCAAGGCTGGCGAGTTGTTCGAAGGGCGTAGCGATGGCGAGGGGTTGTCCCTGCGGTACCGGGAAAGGGACGGCGCACCACGCTGGCTGTTCCGCTACCAGTTCGCTGGGAAGGCTCGCGTTCTGCAGCTTGGCAGCTACCGTGATCTGTCACTTGCCGACGCGCGCAAGATTTCCAAGGAAATGCGGGCGCGGGTGGTGCTGGGCTTCGACGTCGCAGCTCAGAAAAGCGAGCGCAAGCGCGCTGCCGTCGCGAAGATCGAGGCGGAACGGTCCGTGGTGACCATGTCCATGTTGGCCGATGAATACTTCGAGGCCCGGATCCTCGGCCATTGGAAGCACCCGAACATCGTGCGTAGCCGGATTGAGCGGGACATCAAGCCGGCCATCGGCAGGATGCCCGTTGGCGAAATTCGGCCCAAGCACATCGACGCGATGCTGAAAGGCATCGTCGCGCGCGGCGCTCCCACCATGGCGAACGATGTCTTGCGCTGGGTCAAGCGGATGTTCGACTACGCGCTCAAACGGGAAATGGTGCTGAACAATCCTGCTGCGGCATTCGATCCGTCCGATGCGGGTGGCAAGGAAGAAGCTCGCACACGATGGTTGACCCGAGACGAGCTGACGCGGCTGTTGACGGCCCTGAAGAACGCGAAAGGTTGGACGTATGAAAATTCCCTGACCATAAAGTTGCTGCTGATGCTTGCGGTCCGCAAATCGGAGTTGGTCATGGCTCGGATTGCCGAATTTGATCTGGTTGCGGGTATCTGGCACCTGCCAGCCGAACGCACAAAAACCGGTGCTGCCATCGATATCCCGTTGCCACGCCAGGCGGTTGCGTTGCTGGGTGAACTGGTGCGGCTGGCGGGAGGCAGTGCGTGGTTGTTGCCGGCACGCAAGGTGCAGACGCGGATGTTCCCGCATATCGACCCAAACACCATCAATGCTGCGATGGCCAAGAGCATCCGGCCCCTGATGGGTGGTTGCGAGGTTTTCAGCGTCCACGATTTCAGGCGTACTGCGCGCACACACCTGGAAGCGCTTGGAACGTTTCCACATGTTGCCGAGCGCTGCTTGAATCACAAGGTCAAAGGCGTCGAGGGTGTCTACAACCGCCACGATTACCTTCAGGAGCGCAAGGCGGCCTTGCAAGCGTGGGCTGATTTGCTGACAGAGCTTGAATCTGGCGATGCTGAAAAAGTGGTACCGATCCAGCACAAGTCTCCCCGTCGCGAGCGTGTTAGTCACGCCACCACTAGAGCGCTGTTTCAAGCGAAGCGGTAGTTGTCAGTTGACAACCCTGTTATCCGAATCCATACTGGTTGGGGGAAGATTTACTGCCCCTACAACGATCACGAATGCCGTTGCGGCGAGTTCTGCATTACCAGCGTGTGGAGCACGCCGAAGAATCCCGGCAATCACGCCCGCGCACTGCGGCGGCCCGTGGACAACTGCAAGAATCGCAAGCGGCTGCGCGACGCCGGCTCGCTCGGTGAAAATTAACAATGGAATACACCTTCACTCTGAAATACCGGCTAAGTGAGCAAGACAGCGATTCGGACGCTTTGGTGGAACGATTGGGTGATGCGGGTTGCGACGATGCGCTGGTGGGCATCGGACAGCCGGGTCGGTTGGCGCTGGAGTTCACCCGGGCTGCCGATAGCGCCCAAGCCGCGGTGCGCAGTGCGCTGGCTGACGTCAAGCGCGCCGTTCCGTCCGCGCGATTGATTGAGATGACACCGGATTTCGTCGGTCTTACCGATGTCGCCGAGGCCGTTGGCGTATCGCGTCAGAACCTGCGCCAGCTCATGCTTGCGCATACCGACAGCTTTCCAGCGCCCGTG
>JAFEEJ010000087.1 GCA_018241145.1 Pseudomonadota bacterium | reverse complement strand
GACTCCCGACTCCCGACTCCCGACTCCCGACTCCCGACTCCCGACTCCCGACTCCCGACTCCCGACTCCCGACTCCCGACTCCCGACTTCCGATTCCCGCATGGAAGATCTCCTTGCCAAAGCCACCAGCGGCGTCGATCCGGACTCGCCGGATGCATTCGCGCGCATCTTCGCCAACATCATGGCGCTCGTGCCGTGGTGGCCGTTGTTCTGGTTCACCGTATTGTGCGTGGTGGTCGGCGCGGCGCTGGGCTGGTGGCGACGGCGTGTATGGCTGGGCATCGGACTGGCGCTGGTGCTGGGGCCCATCGGCTGGTTCACGTTGTGGGCGTTCCCCGCGGGCGGACAAAAGAAGCCCGAACCCGTGCGGGATTTTCCGCTTCACCGCAAGCGTTAGAATGGGCACGTGGCGACCACCCATTCCAGATCGCATCACCATCATCGCGACGCCGCAGGCGTGGTGCGAGAAGTCGAGCGCACCAGTCGCGAGCGTGGCCTGCGGCTGACGCCGCTGCGCCATCAGGTACTGGATTTGATCGCGCGTGCACGCAAGCCGGTCAAGGCCTACGACCTGCTCGATATCCTGCGCGACACGCATGCCGGCGCCGCGCCGCCCACGGTGTATCGCGCGCTGGATTTCCTGCTCGAGCACGGCTTCATCCACAAGCTGGAATCGATCAACGCCTTCGTGTTCTGCGAACACCCGGGCGAAGCGCACCAGGTGCCGTTCCTGATCTGCGACGTGTGCGAAGGCGCGACCGAACTGTGCGACGACGGCGCGGTGGCCGGCCTGATCGAGAAGCGCGCAGGTTCTTTCGGTTTCCGCGCCAAGGCGCAGACGCTGGAAGTGCACGGCGTCTGCAAGGATTGCCGCGCGGGCTGAGTTGCATCAACTCCGGCTGGGCATCAGTCGATGGCCGAGCACCGCGCGCAGACGCCTTGCAATTCGACGACCTGCCGGCGAATCGAAAATCCGAGCGATCCTGATGTCTGGTCCAGCCGGCGCATCACGGCCGGGTTTTCCTCGCTGACGGACACACCGCATAGATCGCAGATGAAAAGAACGCCGGTGAAAGGCCGCCCGGGATTCGGGCAAGCCAGGTAGGCGTTGCGACTCTCGACCCGGATCGCCAGATCGTGGCGCTGCAGGAACTCGAGGGCGCGATACACCGATGCGGCGGTCGCGTGTCTTCCGGACAGGGCTTCCAGACGTCGCATCAGCGGATAGGCCCCGAGCGGACGGCGCGGTTGTTCCAGCAGGATCCCGAGCAACCTGCGGCGCAGGTCCGTCAGTCGGACGCGCCGTTGCCTGCACAGACTGTACGCCTCGGCGAGTGCGGCTTCCGCCGGCGCCTGCTCGGCGCATTGCGCGGACTTCGATCCCGTCCGCATCACGGATCTCGTGCAAGCCGACTGTGCATGTGACCAACGTCCTATTGCCTCGCATAAGTTATGTTATAACATAACAAAACTTGTCGAGAGAGGCCCTCGCAGAATGAAAGTCAAGCCGATTCCTTGCGCGATCGCCGGATTGTTGTGCGCCGCGGTGATGCCTGCCGTCCGGGCTCAGACGGTTATGCCGCCCCCGACGGCGGGTGCGGAAAACGCCGCGCTTCCGGCTGCGCCGAGCGACGACCCGATCATCCTGCAAGCCGTTCAAGTGAACGCGACACTGGACAAGGCGCGCAACGGGTTGTCGCCCGATACCGGCAGCAGCCAGTACGTCATCGACCGACAGGCGATCGCGCAATTGCCGTTGGGCGATTCGACGCCGCTCAACCAAATCATCCTGCAGGCGCCCGGGGTGGTGTATGACTCCTTCGGCCAGTTGCATGTGCGCGGTGACCACGCCAATTTGCAGTACCGCATCAACGGCGTCCTGTTGCCGGAATCCATTTCCGGATTCGGCCAGACGCTGGATGCGCGCGCCATCCAGAGCCTCAAACTGCTCGATGGTGCATTGCCCGCGCAGTACGGCGAACGCACCGCCGCGGTGGTGGACATCAATACGCGCAGCGGATACGAGCTCGGCAACGGCGGCAGCGTCGGGATCACCGGCGGCTCGTTCGGCACCCTCAACCCGTTCGCATCGCTGTGGGGCAGCGACGGCCGGTGGAGCTGGTTCCTGACCGCCAATTATCTGCAAAGCAACGTCGGCGTCGAAAATCCGACCGCAAGCCGCAATCCGATCCACGACCGCACCAATCAGGTCAAGTCATTCGGCGATATTTCGTATCTGATCAACGACGACACGCGCTTGAGCCTGATATTCGGTTCGGCCAACAACCGCTTTCAGATTCCGGACAATCCCGATCAGGAGCCGGCTTTCGGGTACCTCGACCAGACCGCATTCGATTCAGCCGATCTCGATGAACGCCAGAAGGAAAGCACGCGCTTCGGCGCACTGTCGCTGCAGGGCAAGTTCGGTGGCGCGACCGATTACCAGGTATCGGTGGGCCAACGCTACAGCTACATCGGTTTCGATCCCGATTTCATCGGCGACCTGATGTTCAACGGCGTTGCCGGCCAGATCAACCGGGTCGATCGTGCCACCACCTTGCAGGCCGATTTCTCCACGCCGCTGGGCCAGGGCAATACCCTGCGCTACGGTCTCTATGTCGAAAACGATCGCGCCGGTTCCGCCAGCGACACGCTGGTGTTTCCGGCCGACGCGGATGGCAACCAGACCAGCACGGTGCCGTTCGCGATTGCCGACGACAGCCACGTCAACGCCAGGACGCTGGCGGCGTACATCCAGGATCAATGGAACCTGGGCGAGAACTGGACGCTCAATTTCGGCGTGCGCGGCGATCAGTACAAGGCCTTCGGCGTCACCGCCAGCCAGTTGAGCCCGCGCATCGGCCTGGTCTGGCAGGCGACACCGGGCACCACGGTGCACGCCGGGTATTCGCGTTACTTCACGCCGCCGGAGACAGCACTGATCTCCAGTGCCGACATCGAAAAGTACGCGGGCACCACCAATGCGGTGCAAAATTACGGCGACAACACGCCGCTGCCGGAGCGTTCCAATTACTACGACATCGGCGTGTCGCAGAACGTCGGCGACCACCTCACGCTCGGCCTCGACGCCTACTATCGCCAGGTCACCAACCTGCAGGACGAAGGCCAGTTCGGCGCGGCGTTGATCTACTCGACCTTCAACTACGAGTACGGGCGCATCAAGGGGGCGGAGTTCACCGCCAGTTACCACAACGGACCGTGGAACGGCTATTTCAACCTTGCCTACGGCCACGCGATGGGCAAGCGTGTGGTCTCCAGCCAGTACAACTTCGATCCGGACGATCTCGCTTACCTCTACAACCACTGGATCTTTCTCG
>JAFEEJ010000086.1 GCA_018241145.1 Pseudomonadota bacterium | reverse complement strand
TCAACTTCCTCAACATCGGGTTCCTGCTCGCCTTGGTCGGCGCCTGGCGCATGCATGGTCGTTTGTCCCAGTGGAGTAGTGTGCATCGATGGGTATGGATGTACATAGTCTGGTCGATCGTCACACTGGCGATCGGCATATGGCTGCATCCCGGCGCGGCCCCTGACGGCATCAACGAACTCAAGGATTCGATGCTCGGCGTACTGCTGCTGTTCGTGGTCGAAAAAAGCGTCACCGACTGGGTCAACCTGAAACGCGTGCTTCTGTTCATGCTGTTGCCACTGCCGTATATCCTGCGTGTGGCGTGGGCGCAACATTCCAGCGTGTCCGCATGGCATTACAACGACGACTTGCGTCTGCAAGGTACTTTCGCGCTACTGGGCGCCAACGAATTCGCCGCATTCTGCGTTACCGCGGCGCTGATGCTGTTCGCGTTGCTGCTGGCAGGCGGCCTGACGAAAATCTGGCGCGCACTGTTGGCTGGCGGGGTCGTCTGCATGTCGCTGGGCGTGTTGTGGGCGTACTCACGCACGGCCTACGTCGCTATCCTGCTGGGCGCTGCGGTCATCCTGCTGCTCTGGCGCGGTCGCTGGAAAATGGTCATTCCGGTCGCGCTGGCCATCGCCATCGTTCCGCCGTTCTTGCCGCATTCGGTGAGCGAACGTTTCGACAGCACGCACGTCGAGGGCGCCCAGGTCGACGAGAGCACCGACATGCGCTACGCGTTCTGGCGCGTGGCCATCAACGAATGGCAGAAGCACCCGATCTTCGGTACCGGAAATTACACCTTCGCCGCGATCAGTCCCTACAACATGGACACGCACAATCTGTACATGCGTACCCTGGCGGAAGAAGGCACGATCGGAATCGTGATCCTCGTCGGGCTGTTTCTCAGCATGCTGCGCGCCGCATGGCGCACGTTCCGCGACTGCGCTCCCGGTGGCGTCGGTTACGCCCTCGGATTGGGGATGCTGGGTACGTGGCCGGCGCTCGCCGTCAGCAATTTCTGGGGCGATCGTTTTACCTACGTCCAGATGATCGGCTATTTCTGGGTCTTCCTGGCGCTGATGCTGAAGGCACGCGAACTGGTGCTGACCGAGCGAACGGAAGCGTCGCACCCTGCGCCCTTCGAACCACAAGCGAAAGTGTCCGGCAGACGGTATGCCACGCCTCGTCGCTCGACCTTGCGTGAACAATCGCTGCAGAAAAAGCTGGCGTCCAAATGAGCCGCGCGCGCTTGCCCATCCTGATGTACCACGGGCTGCACGAATCCGCGGATGAACCCGGTTTCGACCCCGTGTACAGCGTGGCGCCCGCGCAGTTCGAACGGCAAATGGATTGGCTGCGCGACAATGGCTTGCGCACGGCGCGTCTGGACGAAAACCTTCCCGCGCGCCATGACGGCCAATGCGTGATCGTCAGTTTCGATGACGGCGACGCCACCAATCGCCGCATCGCCCTGCCGCGGCTGGCGGCGCGCGGCATGGTGGCCGAGTTCTTCATCACTTCCGATTTCATCGGACGCCCCGGGATGGTTTCGGAAGCGGACGTGCGGACACTGGCCGATGCCGGCATGGGCGTGCAATCGCACGGCCGCAGCCACCGGTTCCTCGAAGACCTCGACGAAATCGAACTCGACGGCGAGCTGATCGAAAGCAAGCGCAGGCTCGAAGGTTTGACCGAACGTTCCGTCACCGCTCTTGCGCTGCCAGGCGGCCGCGGCGGCGCGCGCGAACGCGCTGCGGCGCTCCGACTCGGCTATCGGCAGGTGCTCACTTCGGTGCCGGGGATCAATCGCGGGATTCCCGCGAGCGATTGCAGCGAGCGGATCGCCATCACGCGGGGCATGGGTCTGGACGAGTTCGCCGACCTGCTGCAATGGCGCGGCATGCGGCCCCGGATGGCGCGGCTTCGCTACCACGTCCTCGCGTGGCCCAAGCGCTTGCTCGGCAACGAACGTTATCAACGTTTGCGCGCGCGCCTGCTGCCCGGATGAGCATCGTCGTCTTCTGGGCTGCAATCGCGCTGGTGCTGTACGCGTACGTCCTCTACCCGTTGCTGGTGCGCGTGCTGTCGCGCAAGTTCGGGCGCTTGCCGGACATCGGCACGCAAACGCCGCCGCTGACCGTGGTGATCGCCGCCCACAACGAGGCAACGCGCATCGAAGCGCGCATACGCGACATCCTCGCGCAGGACTATCCGCCGCAGCATCTGCGGGTCATCGTGGTGGACGACGGAAGTTCCGATCGAACCGCCGCCGCGGCAGCGATTGCCGATCCGCGCGTCCGCGTGCTGCGGCTGGAGCAGAACCAGGGCAAGGCCGCCGCGCTCGACGCGGCGCTTGCGGAGATCGTCGACGGGCTGGTCGTGTTCGCCGACGCGCGGCAGCGATTCGCCCCCGGCGCGTTGCGCAGCCTGACGGCGCCATTTTCCGACCCCGCGGTCGGCGCGGTCAGCGGAGAGTTGATGATCGCCGGAGCGGGCGCTGCCGGCGCGGACATCGGCCTGTACTGGCGGATGGAAACCGCCCTGCGCGAAGGCGAAGCGCGTTTGCACTGGCTGCACGGCGTCAGCGGCGCCATCCACGCCATGCGACGGGAACTGGTGCCCGTGCTGCCGGCGGGCCTGATCCTGGACGACATGTACCTTCCGCTGGCCGCAGTGCGCGCGGGAAGCCGGGTATGGATGGCGCGCGAGGCGGTCGCATACGACACGCCCAGTGCCAGCACGGGCGAGGAATTCCGCCGCAAGCTGCGCACACTCGCAGGAAACTGGCAGTTGATGGCGCGCCTGCCGTGGCTGTGCAATCCGTTTCGCAATCCCGTCTTCCTTGCCTGGTTTTCGCACAAGTTCCTGCGCCTGGTCGTGCCCTGGGCGCTGATCGCCGCGCTGATCGCCTCGGCGGTCGCGGGCGGCACGTTCTATGCGGTGCTCTTCCTGCTGCAACTGGCCGGATACTGCGCCGCGATCGCGGCGATCCTGTGGCCGCGCGCCACCGCACGCATTCCCCTGCTCAAGACCGCCGGCACGTTCGTGACGTTGAACCTTGCGGCATTGCTTTCGCTGCCGGCCTGCCTCGCACTGGATCCCCGCGGATTGTGGAAGAATCATTGACATGTCCAGCTCTGTTTGCGGCTCCGCGCATTCCCGCCGCCACCTGCGGGGTTCACCCATGAAGTCCGTCGTCGCGGGATGCGGCAAACGCCTTCGTGCCGCATGTCCCGCCACGGCGTGAATTGAACCATGGCTCGCATCCTCGCCTTGACCAGCCGAGTTCCCTACCCGCCGCGGGAAGGACATCAGCTGCGCACCTTTCATCTTCTGCGCGCACTTGCTTCGGTGCATGAGGTCCACCTGCTCAGCTGCCTGCGCCCGGATGATGTGCTCGACGAAGCCGGTCCGTTGCGGGAAATGCTCGCCGGCTTCGAAACATTCGCGGTTCCGGGTGCGCGATCGCGTGCGGCGCTCGCACGCACGCTCGGCATGAGCCTGCTGTCATCGACGCCATTCGTGGTCCGCAGGTACGAGATCCCCGCAATGCGGGCACGGGTGGCCGGGCTTGTCGCAGGCTTCGATCTGCTGCACATCGACATGCTGCCGTTGATGACTTACGTGGATCCGGTCAATCCCAAACCGGTGATACTGAACGCGCACAATGTCGAGCAGCTTTTGCTGAAACGCCGGATCGAGGTCGAACCCGGCAGATTCGCGCGCGCATTCCTGCGCGGTCAGTTGCCGCGCCTGGCTGCGTTCGAGCGCAACGCGTGCCGGCGTGCCGATGCGCTGCTGGCGTGCTCGCAGGCAGACGCGGAAACTTTGCGCGCGCTGGCTCCGGAAACACCCGTGCACGTCGTTCCCAACGGCGTTGACCTGGCGTTCAATCGCTCCGAAGCGGACCTGCCTTGCCACCCTGCCCAACTGGTTTTCGTCGGGCAGATGGGCTGGTTTCCGAACCGCGATGGCATGGAATGGTTCCTGGCGGAGGTGCTTCCGCGCATCCTGTCGGCGCGCCCCGACGTTCGCCTGACCGTGGTCGGAGTCCCGGATGGATTGAGGGTTCCGGAGAATGTCGCCGCGAACGTGCACCTGGCCGGGTTCGTGGACGATGTTCGGCCCTACATCGAGGATTCCGCGGTATATGTCGTGCCCTTGCGCACGGGCAGCGGCACCCGGCTGAAGATCCTGGAGGCCATGGCGTTGGGCAAGGCGATCGTCACCACCACCGTCGGCGCGGAAGGAATCGCGCTCGAGCATGGCACCGATGCCCTGTTCGCGGATCGCCCCGAAGCCTTTGCCCACACCGTCCTGGATCTGCTGTCGAAGCCTGCGGAAATCCGGCGCCTTGGCATCCATGCGCGCGAACTCGCGGAACGACAATACGGATGGGAAGCAATCGGGAACGCCATGCTCGGCCACTACCGGAGCGCGCTGCAATCGCGGCGCCGACCGCCTTGAACGAACCCGTCCACGCTGCCAGTCCCCTGTATCCGGCGCCGGCGACCGGCAGCGCGCCATTGCGGATCGGCCTGTTGCTGGACAGCGTCAACGTACCGGCGTGGGTCGCCCGCCTGGTGGAAGAAATCCAGGCCTGCGGATTCGCTCGCGTCGTCGTGGCGATCATCGACACGCGTGGGCATCCGGTTCGCCGACGTCCGATCCTCCACGACATTTATACGCGGCTGGAAATCCGCGTGCGCCGCGATGCCGATTCTCCCTTCATCGATCGCGATCTCACCCCGCTCCTGCGCGAAGCGGACCGGCTGCACGCGCATCCGGCGCTGGAGCAGGGCAGCCTCACGCTGCCTGCCGCCGAACTCGACCGCCTGCGCACAGCATGCCTCGATGTCCTGCTGCGCTTTGGCCTCGAGGGAGATTTGTCCGACGATCTGCTCGCCGTGGCCGTACACGGCGTCTGGAGCCATGCCCACGGCAACAGCCCGGAGGCCGGCGGCCACCCCGGCCTTTTCCGCGCCATCCGACAAGGCATTCCGATTACGGCCGCCGAACTGTGGCAGTCGCTGCCTGCAACGGCACCACGGCTTCTCTATCGCTCCCATGGAGCCACCCATCCCCACTCGTTGGAGATCGGCCAGCAATCCGCATGCTCGAAGGCTTCGTCCTTCGTCATGCGCTGCCTGCGCAGGCTCGCGAACGCGGAACCGCTTTCCCGGGAACCGCCGCAGCCGCAGGCGCCACGCGACCCTCCGGGCAATCTGCAAATGGGGGGCTTCCTCGCACGCAACCTCATGCACCAGGCACGCGCATTGGTCCGCAATCGCGCCAGCGTCGAGCACTGGTCGGTACTCTGGCGAAGGAGCGGAACCTTGCTGGATCCGGACAGGCCGGACTTCGAAGGCGCGCGACCCGTGCCATGCCCGCGCGGCCACTTCTACGCCGACCCCTTCCTGTTCCGCCACGAAGGCGAAGACTGGCTGTTTCTGGAAGATTACGACTACGCCCTCGGCAAGGCCGATATCGTGGCCATGCGGATCGGCCCGGATGGCCCAATGGGCGGTGCATGCACGGCCTTGCGGCTGGAGGAGCACCTGTCCTACCCATGCATCTTCGAATGGCGTGGGCAGGTGTACATGATGCCGGAAATCGGAGACATGGGCGGCCCGGTCCGCCTGTTTCGCGCGCGCCGGTTTCCCGATGACTGGGAGTTCGCATGCGAACTTTTGTCCGGCCGCAACGCGGTGGATGCGACGCTGCACGAACACGAAGGCCGCTGGTATCTCTTCGTCAACATCCGCGAGTCGCCGGGCGCCAGCGAGAACGACGAACTGTTCCTGTTCCACGCCGAAACCCCGTTCGGACCCTTCCAGCCGCATTCCCGGAATCCGGTGGTTTCCGACGTCCGCCACGCGCGCCCTGCCGGACGCATTTTCCGCCATGCGGGGCGATGGATCAGGCCGAGCCAGGACTGCGCGGGTGGTTACGGGCGCGCCGTGGTTTTCAATGAAATACTGGAACTGACGCCACTGCGATACAGCGAGCGCCCGCTGGGAAGGCTTGCTCCTTGTGCGTCATACCATGCCGTTGGATGCCATACCTACGCCGCGTTGGGTGATCTGGAAGTCATCGACCTCAAGCACCGCCGTTACCGCTCCTCCGTGGGCGCCTGATTTGAGCGACCCTCCACGCCCCGTGTCGAGCCACGCTTGCGGGCGGTGCAGATGAAATGGCGATCCCGCTTTACCACGACATCCACCAACCCCAGGCGATCGAGGCTGCGACGCATCCGGGCCGTCGTCTGAAAAGATTCGCAGTGATGCTTTGACGGGAACCGCAATTGCGTGCCGAACCAATGCAGGCCCACGCCATTGGCGATGACATAGAAACGGAACAAGACATCTTTCCACGCTCCTTTCCCCGCGGAACGTTTCAAGTGACGCCACGTCATGCCGAAGGAATGCAGGCTCAACCAGGTGCGCCCCTTGACCGCCAGCACCCGCGCGATTTCCGGCAGCGACAGACGAAGGTCCGTGTACGGCAGGGCCACGCGCGACATCACGAGGTCGAAGGCGCCATCGGCGAACGGAAGCGCCTCGGCCGACGCCACGACATGGCTTATCTGCGGATAGTGGCGATGCCCGTAGTCCAGGCTTTTCCGATCCACATCGATGCCGACGCGCAGGCAGCCCGGATCGTTGCCGCTGACGATCAATGATTGGCCAATCCCGCAGCCGATATCCAGGATCGCGCGGTCGGTCGGGCAAAACTCGGGGAGCGCGTGCGCGGGCGATGCAGGGTCGAGCGCCGCCGCGAGTTCCTGCAGGTGGTATTCGATTTCCGGGTCGGTCGTCAAGGCGGTATCCGGCAGCAGCTAGTGCATTTTCCGATTCGCGTCGGCATTGCGGGATGCATGTCGCGCCCGCCAGGCGTATATCCAGCCGCCGACGATTTCGTGAATGGCGGCTTCCGCCTTGTCCAGCGAAGAGCTCTGGGGAATGAAATAACCGACCCCTCCCGGAGGCAAGTAAATCGATCCGCTCGACCGCGCACACGGTTCGAATGCAAAAGCCCTGAAG
>JAFEEJ010000085.1 GCA_018241145.1 Pseudomonadota bacterium | reverse complement strand
GATCGTTTCCGGGCACAACGCGATCCGGCCGCGGCGATCGCCGCCTATCTCGCGCATGTGCAGGCCGAGGCCACGCGGCGTGGCTACGCTTTCGACCCCCGCAAGATCGGCGCGCGCCGCCAGCGCGCATCCATCGCGGTCACGCGCGGGCAACTCGATCACGAATGGCAACACCTGCGTGCGAAACTCGCCGTGCGCGACCGCGAACGGCTTGCGCAGATCGACGCGATCCGGCGTCCGCGCGCGCATCCATGCTTCCGCGTGATCGCGGGTACCATCGAGCCCTGGGAACGGGCCTGAAAGGACACGCGCCATGACCAACGATTTCCGCGCCTTCCGCATCCGCAACGACCACGACGGTTACCACGCAGGCATCGAGACGATGCCCGTCGACGATCTGTCGCAGGGCGAAGTGCTGGTTCGATGCGCCTATTCGTCGGTCAACTACAAGGACGCGCTGGCGGGCACCGGCAGGGGCAAGATCCTGCGCGCGTTCCCGTTGAACGGCGGCATCGATGTCGCCGGCCACGTGGCCGAATCGCGCGACCCGCAATTCCGCGAAGGCGACGCGGTGCTGTGCACCGGCTGCGGACTTTCCGAAACGCGCGACGGCGGTTACGCGGAATACGCACGGCTGGAATCTCGCTGGACGATTCCGTTGCCGCCGGGACTGTCGCTGCGCGAGGGGATGATCCTCGGCACCGCGGGTTTCACGGCGGGGCTTGCGCTGCTGCGCATGCGCGACAACCGGCAGCATCCCGAGCTCGGACCCATCGCGATCACCGGCGCCACCGGCGGCGTGGGCATGCTGGCGATCGACATCTTTGCGCGCGCCGGCTACGAAGTGCACGCGATCAGCGGCAAGGCCGACCGCGCGGCGTTCCTGGAAGGGCTGGGCGCGGCGAAGGTGCTTGACCGCCACGAACTGGACCTCGGCGACCGCCCGCTCGAATCCGCGCGCTTCGGCGGCGCGCTGGACAACGCCGGCGGCAAGCTGCTTTCGCAATTGCTGGCGAACACCGCGCCCTGCGGCAACGTCGCCAGCGTCGGACTCGCCGCGGACAGCCGACTCGACGCGACCGTCATGCCCTTCATCATCCGCGGCGTCAGCCTGCTGGGCGTGGCGTCCGCAGGCACCGCCCGCGACCTCCGTGAACAAGTGTGGCGGCACCTCGCCTCCGACTGGAAGCCCGCGCACCTGGATACCATCTGCACGCGCGAGGTCGCGCTGGACGAGCTGCCCAACGTGTTCGGGCACATGCTCAACGGCGGTTCGTTCGGGCGCACGCTGGTGCGGATCGCATCTTGAAGTGGAAGGAGGGGAAAGCCCTGCAAGGTGCAGCGCGCGGGCTTCGGTGTTGTCCGGAATCCGGCGCGACGCGGGGGCACGGTATGCGCAACATGCGCGCCGGTGCGCGGGCCATCCGGCCGCCGGAATTTCACAAGCCGTGATGGCGGTGGCATGGCCGACATCCGGGGCATGGCGCTTTGCAACGCGCTTCCCTAGAATGCCGCGAAACGTTGCTAGGCAGAGCCTGGGGCACAACATGGCGCGCATCCTGATCGTGGACGATTCGCCTTCGCAGTTGCTGGGCCTGAAGCGGCTGGTCGAGAAGCTTGGCCATGAAACGCTGACGGCCGAAGACGGCGCGGCGGGCGTGGAAGCCGCCAAACGCGAAAAGCCCGATCTGGTGCTGATGGACGTGGTGATGCCCAACCTCAACGGTTTCCAGGCCACGCGCGCGATTTCCAAGGACGCCGCCACCGCGCACATTCCGGTGATCCTGGTCACCACCAAGGATCAGGATACCGATCGCGTGTGGGGCATGCGCCAGGGCGCCAAGGCCTACGTCACCAAGCCGGTGAACGAAGCGGACCTGACCAAGGCTTTGAACGAGGCGCTCGCGAAGTAAAGCATTTCCCCCCTCCCTTCGGGAGAGGGTGCCTCGACACATTCGCGTTGCACGTTGTGCTTGCAGCGAGATGTCGATGCGAATGTCGAGAGGCGGGTGAGGGTTCGATTCTCGCGTACAGTTGCGCGAAGCGTCGTACCCTCACTCCGCCCCCTCTCCCGAAGGGAGAGGGGCTTTTTTTCACGCCCTCGGATCGAATCCCTCGAACGCTTTTTCGAACGCCGCGTACGCCGCGCGCGATTTTTCATCCTCCGCAGGCGGCGTGCGGATGCTGAGCGAAACGATCTGGTCGCCCGGAGCGCTGCCCGGCATGCCGCGTCCCTTCAGGCGCAGCTTCCGGCCGCTGCGCGATCCGGCGGGGATGCGCAACTCGACGTGGCCGCCCAGCGTGGGCACCGCCACCTTCGCACCGAGCGCGGCTTCCCACGGCGCGACCGGAACTTCCACCAGCACGTCCTTGCCTTCCAGGCGGAAGCGCGAATCGTCGCGCACCTGCACCTCCAGCAGCAGGTCGCCGGGTCGCCCGCCCTGCACGCCGGGTTCGCCCTGCCCCGACAGGCGTATCACGCGGCCGGGCAGGATGCCGGCGGGAATGTTCACTTCCAGCGTGCGGTCGCCGTGCGTGTCGCGCATGGCCAGGCGCTGCTTGCCGCCGGTGTAGGCGGTATGCAGGTCGATCGTCACGCCCGCGCGCACGTCGCGTCCGCGCATCGGCCCGCGCTGCGCGCGTGCGCCGGCTTCGCGCCCGAACAGCGATTCGAAGAAATCGCTGAAGCCGCCGACGTCGTCGTCGCCCATGTCGCGGAAATGGAAGCCGCCGCCGCCATGCTGCTGCGCCCAGTCCGGCGGCGGACGGAACTGGTCGCCGCCGCGATAACCGCCCGCGCGCAACTGGTCGTAGGCCGCGCGCTTTTCCTTGTCGCCCAGCACTTCGTTGGCCTCGTTGATCGCCTTGAATTTCTCCTCGGCGCCGGCTTCCTTGTTCTTGTCCGGGTGGTACTTGCGCGCGAGCTTGCGGTAGGCCGTCTTGATCTCGGCCTCCGTCGCAGCGGGCTTCACACCCAGGATGTCGTAATAGTCCTTGAATTCCATATGCGTATTTTGATCAAGAAAAAGCCTGCGGCAAGCCACAGGCTCAATGGTAAGCGATACACGGCGAGCCGATCCTTCCCCCTCCGGGAGAGCCGCCATCCATGGCCAGGAGCTCCGTGGTGGCGCGCAGCGCCGGATGGGGGTTCGGCACTTCGGCCAGGACTCGCACGAAAACCGTACCCTCACCCCTGCCCCTCTCCCGTCGGGAGAGGGGTTCAAGAACCCTTACTCGCCGGGTTGGATCTCGATCTTGCGCGGGGTGGTTTCCGGCTTCTTCGGGATGGCGATTTCCAGCACGCCGTGCCTGCCCTTCGCGCGGATGCCTTCGGCATCGGCGCTGTCGGGCAACGCGAAACGGCGATGGAACACGCCGCGCGAACGCTCCACGCGCGTGTAGTTGCCTTCCTCCACCTTGTTCTCGCTCTTGCGCTCGCCGCGGATGGAAAGGATGCCCTTGTCCATGTGCACTTCGATGTCCTTCGGATCGACGCCCGGGATGTCGGCCTCGATCACGAACTGCTTGTCCTCCTCGCGGATGTCCACGCGCGGCGCCCACTGGCTGGTGACCACGCTGGACTGGTCGTTTTCGTCGTAGTCGGCGAAGGCGCGATCGAACATCTTCTGGAATTCGTTGTGCATCGGATGACCGCCGAAGCGGCGATAACGGCTGATGTGGTGCATGGCGAAACCTCTCGGGTCTGGGTCGGCCACTACGGGCCGCATGACCGTTAGATAGGGACAGCCAACGGCGTTTCAAGTGCGCGCCGCCGGCGACGGCGGTAGGATGCGCGATTAACCAACCGCAAGGAGCCGCACCATGACCATCCAGACCGGGGATCGCCTGCCCGCCGCCACCTTCAACCTGATCAACGACGGCGTGCAGAGCGTCAGCACCGACGACGTGTTCAAGGGCAAGAAGGTCGTGCTGTTCTCGGTGCCCGGCGCGTTCACGCCCACCTGTTCCGAGCGCCATCTGCCAGGTTACGTGGAACACTACCAGGAATTCAGGAAGCGCGGCATCGAAGTCGCGTGCATGGCCGTCAACGACGCCTTCGTGATGAAGGCCTGGGCGAAAGATCGCGCCGTGCCCGAAGGGCTGTTGATGCTGGCCGACGGCAACGGCGATTTCTCCAAGGCGCTGGGCCTGGAAATGGACGCGACCAAGTTCGGCATGGGCCTGCGCTCCAAACGCTTCGCCCTCTACGCCGACGACGGCGTGGTGAAGGTCTTGCAGATCGAAGCGCCCGGCGAGTTCAAGGTGTCGAGCGCCGAGGCGATGCTGGCGGCGATCAAGTAATCAACCCTCACATCGTCATTCCGGGGCCGCGTGAAACGCGGAACCCGGAATCCAGTTCTTCGCTTTGTAAGAAAAAAGCAGATTCCGGATCGCGGCTTCGCCGCGTCCGGAATGACAATTGATAAGTTGCAGCAAGAGCAAACGCATCCCAACAATTGGCAGCAAATTGCTGAGGATCGCTTCTCATCCAAACTACACTAGCCAAACAAGAGCTACAGATCGTTTGGATCACCCTTATCAACTCGTTCGAGCATTTGTCGATCCTCCTCTGACTGAAACGTCAAAGAACCGTGATCCAACGTTGCTGCGTAGTGCGAAAGCCGCACTGTCGGGCTCGGCGAAGTTCCCCAAACATCCGTTCGCTGCGGAAAGGCAGCGCCCATGCGGTTCTCAACTTCACCAGTTTCTACGTCCGTGGGTTTGCCGAATTTTTGTATCACAGCAGATTCAATCGCAGAAAAGTCATCCGCATTGAATGTGAGCGCAATACGTTGGACTTTACCGCTTTGTCCGATAACTAAATTC
>JAFEEJ010000084.1 GCA_018241145.1 Pseudomonadota bacterium | reverse complement strand
GTGTAGCCGTTGCCGGGGTCGTTCTTGTACTCGACGATTTGTTCGATCGCGCGGCGCGGATTGATGCCGAGTGTCTTCAGTTCGATCTGGACGACCGGTATGCCGTTGATCAGCAGCAGTACGTCGTAGCGGTGGTGGCTGTAGTCGGTGTTGATCCGCAACTGGCGGACGACTTCGAAGTCGTTCTTGCACCAATCGTTGATGTTGACCAGCGTGTAGTTCAGTGGCGTGCCGTCGTCGCGGGTAAACGCGTTGCGGTTGCGCAGCGTTTGCGCAGCAGTGAAGACATCCGGCGTGACGATCTCCTCAAGCAGGCGCTGGAATTCCCCCTCTTCCAACTTGACGCGATTCAACGCCTGGAACTTCTCGCGGAAGTTGCGCTCAAGCGTCGCCCGGTCGTAGATGTCGTCGCGGAAAACGTATTTCAGGTCCGCGAGCTTCTCGATGAGCTCGTCTTCAAGTTGGCGTTCGGAAACTTTCATGAGCCCTTTGGCATGTATTCGATCGAACAGATCGAGCAAACGGATCGTACAACGCGATAGCGGCATCTCGGTGCGGCCCGCCAATCATCGACCCCGCTCGACAAGTTTGGCTGTACCCGCCCCGCTTGCCGCGACCGGATCGGACGGCGATCCGCTCGCCGACATCCAGTATCCCCTCGTATTCCGCAACGTTGCACAGATGATGGCATTTTCCAGCACCCGCCATACTTCGGATCCTTGCGATGGCGCCACCATGCGCGTGGCAAAGTTGCAGCGCGGACTGCTTCACGCCGGTTCGCCCGGCACCGCCTCGCCCGCACACCAGCCGCTTCGGGAAAGTCCGTCGAGCAGGGCGGCGACGCGCGCGCGGTTCTGCTTGCCGTGCACGGGCAGCACCAGCGTGTCGCCGCGGCGCGCCCATGCCAGCAGCCGCGACACGGCCTGCCATTCGTCGAGTTCGACCGCGATGCGCGCGGCGTCGACGCCACGCCGCAGCAATTCATCGCACAGGATGGACGGCACTTCGCCGTCGGCGCGGCCGCGCAGGTAGCCCGGCAGGTCCTTCAGCACGATGCGGGCCGGTGCGAACTCCGCGGCGGCCGCTGCGAGTTCGCGGATTTCCGCGTCGTCGCGGTTGCCGGCCTGGCCGAGCAGCAGGCCGATTCGCCGATCGCCGGTGCGCGTGGCGAGGCGCAGCAGGCCGCGCAGGCCGTCGGGGTTGTGCGCGTAGTCGACGAACACCTCGATGTCGCCGAATGCGTAATGGTCGAGACGGCCGGGATTGTCGCCGCGCGCCGCGCCGAACGATGCGAGCACGCCGCGCAGCGTGTCGGCGCTGATGCCGAATGCGTGCGCCGCGAGCGCCGCCGCGGCGAGGTTGGCGAGGTTGTAGCGCGCCGCGCCGCCGAAAGTCAGCGGCATCGCGTCGATCGCTCCGAGGTCGTCGCTGCGTCCGCCATGTTCGAGCACCAGCCGGCCGTCGCGCACGCCGCAGGTCGCGCCGCCGCACGCGCGCAAGGATTGCAACGCATCCGCGTCGGCGTCGAAGGCGAACAGCGCAAGTCGCGCATCCACGTCCGCGGCGCGCGCGAGCAGCCGCGCGTCGTCGGCATTCAGCACCAGCGTGCCGTGATCGCCGAGCGGCCGCGCCACCGCCAGCTTCACCGCAGCCAGATCGTCGAGGGTGTCGATGCCGTATTCGCCGAAATGATCGTCGCTGATGTTGGTCACCACGGCGACGTCGGCGCGCGTCGGTGCGACGCCGCGCCGCAGGATGCCGCCGCGCGCGGTTTCCAGCACCGCCGCGTCGATGCCGGGCAGCCGCAGCGCGAGCCGCGCGCCGGCCGGGCCGGAGTAATCGCCCGTCGCGATCGCGTCGCGCCCGACGAACACGCCGTCGGTGCAGGTGTGCGCGCTGCGCCAACCGTGCGCCTGCGCCAGCGCGGCGATCAGGCGCGTGGTCGTGGTCTTGCCGTTGGAGCCGGTCACCAGCGCGATCGGCACGTCGGACCACGCGTTCCACTCGAGCGCGGCGACATGCGGCAACGCATCACGCGGCCAGGTGCGCGCGCCGCGGCCGCTGCCGAGCGTCACTTCGTCATCGTCGACGAGCAGGTCGAGGCCGCGTCGCGCGGCTTCGTCGGCGAGATCACGCAGGGCCGGGTCGCGTTCTTCGCGCGCGAAGGCGCGCAGCGTCTGCAACGCATCGGCTTCGTCCCACGCGGCCGGATGGCCGGGTGCGTGCGGCAAAGTCATGGGGTTGTCGGGATAGTCGTCGCTCGCCATCCGTTCACCCTTCGACTCCGCTTCGCTACGCTCAGGGCGAACGGATCCGGATCGGTCATCCACATTGCCGCGCCCAGCGCGAACGGAATCGGGCATGGCATCGCGGCCGTCCGCTGCGAGCGCGGAAAGCAACGCCCACTCGTTGACTTCGGTGGCGGTGAACCACTGGTCGATCGGCGCGGCCAGTGCGAGCGACGCGCCGTGCGCGTGCACGCGCGCGACCACCGCGCCGGTGGGCCAGTCGAGCGCGATGCGCATGCGTTCCACCCGCGCGCGCCATTCATCGAGCAACGCGTCGTCGACCGCGATGCCGGCGGTTTCGAGCACCGCGCCGGCCCCGGCGAAGAACAGGTTGCTTCCGGTCAGCCGCCGGGAATCCTCGAACGGCGGTGCGGACATCGTGGCGCTCAGTCTTCGACCTCGCGCGACAGGTGGATGCCGCGTTCGTCGCGCACGACGCCGCCGAGCGCGGCATAGTTGCGCTCGTCGAACTTCGGCGCTTCCACCGCCGCTGCGACCGGCGGCGGAGGCGGCGGCGCGGGCGTTTCCGGCGCGCCTTCGGGACGGAAGCGGATGATCTGCTTCCACGAACGCACCAGCGCGTCGGCGAACACCAGCAGCAGGTCGCCGGGGCGCGCCATGCGCAACGCGGCGTCGATGGCTTCCTGTTCGTCGGGGATGATCGTCACCGCATCCTGCGGCACACCCTTCGCGTACAGCGCCCTGGCGATGATGCGCGGCACCTCGTCGCCGTCGCGGCCGCGCAGGCTGTCGTCGCGCCGGCAAATGTAGTGGTCGAACTTGGCCGCCGCGGCTTCGGCGATCGCGACCAGGTCTTCGTCGCGGCGGT
>JAFEEJ010000083.1 GCA_018241145.1 Pseudomonadota bacterium | reverse complement strand
CATGTCCCATTCGCTCCGCCATCTTGCCGAATGCCACGGCGCCGTCGCCGCGACCGGCGTCTCCTGCAACGCTCGCGCCGGTTTAATCCGTAACCTATGATGCGCGCAGGGAGATCGCCCGATGCCACAACAACCATACCGCGCGCCTGCATGGTTGGCCCTGGCCGCCCTGGTGGTCATGCTGGCAACGCCGCTGTGCGCTGACGCGCATGCGCAGGCGCCGGCACGCGGACACGATTGCATCGGGCTGGTGCTGGGCGGCGGCGGCGCGCGTGGCGCGGCGCACATCGGCGTGCTGGAGGTGCTGGAGCGCGAGCACATCCCGGTCTGCGTGATCTCCGGAACCAGCATGGGTGCGGTCGTGGGTTCGATGTACGCGGTGGGTTACACGCCCGAGGAAATGCAGAAAATCCTGGGGGGCCTGGACTGGAAGAGCCTGTTCAACGACAACCCGCCGCGCCCGGAACTTCCGATGCGGCGCAAGGACGAGGACTTCCGCTACCTGCTGAACTTCGAGGTCGGTTTCCACGACGGCCATGTCGTGATGCCGACCGGGCTGATCCAGGGCCAGAAGCTGCTGATGCTGTTGCGGCGCCTGTTGCTGCCGGCCTGGAACGTCGAAAACTTCGATGACCTGCAGATTCCGTTCAGTGCGGTCGCCGCCAACCTCGGCAACGGCCAGCCGGTGGTCCTCGACCACGGCAACCTCCCTCTCGCGGTGCGCGCCAGCATGTCGGTGCCGGGCGCGTTCGCGCCGACGCAGTACGAGGGCCAGCTGCTGGTCGACGGCGGCATCCTCGACAACGTGCCGGTGGACGTCGCGCGCCGGATGGGCGCGACGCGGCTCATCGTGGTCAACGTCGGCACACCGTTGGCAAACGAGGACGCGCTGACCAACCCGCTCGCGGTGATGGACCAGATGCTCAATGTCGCGACGCTGGAAAGCACCGAGCGCCAGTTGCGCTCGCTGGGCCCGAACGACCTCCTGATCACGCCCGAACTCAAGGGCATCAGTTCCGCCAGCTTCGGCGACGCGGCCGAGGCCATCAAGATCGGCGAACAAGCTGCCGAGGCGATGCTGCCGGAGCTGAAGCGCTTCAGCGAAAACCCCGCGCAGTGGACCGCGTGGCGCGCTGCCCACCGCAAGCAGGCTTTCGACCCGGGGCTCGTCGATTTCGTGCGGGTGGTCGATGCGAGTCCGCGCGACACGCGTGTCATCTCGCGGCACTTCGCCGACAACGTGGGCAAGCCGCTCGACGTGCCGAAGCTGCAACAGCAGATTTCCGACCTCTACGGCAGCGGCGACTATGCGCTGCTGAGCTGGCAGCCGGTGGAACGCGACGGTCGGCGCGGCATCGAGATCATCCCCGAGGACAAGCCGTGGGGCCCGCTGTACGGAAAGTTCGGTTTCCAGTTGAGCGATGATTTCGCGGGCCACTCCAACTACGCGATTTCCGCGGAGGCGACCGCCACGAACGTCAACGACTCGGGTGCGCGCTGGACCAACGGCGTCTGGCTCGGGCAGGTCAATGGCCTCTACTCGCGGCTCTTCCAGCCGATCGGCGAGTTCGACCACGCCTACCTGATGCCGGATTTGACCATCCGCTCCGAGACCGTGCCGCTGTTCGATGACAACAAGCAGATCGCCGAGTACCGCTTCCACTATTCGCACATCGGCGTCGAGGCCGGCTGGACGCCGGTGCCGACGTGGGACGTGGCCGTGCGCGTCGCGCGTGGCCGCGATCGCGCCGACGTCATGGTCGGCCCGCGCGATGTCTTCCCGGACCTCAGCACCGACTGGGCGAGCCTGCGCCTCGGCACCACCCATGACACGCTCGACAACGCCGATTTCCCGACCCACGGCGGGCGCGTGCACCTCGAATACGAGATTTACCGGAGCTTCCTCGGCGGCGCGGTCAACGGCAACGTGGCGCGCCTGACCGCTGACTGGGCGATCAACTGGGGCTACGGACCGTTCAAACGCTACACGGTGCTGCTGGGCGCGCGCGCCTCGACCTCGTCCGGCAACACCGCGTTCATGAGCTCGCTCGAACCACTGGATTTCCTCGGCGGCTTCCTCGATCTCTCGGGCCACGCCGATCGTTCGGTCATCGGCGACCAGAGCGCGTTCGGCCGCGCCGTGATGTACCGGCGGATGGGCGGCAGCCTCAAGGAGATTTTCGGGGTGCCTGTGTATCTAGGCGGCAGCGTCGAGGCCGGCAATGTGTGGAACACCCGCAGTGACGTCGATTTCGGCAACCTGATCTATTCCGGCAGCGTGTTCGGCGGCATCGACACCGCGCTCGGGCCGATGTTCATCGGCTTCGGGCACTCGAGCGATGGCGCCAACGCGTGGTACCTCACGTTCGGATCGCTGCTGCGGCCGCGGCAATAGCAAGCAGCGGCCAGCAGGAAGCGCATCAGGTGGCAGCACCCAACAAAAAAGCGGGCCATCGCCCGCTCTTTTGTCCGTCATATTGATGCTGGATTTTAAGCCGCTGCCCCACCCACGGCCTTCGCCTCGTCCTCGGTCACGGCCTTCATGGACAGGCGGATGCGACCCTGCTTGTCCACTTCCAGCACCTTGACCTTGACGATGTCGCCTTCCTTGAGTTTGTCGGACACCTTCTCGACGCGCTCGTTGGAAATCTGCGACACGTGCACCAGGCCGTCCTTGCCGGGCAGGATGGTGACGAACGCGCCGAAGTCCATCAGCTTGGCGACCTTGCCTTCGTAGATGCGCCCCGGCTCGACGTCGGAAACGATCTGCTCGATGCGCTTCTTCGCCGCATCGGCGGCTTCGCGGTTGACCGATGCGATCACCACGGTGCCGTCGTCGCTGATGTCGATGGTGGTGCCGGTTTCCTCGGTGATCGAGCGGATG
>JAFEEJ010000082.1 GCA_018241145.1 Pseudomonadota bacterium | reverse complement strand
GGCATCATCCATGAACAACTGGTTGCCGTAACCGTCCACTTCGTAGGCCCAGAATGTCTTGCCTTGCGCGTCGCGCATCAGCGCATGCTTTTCGAGCGCCGCCTGCACCTCCTCCGCGAGCGCCTCGCAATCGCGCGCGAACGCTTCGTCGCTGAACAGCGCGCGCGTCATCGCGCCCAACTGCCGCAGCGATACCGCGGCGAACGCGTTGCCCGGCACGAACAGCGGATACTTGCAGGCGTCGTCGGAGGGCCGGAACATCGAGAAGATCAGACCGACGGGCTGGCCCGGCCAGCCGTAACCGCCGAGCGCCAGCGTGTCGGTCGGCGCCGCGGCCGATCGCTGGAAATGGTATGGCCCGCGGCCGTGCCTGCGCTGCTGCGTACGGAATGTTTCGAGGACCAGCCGCATCGCCGCGCGCCAGTCGTCATCGAACGGCGCGCGATCACCGGTCGCCTGCCAGTATCCGTGCGCCAGGCGAACGGTCCAGCACAGCGAATCGATTTCCCACTTGCGCTCGGCGACGCCGGGCTGCATGTCGGTGTCGTCATGCAGCGCCCACGGCAGGTTTGTCCTGGCGCGCGGATCGGCCATGAAGGCATTGGCGTACGGATCGATCGCGATGCAGCGCGCGTGGCGATGGATCAGGCCGCGATACAACCGCCGCAATGCGTCGTCGTGTTTCGCCAGCGGCAGGTACGGCCACACCTGCGCCGAGGAATCGCGCAGCCACATCGCGTCGATGTCACCGGTGACGATGAAGGTGTCGGGTTTGCCGTCGAGCGTTCCGGCGTGGACGGTGGTGTCGAGCGTGTTGGGATAGCAGTTCCCGAACAGCCACGCGAGTTTCGGATCGCCGATCTGCGCCTTGACACGCGCGAGTTCGCTTTCCACCGCCTGACTCGTGAACTTGCGCTGCGCGGGCGGCGGGCGTTTGCTGGCGAAACGAGGAGACGTCGAGGTCACGGTGAAGCCGGAAGCAGACACGCCGAGCGTGCCATACGCTGCGGCGGCGGCGATCAGTTTCAGGAAATCGCGGCGATCGTTCATGCCCTGTCCGGATGCTCAGCGCGGCAAAACGTCATGACCGCTGATCGTAAACGAAGCGCCGACACCCGTCGCCTCGCCCGGTTGTCCGCCGCCGACAAACAACCGGTAATGCCCCGCGCGCACGGCCCGCACGCCCGATGCATCGACCGTGCTCAATTGCCGCGGGGACAATTCGAAAACGACGCGCCGGCTTTGCCCGGCCGCGAGATGCACGCGCTCGAACCCGACCAGCGCGTGGCGCGGCGCCAGCGGCACGTCCGGCGCATCCAGATACACCTGCACGACTTCGTCGCCGGCGCGCGCGCCGGTGTTGCGTACCGCGACGCCCAGCTTCAGCGGCGCGCCCGCGGCAAGCCGTTCCTCCGGCAATTCGAGACTCGAATAGGCGAAACGCGTGTAGCTCAGGCCGTATCCGAACGGATACAGCGGTGTGCCCGTGAAGTAGCGGTAGGTGCGGCCGCGCATGTCGTAACTGGTGAAAGGCGGCAGGTCGTCGGTGGACGCATAGAAGGTGACCGGCAGGCGGCCGGCCGGATCGCAATCGCCCGCCAGCACCTGCGCGATCGCGGTGCCGCCGGATTCTCCCGGATACCATGCATCGAGGATGGCATCGGCGTGCTGCTTCGCCCAATCGAGCGCCACCGCGCCGCCCGCCATCAGCACCACGACCAGCGGCTTGCCGCTTGCGGCGACGCGTTCGAGCAACGCGCGTTGCACCGCCGGCAACGCGATGTCGGTGCGGTCGCCCGAATCGAATCCCGGTGCATCGACGCGCAACTGCTCGCCTTCCACGTCCGGCGACAGGCCGACGAAGGCGATCACGGCATCGGCGTTGCGCGCCGCGTTTTCGGCTTCCTCCAGTTGCGGCTGCGCGGGCGCCAGCCATTGCAGGCGGATGCCTTCGTCCCTGCCGCCGTGCACGAGTTCCAGCCGGATCGCATGCGGCGAGGCATCGTCGAAATGCAATCGCACGCCGGCGGGAGGCTTGCGGCCGTCGCTGTCGATGATCGGCTTGCCGTCGAGCAACAACCGCACCGGATCGTGCCCGCGGCAATCGAAACAGCGGTCGATGTGCACGGCGAGCGTGTAATCGCCGGCGCCCGGCGGAACCAGTTCGCCTGTCCAGCGCACCGCGTAATGGTTCGGGTCGAGTGCGCCGTCCGGCGCGACATGATCCCAGTCGAAATCGATGCTGCGATCGATGCGCGTGACGACCGGTTCGCCGCTGAAATCGGCGGCCGCGAAGTATTCGCCTTGCAGGCCGACGCGGCCGTTCGTCCGCAACGCGGTTTCCGGAATGGGAATCGGCACGCCGCCGGCGATCGGCGCGCCCTGTGCATACACGATGCGGTCCGCGCCGAAGCGTTGCCGCAAGCCCTGCAGCGGCGTGACCGGTGCGCGCGCGGTGCCGTGGTAATTGGCTTCCAGCGTTTCGATCGTGTCGGCGTTCGGACCGATCACCGCCAACTTGGCGCCACCGGACAGCGGCAAGGCAGCGTGTGCGTTCTTCAACAGCACCATCGATTGCCGCGCGGCATCCAGCGCCAGCGCGCGATGCGCCGGGCCGTCGATCTCTTCGGCGTCGATCCGGGCGTGGCGATCGTTTTTGTCCGAAGCCTGCAGGATCCCCAGCCGCCGGCGCGCCGCGAACAACCGCGCGAGTGCGGCATCGATATCCGCCTCCCGCACTTCGCCCCTGCGCACCGCCTCGCCCAGTGCCGCGTAGGTATGCCCGCAATCCAGGTCGTCGCCCGCCCGCAACGCGAGCGCCGCGGCGCGTGCGCCGTCGGCAGCGTAGTGGTGGAATTGCGCGATGTCCGCAACCGCGTCGCAATCGGAAACGACGTAGCCGCGGAAACCCCAGTCGTCGCGCAGCAGGTTGGTCAGCAACCAGCCGTCCGCGCACGCGGGCGTGCCGTTCAATGCGTTGTAGGCGCACATCACCGAGCCGGCGTGGCCTTCCATCACCGCCGCGCGGAACGCGGGCAGGTAGGTGTCCTCCAGATCGTGCGCGGAAACCCGGGTATCGAATGCGTCGCGCCCGCGTTCGGGACCGCTGTGCGCGACGAAGTGCTTGGGCGTGGCGATGGCGCGCGGATGCGCGGGATCGTCGCCCTGCACGCCGCGGATGTAGGCGACCGCGAGCCGTCCGGTGAGGTAGGGATCCTCGCCGTAGGTTTCCTGTCCCCTGCCCCAGCGCGGGTCGCGGAAGATGTTGATGTTGGGCGACCACACCGTCAGGCCGTGATACGGCGCGCGGCCGGCATCATCGCCGCCCGCAGCGAACCTGGCGCGCGCATCCGACGACACGACTTCGCCGACCTGCCGCAACAACTGCGGGTTCCAGCTCGCCGCCAACCCGATCGCCTGCGGGAATACGGTGGCATGCCCGCTCCGCGCGAAACCGTGCAGCCCCTCGTTCCACCAGTTGTACGCCGGCACGTGCAGGCGTGGAATCGCGGGCGCATCGTTCTGCAACTGCGCGATCTTTTCCGGCAGCGTCATGCGCGCGACCAGCGCTTGCGCGCCCTGTTTCTCTCGATCCTGCGCGGACGCGATGGCAAGCGGCAGCAACGCAAGGCCGGCAAGCACCCACCCGCGCCCGCTCATTGCGCGCCCTTCTTCATCGCATCGGCGAGATCCTGCAACCTCAGGCTGCGGCGCAAATCATCGAGCGAGCGCTTGCTTCGCACGCGCACGCTGACCTTCTCGCCCGGCAGCAGGTCGTAGGCGTTGTCGGACTGCGCAGCGTCGGGATCGTCGTCGAAGGCAATCCAGACTTCTCGCGCCAGCACATCGCTGGCCAGCGTCAGCGTGTAGCCGGCATTGGCTTTTGCGAGTTGCGTGCGAATATGCGGCGAAGGCAGCGCGAGGTTTTTCGGTGCATCGAAGAAGACGAGGTTTTGCGACACACGCTTGCCGTCCACGAGCAATTCGAAAACCGCGACGGTCTTGCGCGGATCAGTGCCGTGCAGCAACTGCGCATCATCGAATCGGGCCACGCGCGTCGCCGACAGCGGCGGAAGTGTGACCTCCGCCTGCCGCTGTCCGATCACCTTGCCGGAAAAATCCATCACGCGCAGGCGCCACTGCGCGGCGACCGGCGTGGTGCGATCGGAAACCAACGACACGCTCGTAACACCGTTATTGCGCAGCGCCGCGACCAGCAACGGCGCGTAGAACCGCCGCGCGTGGAATTGCAGCGCCTTCCAGCGCCCGTACCAGTCGATGCTCGACCAGGTGATGCCGGGCCAGGCATCGTTCAATTGCCAGTACAGCGAACCCATGCTCTGGGGCCGTGATGCGCGCAGGTGCTCGGCCGCCAGCCGGATGCCGTCGGCCTGCATGATCTGGCCGAGGTAAACCAGCGAGGCGAAATCGCGCGGCTCACCGTATTCGTTCCGCACGTACAGCAACAGTCGCGCGTTGCCGTTGCCGTGATCGAACTTCTGGTGCGCACGGATCGCCGGCGAATCGACGGACCATTCCGCTGGCGCGGCGAAACCCGCGATCGTCGCCATGTCCGGGAACGATTGCAGGCCGTACTCGCTCTGGAAGCGCGGCGTCTCCGCCAGATACCGTTCGACCGGCTGCGAACCGCCCCACACATCCCAGACGTGAGCGTCGCCGTCGTCCAATGCGTTGGCCGGTTCGCCATCGTCGCTGTCGGGAGAACCCGGCCAGTACGGCGTTCCCGGCGCATGCGCCGTCGCCACCCCGCGCAGTTCCACGTCGAACAATTCGCGCATGCCCTGCTCGATGTGTTCGCGCTGCGCGGCCGTGATGGTCTTCTTGAAAGCCTTGCGGTCGTCCCAGGATTCCCAGCCGGTCTCGACCTCGTTGTTTCCGCACCACAGCACGATCGACGGATGATCGCGCAGGCGCTGCACTTGCTGCGTGGCTTCGATGCGCACGTTGTCGCGGAACGCCGGGTCTGCGGGCGGAATCGCGCCGCCGAACATGAAATCCTGCCACACCATCAGGCCGAGCTTGTCGGCGGTGGCGTAGAAATCATCCGGCAGGTAATAGCCGCCGCCCCAGATGCGCAGCAGGTTCATATTGGCGTCGCGCGCGGATTCCAGCAGTTGCCGGTACCGCGCGGGCGTGACGCGCGTCGGAAAGATGTCCGGCGGAATGAAGTTGGCGCCCTTGGCAAAGACGGGCACGCCATTGACCACGAATTCGAAACTCCTGCCCCACTGATCCTTGTCACGGCGCAACGCGATGCTGCGCAGCCCGGTTTCGCGATCCGCGCTCGCCAGCAGCTTGCCGCCTACCGTGACGTCGACGTGGAAGTCGTACAGGTTCGGTTTGCCGTAGCCCACCGGCCACCAGCGTTCGGGATGCGCGATCGCGAACGGAATGGCGACGGCGTTGTCGCCGGCGTGCAATGCGGCAGCGTGCTGCAGCGAGTGCGTGCTGCCGTCCGGCGCACGCCAGCGCAGCGCGAGCTGCGCCGTTTCGGGTACATCCGCCTTGATGTCGAGTTGCGCCTGCAGTTTTGCGATATCCGCCGTCACCTGCGGCTGAGCGATGTGGAAATCCGCCAGCCGCAGCGTGTCCCAGCTTTCCAGCTTCACGTCCTGCCAGATGCCCATCGTGACGATGCGTGGGCCCCAGTCCCAGCCGTACTGGTACGCGGCCTTGCGCACGTAGTTGGCGGTCTGCTTGCCCTCCGGTTCGTCGCCGAACGCGGAATCGAATTCGCCGGGCAACGCGTACGGCTGTTTCAGCAACCACGGTTGCAGGCGTTCGATCGGCGAATACAGGTACACCTCCAGCGTGTTCGGGCCTTTGCGCAGCATGGATTTCGCATCGACGCGCCAACGGCGAAACATGTTGTCGGCGGCGAGGATCCTGCGCCCGTTCAAATAAACATCCGCGAAGGTGTCGAGGCCATCGAACACCAGCTCGACGTGGCCACGGGCAAGCGTGGCGGCATCGACGTCGAAGCGCATGCGGTATTGCCAGTTCGACCATCCCGCCCACTGCACCTTCGCCTCGTTGTCGCGCCAATACGGATCGGGAATCAGCTTCCGCGCCAGCAGATCCGTCTGCGCGGAACCCGGCACGGTGGCCGGCAGCCAACGCGCGGCCTGCGGATGTTGCGCGGCATGGGCATCGCCGGGCGCCAGCCGGAATTGCCAGCCCGAATCCAGCGGCCGGGAAACCGGCGGCGCGGCGGCGACCGTTTGCGCAAACGCGACCGGGAAGACGCACATGGCCGCCGCGCGCAACACGCGGCGGGCCAACGCACGGCCGTCCCGCCCGCTCACCGGACGGTGATCTCGTCGCAGAACAGCCAGGTCTGGTCACCCGCGACGGGTTTGCCGTAACGCGTGGCTACCACGCGCACGTATCGCGTGGTGACCGGCGCGGGCAGGCGGAACTTCGCATCGTGGATCGACGCACCCGCGCCGTCCGGGTCGGGATCGAGCGTCAGCGCCTGCAACGTCTTCCAGCGCTTGCCGTCATCCGATACCGCGACGCTCGCCTCGCGCGGCAGCAGGATCCACGCATCCGGCACCTGCAGGAAGCGCAGGTCGATCCCATGCAGCGTGGTCGGCTGTTGCAGGTCGATCACCGCGTCCATGTCGGCGTCCTGCCAGCCCGCCCAGGCGCGATCGTCGAAATCGTCGCTGCCGAGGATGCCGTCGTTCAACGCGCCGGAATATTTCGCGGAAGGCGGCGTCGCGAAGGTGACGGGCTTGCCGAGCGCCAAGCTCGGCGTGATGACGAATTGCGCGCTGGCGTGCCGCTGCACGCCGTCGCGGAATGGCGCGACCCTGATCGCCGTGGGCGCATACAGGTCGAGCACATCGGAAAACCACGGCGACCGCGCGGTCGGTTCGCTGCCGTCGGTGGTGTAATGCATTTGCAGGTCGTCGAAACCGCGGTCGGCGCGCACGCGCCAACGCAAATACATCGGATTGAAATCGAAGCGGTAATCGACGATGTCGCGGTCTTCCGGCCCGTAGGCAATGCCCTGCGCGGCGAGCCACGGATATTGCGCCTGCACGCGCCGGTCGAAATCCGCGTAATCGCGCGCGTCCGGATTCCACAGCCGCTCCGCGAACGCCATCAGCCGCGGATACAACATCGCTTCGCCGTTCAACGGCGTGACGTGTTCGGCCCACAGCGGCGCTTCCGCGCCCAGCACCTGCGCGCGGTGCGCGGCGTAGACCGGACCCGCGAAGGCGTCGGTACGATAGATGTCCTGCAGCGTCATGTCGTCGATAGGCGTATCGAAGTAGAACGGCCCGGCGATGATCACGCGGTTGCCATTGGCAAACGCCTGTTTCAGGATCGCGTCGCTGCCGCCATACGCACCGCTGGGCAAATGCCAGATCTCGGCGATCGCCTGGGGGCTGACGCCGCCCTCGAGGATTTCGTCCCAGCCGACCAGCGTCTTGCCCTTCGACGCGAGGTACTTCTGGATGCGGCCCACGAAGTAGCCGTGCAGGCCCTGCTCATCGGCCTTGAAGCCGTTCGCCGCGGCCAGCTGCGCGCACGCGCGGCAGTCGTTCCACACGCCTTCGGGCACTTCGTCGCCGCCGATGTGGACGTACGGCGAGGGGAACAGCGCGATCACTTCGTCCAGCACGTCTTGCAGGAACGCGAACGTCGCGTCCTTGCCGACGCAATCGACGTTGCGGAACACGCCCCACGTGGCGGGCACGTCGATCGGCTTGCCGCCGCACGACAGCTCGGGATACGCCGCGATCGCCGCGCTGGTGTGGCCGGGCATCTCGATTTCCGGCACCACCATGATGTTGCGCCTGCGCGCGTATTCGACCACTTCGCGGATCTGCGCCTGCGTATAGAAACCGCCGGAACGGCTGCCGTCGGCTTCGGTGCGCCACGCGCCGACTTCGGTCAGCTTCGGATACTTGTCGATCCGGATGCGCCAGCCCTGGTCGTCGGTCAGATGCCAATGCAGGACATCGAGCTTGTAGTACGCCATGGCGTCGATCTGTCTTTCGACGTAGTCGACCGGGAAGAAATGCCGCGCCACGTCGAGCATCGCGCCGCGCCAGGCGTAGGCCGGCGCATCCTCGATTCGCAGCGCGGGAATCTGCCAGCGCCCGCCGTGCCCGCGCACCGGCAGTTGCCGCAACGTCTGCACGCCCCAGAACAGGCCGCGATCGCTGGATGCCGAAACCTCCACCTGCGCAGGCGTCACGGACAGGCGATAGGCTTCCTCGCCCGCGATCGAGGGATCGATGCGCAGCGCGATGCGCGCCTGCCCCGCATCCGCTTTCCCCACGATCCATTCGCCGCCGGTTTGCCGGTGCATCGCATCGCGCAGGAAGCCGGCGATTTCCTGCGCGCGCGCGTCGTCCGGCGCGGCGATCCGCTCGCGCGAGTGCAGCACGAACGCGCCGGTTCCGGCTTCGACGTGCCGCGGCTGCGGGATCACGTCGATCGGCGCGGAAGCGGCCCACGCTCCGAACGGAAGCAGGCACCCGGCCAGCACCACGGCGAATTTCGTTCGCATCACCTTTTCTCCGATCCGGATCGTGCATTCGGGTTGCGCAGGATGCCCGGGCCAATCCTGCGCAAGTCGGCCTGCCCGGTGAGCGCCATCGAAACTTCCAGCTCGTCGTGCAGGATCTGCAACGCGGTGCGCACGCCGCTTTCGCCCTGCGCCGCGAGCGCGTAAAGGAACGCCTTGCCGATCAGGCAGCCGCGTGCGCCCAGCGCCAGCGCTTTCAGGATGTCCTGGCCGGATTGCACGCCGCCGTCGAACAGCACTTCGCAACGCCCGTCCACGGCATCCACCACTTCGGGCAGTACCGAGATCGTGGATGGCGCGCCGTCCAGTTGCCGCCCGCCGTGGTTGGAGACGACGATCGCGTCCACGCCCTGCGCCAGCGCCGCGCGCGCGTCATCGGCCTCGAGCACGCCCTTGACGATCAGCTTGCCGCCCCAACGTTCGCGCACCCACGCGATGTCGTCCCAGGTGACGCTGCGGTCGAACTGCGATGCGGTCCACGCCGCGAGCGTCTGCAAACCGCTGTCGCCGAGCCGGCCCGCGAGATTGCCGAAGCCGCGGCGCTTGCCCAGCAGCACGCCCAGCACCCAGCCCGGTTTCGTCGCGACATCGAAGGCGTTGCGCCAGGTCAGGCGCGGCGGGATCGCCAATCCGTTTTTGGCGTCGCGCCGGCGCAGCGCGAGGATCGGCAGGTCGACCGTCAACACCAGCGCGCTGCATCCGGCCGCCTTCGCGCGCGCGATCAGTTCCGCGTTGAAGCCGCGATCGCGCATCAGGTAGACCTGGAACCAGAACGGTTTCGCGACGTTCGCGCGCACGTCCTCGATCGAGCAGATCGACATGGTGGACAGGCAGAACGGAATGCCGAACACCTGCGCCGCGCGTGCACCGGCGATCTCCCCGTCGCGGCGGTACAGGCCGCACAATCCGGTCGGCGCGATCGCCAGCGGCATCGCCGCGGGTTCGCCCAGGATCGTGGTCGCGGTCGAAAGCGCGGAGACATCCACCATCACGCGCTGGCGGAATGCCAGAGCGTCGAGGTCGCGGCGGTTGCGCGCCAGCGTGGCCTCGTCGTACGAACCGCGGTCGGCATAGTCGAAGATCGCGCGCGGCACGCGTCGTCGCGCCAGTTCGCGCAGATCGGCAATGCTGTTGATGACCGGCATGTCCGCAATCGTAATGCGCGGCGTCAGGCGGGTACATCCACGCCGTAGAAACGCGCGGCATTGCCGCCGAACAGCGCCTTGCGTTCGTCGCCGCGCAGGCCGGTCAGCGCATCGGCCAGCGCGAACCAGCGCCGGTAATCCGCGGCGAGCTTCAGGACCGGCCAGTCGCTGCCCCACAGCAGGCGTCGCGGGCCGAAGGCCTGCAGCAGGTGTTCGACCGCCGGGCGCAATCCCTCCGCGCTTCCGTGCGCACCGGCTTCGGTCAACAACCCCGACAGCTTGCACGACACGTTCGGCAACTTCGCCAGTTGCGCGAGGTGCGCCCGCCAGGATTCGTCGATGCCGCGCGCGATCTCCGGCTTGCCCGCGTGGTCGACCACGATCCGCAAAGCCGGGTGCGCCTGCGCGAATCGCAGCAGGTGCGGCAGGTGGCGCGGTTTCACCAGCGCGTCGAAGCACAGGTCGTGCGCGATCATCGCCTCGATCGCCGGCGCGAGTTGCGGCCGCAGGATCCAGTCGTCGTCCGGCAGGTCCTGCAGCATCGGACGCAGGCCGCGAAGCTTGGGATGCGCCGCCAGCGCGGCGATCCGCGCCGCCGCATCGCGCGCCGACCAATCCGCCCAGCCCACCACGGCGACGATGGCGGCGTTCTGCGCGGCCCGGTCCAGCAGCCACGCGGTATCGTCTTCGCCCGGTTGCGACTGCACCAGCACGCCGGCGACCACGCCGAGCGGCGCGGCTTCCCGCCACCAGTCCCGGACGTCGAAATCTTGATGGATCGCGGCAAGCTCCGGCGGCGGCCACGTGCAACCGTGTCGGCCGAGCTGCCAGCAATGCAGGTGCGCGTCGATCATTCCGTCGCCGGCCCAAGAAAAGCCCCGGCCGCCGAGGCCGGGGCGAATCCGCGTTGGAGAGGATTGTCGCGGATCAATCGATCTTGTAGTTGATGGTCAGGAATACCTGCCGACCGGTGTAATCGTCGCCTTGCGAAGTCGGGATGAATTCGAAGCCGCCCGCGTAGTAGCCGATCGGCCCGACCTTGTCGAAGAGGTTGTTGACGGTGAGGGTCATCTTCACCCGTTTGTCGAACTGGTACCCCAGTGAGCCGCTGTAGATGACCCACGGCGGATAGTTGCCCTGGAAAATGACGCAGTTCGGGTCGCCCACCGACGGCTTGATGCCGTTGGGCAGCACTTCGCAGCCGTTGTAGTTCTGCTGTTCGACCCCGCCCCAGCGCAAGCCGTACAACGTCGCGTTCCACGGCCCCCTGTTCCAGGCCAGCGATGCCGTCATCCGGCTCTGCACGTTCTGGTTGCGCTCGTTGACCAGGGGGTCGGTGGGCAGCGTCCGCCCTTCCCATGTCAGGTTGTCCGTCCAGTTGAGCTCGAACTTGAACGCGCCCCAGTTTTCGGTCTGCCAGGCGTAGTCGATGGATGTGTCGATGCCGCTGCGCGACTGGTAGGACTCGTTGATGGGGCCGGTGTGGACCGCAACGATGTTGCCCGAGGCGTCGCGCTGCACGTCGGCAATCGCATCCTGGCAGTACAGCGAACCGGGCACGTGCGCGGTGTAGGGCGCGCCGGACACCTGCAGGCCGGTAAGGCAACCGGCCTCGTCGGTGAGTACCTGGTCCAGGCCGATGAATTCGATCTCGTTGTTGATCGTCATGTGCCAGAAATCGGACGTAACCGACAAGCCCTGCACGTGCGGGATGTCCCACACGAAGCCGTAGGTCCAGGAATGGCCGGTCAGCGGCAGCAGGTTGGGATTGCCGCCGGAGAACAGGGTGAAATACGTCGAATGCTGGGTCGCGTTGCAGGAAGTGTCGTGGGTCTGGATGCACTGCAGTGGATCGGCATAGATGCCGACGGTCGATGCCGACTGCAGCATGTAGATCGCATCCATGCCCGGCGCCTCGAAGTTGGTGCCGTAGGTGCCGCGCAACAGCAGGCCGGTCAGCGGCCGCCATTCGATGCCGGTATTCCAGGTGCGCGCGACGTCGGCGATGCTGGCGTCATGGTACTTGTCGAGGCGCCCGGCGATGTCCCAGGTCAGGGTATCGAGGATCGGCACGCGGAATTCGGTGCCGAGTGCGTAGTGCTGGCGGGTGCCGCCGCCGAGGTTGTAGTCCTGGAACGGGTCGCCGAAATTGACGGTATTCCCGCGCGGATCCGGATTCAGCCCGTATCCCTGATGATCGGCTTCCAGCACGGCCGCCCAGCACACCGGCTTGTCGTCCCAGGGCAGGTTGAACAGGTTGCCGTCGACGTTGAACGAGACATCATCCCGCCATGAGGCCGAACTGTTCTCGCCGGAGACGCCGAAGGTGGCGTACTGCGCCGGCGTGATCGGATACCAGAAGCGCTGCTGGTCGACGTTGTACACCGGGTAGGTGGTGCCGCCGATCGTGGTGGTGCCGAGCTGCGGACCGAACAGGAAATCGAACATGCCCTGTTCGTTGAGGCCGGCGTAGTTCTCGTGCACGATGTACTTCTGGCTTTCCAGTTGCACGTCCCAGTTCAACTGGTTGTCCAGCATCCCGCCTTTCACGCCGGCGCGGATGTCCCAGTACTGCTCGTTGTCGTAGGTATTGCCCTGCGTGCCCATCTCGGGGAGGGTCCACTGCCGCCAGTAACTGCTGATGACCTGACCGCTTCCCTGATCGTAGAACGGCACGGGCAGTCCGCCCATCGCATACGCGAACGGCCGCTGGGTCTGCGACCAGCCATGCGTGTCGTACAACGCAACCGATCCGTAGACGCTGAGGTTCGGGTTGATGTCGTAGTCACCGTAGACGTAACCGTTGTTGGTGCGGAATCCCGGCGCCAGCACCCAGTTGCGGAACACCTGCGGTTGCGCGCAGTAGGTGCCATTGTCGGTCACCGGGCCGGTGACCTGATCGCCGCTGGTACCGATGGACTTGGATTCCACCCGCTGGAAATAAGGAAATGCCTCGCACGAACCCGGCGGCGGCGTGAGGTACTGGCCGTCGGAATTCTGCAGGTACAGCGCGCCCGCGCCATTGTCGACGTAGTCGTAGCCGAACATGCGTTCGCTCGGATTCCAGGTGCCGTAACCGGCATCGTCCACTCCGTCGGTCCAGGAACGGTCCTTGCCCCACAACGCGGAACGGTTGGAGTGTTCGAAGTTGTACACGACGTGCCACTTGTCGCCCGAACGCCCGCCCGACCATGTGAAGTCGTCGAAGTTCTGGCCGCCGCGGGTGTCGCCGCCGGCTTGCAGGCTCAGGTCATCGCCCTGGTATTCCTTCTTGAGGATCACGTTGACCACGCCGGCCATCGCGTCCGAGCCGTAGATGGCCGATGCGCCGGTGGCCAGCACTTCGACGCGGTCGATCATCCCGGTCGGGATGTTGGCCGCATTCTGGAAACTGTAGTGGCCGAACCACTGGTTCTGCGGCTGCGGATAGTCCACCACCCGGTGGCCATCGACCAGCAGCAGGGTGTACTGCGGACCCAGCCCGCGCAGGTCGACGGGACGCGCGTTGACGGCGGTACTGCCCCAGGTCGTGGGCCGGCTTCCGAAGTCCGAGTTGCCCGACGTCTGCGGCAGTGACTGCAGGAATTGATACAGCGTGGTGTAGCCCTGGGCCTTGATCTGCGTGCCCGTGACGATCTGCACGGGGGCCGCGCTTTCGATCTCGGTACGCGGAATGCGCGAGCCGGTGACCGTGATCTGCTGCAGCGTCTTGGCGGCCTGCTGATTCTGGTCGGACTGCTGCTGCCCAGACGCCGGTTGCTGCTGGTCCGCCGCGTTCTGAGCGCGCGCGCCCAGCGGCACCAGCAATGCGAATGCGATCGCCGCCGCAAGGATGCGGGGGCCGGACATGTCGAACATGGAACCTCTCCCTTCAATGCCCTGGATGCCGAGACGCGGTGTGGTTCAATCATGAGCCGGTGATGCACCCATGAAACCAGCCGTCGGCGCGGATACTAGAGCGTCCGCCGTCGCAAGGGAAGTGCTCGGCGCGTATCCCGTTCAGACGCGGACCGCGGAGATCCGCAGGGTCCAGGCGGGCGCGCCGCGCAGCCGTCGGCGCAGCGACTCGGGCAACGCGACCACGGCCTGCCCATCCCGCGTGTGCCACGCCAGCGGTTCCCCGCCGCCCGCCCAGCGCACCTGCGCGCCTTCCGCGGGCAGCAGGGTTTGCAGCGCGACGATCGCGGGCGGCTCCGGTTCGCCTGCGTCGGCGAGGTGGATCGCGTTCACGCTGCCGTCCCGATTCCGCGTGAAGCGCAGCCTGCCTTGCGCGTACGGCGCGATCGCGCGCGCGCCGTGGATGGCGGAACCGTTGACCCGCATCCACTCGCCGATTTCGCGCATGCGTTGCAACGCGGTCGGCGGCAATTCCCCGTTGCCGTCCGGGCCCACGCCCAGCAGCAGGTTGCCGCCCCTGGCCACGACGTCGACCAGCAGGTGCACCAGCTCGCGCGCGGACTTGTAGTTGTCGTCGGGCTTGTACGACCACGAATCCCCCATGGTCATGCAGGTTTCCCACGGATACGGCAACGGCTTGTCCGGCACCGCCTGTTCGGGCGTGCGGTAGTTTTCGTAGGGGCCGCCTTCGTCGCGATTCACCAGGATGATGCCGGGCTGGTTTCCGCGCGCGATCGCCGCGAGCTTGCGCATGTCGATGTCCTGCGGCCACGGCACGTCCATGCCGTAGGCCTTGGCATCGGGGTGTGCGTTCGCGTTCACCCAGCCCGCGTCCAGCCACAGCAGGTCGATGGAACCGTAGCGCGAGGTCAACTCGTCGATTTGCGCATGCGTGAACTCGACGAAGCGCTGCCACATCCCCGGATACTTGCGCGTGTCGTAGTTGTTGTTGCGCGTGGGCGTGGCCCAGCGCGGCGACCAGTACGTCGGATGGTGCCAGTCGGCCTTGGAAAAATACGCGCCGATGCCGAGGCCGCGCACGCGGAACGCATCGAACAGCGCGCGCGTGACGTCGGCGTTCGCGTTCGCATGGTAGGGCACGTCCGGCGCGGTGATGCGGTAATCGGTACGGCGCGTGTCGAACATGCAGAAACCATCGTGGTGCTTGGTGGTGAATACCACGTAGCGCATGCCGGCATCGTGCGCGGCCGCCGCCCACAGCGCCGGTTCGAACTTGCGCGGATCGAACGTCTTCGGCAACTGTTCGTAGTCGCGCTTGTATTCGACGTAACCGATGCCCGGAGGCCGCGCGCACCAGGGTTCGTCCTCGGAACAGATCGACCACGATTCGACAATGCCGCGCTGGCTGTACGCGCCCCAGTGCAGGAGGATGCCGAACTTCCAGTCCTGCCACGCCGCGAGTTTTTTCTGCACCAGCGGATCGCCGACGGGCACGTAGCCGTCGCCCCCCGCGGCTCGCGCCGCGTGCGTACCCAGCTTCGACAGCAACGCGAATGCCGCGGCGCCCTGCAGGATTTCGCGCCGCGTCGGCATCGCCTCAGCCGCCGGCGCCCGTTTTCGCGTCGGGATGGAACAACGCCAGCGGCCCGTCCAGTCGCAGCGCGACCGTGGTGACCACCGGATCGAGCGCGCCGTCCGGAACGTCGATGTACAACAGGCCCGGCGCGCCGGTGGATGACCATTTGCCGCTGAGGCGCGTCGTCGCCGCGGCGCCGCTGCCGAGCACGCGTGCGCCCAGCACGCGATTCTTCAATCCCTTCACCAGCAGCGGGCCGATCGGCTTGCCGGTCACGAACAGGTACAACGTCCGGCCATCCGGCGAAACATCGCTGTCGCCGTAGTAGTAATCCTTTGGAATGCCGGCGCGCGTGCCGTAGACCGCGTCCCGGTTGCGGCCGATCCATTGCCCGATCTGTTTCAGCGCCGATACCTCTTCCCGCGGAATCGTGCCGTCGGCGCGCGGGCCGATGTCCAGCAGCAGGTTGCCGCCCATCGCAAGCGTGTCGGTGAGGATGCGGATCAATTCATCGGGCGTCTTGAACGCGCGATCCTGCGGCTGCCAGCCCCAGGAATCGTTGATCGTCATGCACAGTTCCCAGTACGGCTGCGGCGGCCGCACGATCGGCACACCCTGTTCCGGCGTACCGTAATCGCCGTAGCCGGGCAGGCGCGAATTGACGATCGCGCCCGGGTTGTGCGCGAAGATCATGTCGTGCGTCTGTTTCGCATGCCATTCCCCGGCACTGTGTTCCCAGTCGCCGTCGAACCAGTACAGATCCGGGTTGTAGCGATCCATCAAATCGCGCAACTGGTTTTGGTAATAGGCGACGAAACGGTTCCAGCGGGCCGGATCGTTCCTGATGTCGTACCTCGTCTTGGTCTTGGTGAAAGCCGGGTAATCCGGCGAGGACCAGTCGATCAGCGAGTAATACAACCCGACCTTCAGGCCGTCCCTGCGCAGCGCGGCGACGAACGGCGCCACCAGGTCGCGCTTCGCCGGCGTGTCCTTCACCACGTTCAAACCCTGCTTCGTATCCCACAACGCGACGCCATCGTGGTGCTTGGACGTCAGCACCGCATAGCGCGCGCCGCTCTGCCTGATCAAATCCGCCCACGCCTGCGGATCGTAATGCGACGCCGTGAAGCCCTTGAGCTGCTTCATGTAGTCGGCGTAGGGAATCTTGTCGTCGAAGAACGACCACGATTCGGCGACGCCGTCCACCGAGTAGATGCCGTAGTGGATGAAGATGCCGAACTTGGCGTCGGCGAACCATTGCATGCGTTGCGCCTTGCCCGGCGCCGGCGCCGGCGCCGCGTGCGCGGCGAGGCACAGTCCCGCGCAACATGCGGCGATCAGCCAGCGCCTCACGCCGCCAGCTCCTTCGAGATGTCCGCCACCGCCGCACGCAACCGTTCGATCGCGCGCTTGATCGTAACCTGCACGGGCCGCCGTTCCACGAACGGAATCGTCAGCGCGCCCGCGGCATGCCCGTGCTGCAGCACCGGCGCGGAAAGATCGGTGACGCCATCCACCGCCTCGCTCGGCAGCGCCGCGTACCCCTGCGCGCGGATGCGATCGGTCTGCTCGATGAACTTCCTGCGCGGATAGCGCGCGCCGGAATCGGCGAGCACCTGCAGCCAGTGGCGGCGCACCTCGGCGCTCTGGAATGCGAACAGCACCGCGCCGGAAGTGGAATGCGCCAGCGGACGGCGATGGCCCACGCGCACCACGAAGCCGACGTCGCCCGGCGTATCCACGCGCGCGATGACCACCATCTGTTCGCCCGACACCACCACCAGGTGGCAGGGTTGCTGTGTCTCGTGCGACAACCGGTGCATCACCGGCAACGCCGCCTCGCTCAACGACTTGATCGGCGGCTTCTCCATGCCCAGCATGAACAGGCGATTGGTCAGCGCGTAGCCGGACTCGTTCTCCCGCGCGATGTAGCCGCGGCCTTCCAGCACCTGCAGCATGCGGAAGATCTCGCCCTTGGAATAACCGATCGCCGCGGCGATCGCGGTCATGTTCATCGGCCCGGCGGTGCGCGCCAGCAGTTCCAGGATGTCCAGGCCCTTGTCCAGGGCGGGGGCGCGGTATTTCGGGACTTTGCTCATGCGGCGCTCCGGTCGCGGCAACGGCTGCTTTTATTGACAAACCATGATTTCATATCTACAACCAACCCATCAGGGCTAGTATCGGCCTGTTGCCGCCCGCGGGCAAGCGCCCGCGGACACCGGGATGCCGCATGCCAGCCACCCTGCCCGCCTCGATCGATCCGCAAAGCGCCCCCGGCCGGCGCGCCTCCGCGGCCGCGTTCGCGCTGATCGTCGGGCTGTTCTTCCTGTGGGGCGTCGCCAACAACCTCAACGACATCCTGATCAAGCAGTTCAAGAACGCCTTCACGCTCTCGGATTTCCAGGCCGGGCTGGTGCAGAGCGCGTTCTATCTCGGCTACTTCCTGCTGGCGATTCCCGCCGGCGTGTGCATGCGCCGCTATGGCTTCAAGAGCGCCATCCTGGCCGGGTTGATCCTGTACGCGCTGGGCGCGCTGCTGTTC
>JAFEEJ010000081.1 GCA_018241145.1 Pseudomonadota bacterium | reverse complement strand
TGACCTGCTCCCTGCCAGCCGTACCAATCGATAGTAGGTAAAGTCCGTTCACCCAGAGAGGACGGACATGCGCAAGAGCCGATTCACGACGGAGCAGGTAATAGGGTTCATCAAGCAGGTCGAGGCGGGGATGGCGGTGGCGGACTTGAGCCGTCAGCACGGCTTCAGCCCGGCAACGTTCTACCAGTGGCGGGCGAAGTACGGCGGCATGGAGGCCGCGGATGCCCAGCGCCTGAAGGCGCTGGAAGCCGAGAACGGCCGGCTCAAGAAGCTGCTGGCCGAAGCCCATCTGGACATCGAGGCGCTGAAGATCGGCTTTGGGGTAAAACACTAGCCCCGCAGGCACGACGCGCGGCAGCCTTGCGCATGCTGGATCTGATCAGCGAGCGCCGGGCCTGCCGGCTTGCGGGGCTGTCACGCGATGCCTTCCGCCATCCACCGACGATCTCGCCGGCCGACCAGGCCTTGTCTGGCCGACTTGTCGAGCTGGCCCAGGCGCGCCGACGCTTCGGCTACCGGCGGCTGCACGACATGTTGGATTTGGAGTTCCCCAACGTGAACCACAAACGCGTTTATCGGTTGTACCGCGAAGCCAACCTTGCCGTGCGCAAGCGGCGCAGGGCCAAGTTTCCGTCCACGTTGCGCCAGCCACTGCAGGCAGCCGGCGCGCCCAACGAGGTCTGGAGCATGGACTTCGTGTCGGATGCATTGGCCAACGGCCGGCGCATCCGTTGCCTGACCGTCGCTGACGACTTCACCCACGAGTGCGTCGACATCGCGGTCGATCATGGCATCAGCGGCAAGTACGTCACGCGGGTGCTGGACCAGGCCGCGTGTTTCCGCGGTTACCCGAAGGCCGTGCGCACCGACAACGGTCCCGAGTTCACGTCAAGGGCGTTCATCGCCTGGACCCAGCAACACGGCATCGGGCACCTGCTGATCCAGCCTGGCAAGCCCATGCAGAACGGCTATGTCGAAAGCTTCAACGGCAAGTTCCGCGACGAGTGCCTCAACGAACACTGGTTCACCTCGCTACCGCAAGCCCGCGACATCATTGCCAACTGGCGGCGCGACTACAACGAAGTACGACCTCACAGCAGCTGCGGGCGAATCCCGCCGGCGAAGTTCGCCGCCAACTTCCGGCAAGCACAGGAGGACGAGTGCAACAGCAAAACCAAGGCACCGATGCAGTAACCTTCCACCCACGGACTTCCTGCTTATCCGTGGTACGGCAACTGGGGGCAGGTCACATTAGGCCAACTGTGTTTCAAAACGGGAGCCCGGTTTTTACCTTCGATGTCGCTGGACTTGAATCTTCAAAGATCGGATTCAAACCACCACCGTTTGACACTTACAAGAAATTCGCGGTTCGAATTTCTGTCTTCAGCAATAGCTTTGAAGCGAATAAGTTGTGTACCAAACTGAGGTCTGAAGATTTTCATTGCAACGTCATTGAGTACGGTGCAGGGACTGCAAAGCTATACACGGTACAGGTGGGGCCGGCCAATAGCCGAGACGAAGCCGAGTTAATACGTAATCAAATCAAAACTAAGACACAGCTTCCTGCCATAATTGTGCTCTACCAAAAATAGGCTCATCCAAGCATCGCGGCCAAGCGCTTCAGATGCGCGACCGCGACCTCGCGGCGTGCCAGCGCGTCGGCTTCCGGATCGGCGCCTTCGCGGTGCAGGTCGTTCGCGGGCAACTCTTCGAGGAAACGGGACGGTTTCTGCGCGAACACCTGTCCGTAACGGCGCGCCTGCGCGCTGCGGCTCAGCAGGAGCAGCTCCTTCGCGCGGGTGATGCCGACGTAGAACAGGCGGCGTTCCTCGTCCAGCCGGCCTTCGTCGATCGCGCCTTCGTGCGGCAGCGTGCCGTCTTCCACGCCGACGATGTGCACGCAGCGGAACTCCAGGCCCTTGGCCGCGTGCAGGGTCATCAGCCGCACCGCGTCGCCGCCATCGTCGCGATCGGCATGCGTCAACAAGGCGAGCTGCGCGGCGAGGTCGCCGGCGCGCGCGCGACCCTTGTCCATCGCGCGGAACCATTCGACCAGTTCCTTGATGTTGTCCATGCGGCGCTCGTTGAGCGCGGCGTCGCGCGACGAACCCGCCACGTGCTGCGCGTAACCGCTGCGGCGCAGCAGTTCTTCGACCAGTTCGCCAGCGCGCGCGTGCGCGGCCTGCGCGTGCAGGCCGTCCAGCAGCGCGACGAAACCGGCGAGCGATGACGCCGCGCGCGCCGGCAGTTGCTTCAATGCCGAATCGTTGCGCGCGGTGCGCAGCAGCGAGCCATGGTTCGATTGCGCGAGCATCCCGAGCTTTTCCAGCGTGGTCGCGCCGATTTCGCGGCGCGGCACGTTGACCACGCGCAGGAACGCCGCGTCGTCGTCCGGATTGGCCAGCAGGCGCAGGTACGCCAGCACGTCCTTGACTTCGTGGCGATCGAGGAAGCTCAATGCGCCGGTCAGGTGGTAGGGCACGCGTGCAAGGCGCAACGCTTTCTCCAGCGCGCGCGACTGGTGGTTGCCGCGATACAGCACCGCGCAGTCCGACCACGCCAGCGAATGCTTGTCGCGCAGGTGGGTCAGGGACGCGGCCACGCGCTCGGCTTCGTGTTCGGCATCGCGGCATTCCAGCACGCGGATGCGTTCGCCCTCGTCGTGCGCGCTCCACAACTTCTTCGCGTGCGCGTGCGGATTGTTGGCGATCAGCGCGTTGGCCGCACGCAGGATGCGCTGGCCGCAGCGGTAGTTCTGCTCCAGCTTGACCACGCGCAAGGTGGGGTAGTCGTGCGCGAGCTTGTCGAGGTTGCCGGGATCGGCGCCGCGCCAGGCGTAGATCGACTGGTCGTCGTCGCCCACGCAGGTGAACGCGCCGCGCGGGCCCGCCAGCAGTTTCAGCAGCGCGTACTGCGAAGCGTTGGTGTCCTGGCACTCATCCACCAGCAGGTAGCGGATGCGCTCGCGCCAAACGTCACGCGCTTCGGCGTCGCGTTGCAATACTTCGACCGGCAGGCGGATCAGGTCGTCGAAATCGACCGCGTTGAAGGCGGCGAGGCGTTGCTGATACGCGGCGTACAGCTGCGCGGCTTCCGACTCGCGCGGACTGCGCGCGCGGTCCAGCGCCGCATCCGGCGAGAGGCCGTCGTTCTTGGCGCGCGAGACCAGGTTTCGCAGCAGGAACAGTTGTTCGGGTTTGACGGAAGCCCCCGCGAGCTCCTTGACCAGTTGCGCGCTGTCGTCGGCATCGAGTACCGAGAAACCGCGGCGCAGGTTCGTGCGCGCGTGTTCGATCTGCAGGAATTTCAGGCCCAGCGCGTGGAAGGTGGAGACCTGCAATGCGTCGGCATCCTCGCCCTTGATGCGGCGCGCGACCCGTTCGCGCATCTCGCGCGCGGCCTTGTTGGTGAAGGTGATCGCGGCGATCTTGCGCGCGGGCGCGACGCCGTGCGCGATCAGGTGCGCGATCTTTTCGGCGATCACGCGTGTCTTGCCGGAGCCGGCGCCGGCCAGCACCAGCAGGGGGCTGTCGCAATATTCGACCGCTGCGCGTTGTTGGGGATTGAGCATCGGGGAGGGGGATTGGCAGTGGGGGCGCGTCGATGCAGCGTTCGTGCAAGAATCGGAATTGTCGAGGAGACGCTTTCGAATGACCAGCGTCCTTGCGCCGCGTTTCGGAAATGCGTCCCCGCCCCCCGTCCCCATCCCGTATCCCATGGCCAAGCTCTACTTCTACTTCTCGGCGATGAATGCCGGCAAGACCACCACGTTGCTGCAGAGCGCGTACAACTACCGCGAGCGCGGCATGCGCACCCTGATCCTGAAGCCTTCCGTGGACACCCGCGCCGCGACGACCAGGATTTCCTCGCGCATCGGGTTGGCCGCGCAGGCGGTGAGCTTCCATCGCGGCGACGACCTGCGCGCGCTGGTCGACGACGACATCGCCGCCCACGGCGCGCTGCACTGCGTGCTGGTGGACGAAGCGCAATTCCTTGCCAAGTCGCAGGTGTGGCAACTGACCGACGTGGTGGACGTGCTGCATATCCCCGTGCTGAGCTACGGCCTGCGCACCGACTTCCGCGGCGAGCTGTTCGAAGGCAGCCAGTGGCTGCTGGCCTGGGCCGACGAGCTGCAGGAGATCAAGACCATCTGCCACACCGGCAAGAAGGCGACGATGGTGGTGCGCGTGGACGAACGCGGCCGCGCGGTGAAATCCGGGCCGCAGGTGGAGATCGGCGGCAACGAACGCTATGTCTCGGTCAGCCGCGTCGAGTTCAAGAAGATCATGGCCGGCGAAAGCCATATCGAAACCCAGCAACCCGCGCTGCCGCTGCGCGATCGGGAGAAAACGCGATGAGCACCGAAGCCGCGCCGTGGACGCGACCGTATTTCTGGCGCAGCGACGCGCGCGCGATGCTGCTGTATTTCGTGTTCGGCGAGTTTCCGCAGGAACTGAAGCTGGACATCGCGCGGCACGGCAGCGCGGGACTGCCGGCGGGCATGACGATGCATCGCTTCGACAAGAACACGCTGGCGCACTGGCAGGGCCATCCGTTGCGCGGCGCGCTGGCGGAACTCCTGCGCAACGACGATGCGGAAACTTTCAGGATCGCGCGCGCGGCGCCCGAATGCATCCTGTTGCGCGGCGAACTGGACGATCCGCCCACGCTCGACTACCTGCGCGACACGCTCGGCGTGGTCGGCGCGTTGCTGGATGTCGGCGGCAAGGTGGTGATCGACCCGCAAATGCTGGCGCTGTTGTCCGCGCAGGCGTGGCGTGGGCGCTACGCCGATGGCGGCGCGTCGCCGCGCGAACACGTGCTGATCCTCGCCCACGAAGAGGGCGACGGCACGTGGGTGCACACGCGCGGCATGCGCAAGTTCGCGCGCCCGGACGTGAGCATCCGCGGCGTGCCGCAGGCGGACGTCGAACGCGCCGGCGCGCTGGCGTTGCGGCTGGTCGAGATGCAGGCGCAAGGCATGCGTTTCGTCGAGGGCACGGCGCTGGAAACCGACGGCATTCCGGCCGGGATGACCGCACGCCTCGGGGGATCGCCGGAGGATCCGCGGTTCAACAACGTGCACGTGGAATTCGTCTGGCCGGATGCGTGATGCTTTTGCCCGTCATTCCGGGCTGCGCCGCCTCCGGAATGACGGGATTGGAAGGTTATCGTCACCTCTGACATCCCGGACACCAATACGTCATCCGCTGTCCGACCACTTCGCTGCGGATCTTCGTGCCGCAGACCTTGCACGGTTCGCCGGCGCGGCCATAGACGAACAATTCCTGTTCGAAATAGCCGGGCGCGCCGTCGGGCGCGAGGAAATCACGCAATGTGGTGCCGCCGCGGCTGATCGCGTACCGCAGCACGCGGCGGATTTCCCCGGCGAGCCTGGCGTAACGCGCCCGCGATACCGAACCGGCCGCACGTTTCGGGTGGATGCCGGCCGCGAACAGTGCTTCGCTCGCGTAGATATTGCCGACGCCGACCACCGTACCTTGATCCATCAGGAAACTTTTCACCGCCGCGCTGCGCCCGCGCGAGCGCGCCCACAGCCAGTCCCCGTCGAATTGCGCCGACAACGGTTCCGGGCCCAAATCCCGCAACAGCGGATGCGTTTCGCCCGGCTTCTGCCACAGCAGGCAACCGAACCGGCGCGGGTCGTTGAAGCGCAACGCCTTGCCGGAATCGAGCACCAGGTCGTAATGATCGTGCGCGCGCGCCGGCAGGCCAGCGTCCAGCAGTCGCAGCGAACCCGACATGCCCAGGTGCAGCAGCGCCGAGCCGGCTTGCGTGTGCAGCAGCAGGTATTTCGCGCGGCGCGCGACGGTTTCCACGCGCTGTCCCGGCAACGCTGTGCGGATCGCGCGCGGAATCGGCCAGCGCAGGTTCTTGCGGCGCAGGATCACGCGTTCGACCACGCGGCCTTCCACGTACGGCGCGATGCCGCGCTTGGTCGTTTCGACTTCGGGAAGCTCAGGCATGAAGACGCACCGGGTTATACGTTGGCGTTTCGACTTCGGGGAGTTCGGGCATGAGATTTTTCCGTTCGTGCTGAGCGTAGCTTGCGCAAGCAAGCGGAGTCGAAGCACATGCCCTTCGACTCCGGCGCTGCGCGCCTACGCTCAGGGCGAACGGACTTCAAACCGTTCTCAGCGGTTCGGTTGCATCGCCAGCGTGATCTCGGGCGAATATTGCCTCGGCACCAGCGCGATGCGGTTGCCGACCTGCACGTAACGCAGGTCGTCCAGCGCGGTCAACGCGCCGTAGCGCAGGCGCACGCCATCCAATGCCAGCGTGGCCGAGGGCGGCGCCAAGCCGATCTTCGCGGCATCGAATTCGCCGGTGCGCGCCCAGCGCGCGACCGGGGTGGCGGCCAGATCGGCCAGCCGCTGCACGCGTTCGTAATTGCCGCGCATCGCGGTCGGCGCGGTGCGCCACCAGTGGCCGCCGCGTTTTTCGAACACCTGCGGCGCGGCTTGCCCGATGGTCAGTTCGATGCGCGCGATCGAACCGGTATCCAGATCGGTCAACGCCAGGGGCGCGCGTCGCTGGTCGCGCCAGCCGAACCACAGTACCAGCCCGGCCAGGACGGCCACGACCAGCAGCATCACCGCCCGTTGGCGCAGCGCGCGCGGCATCAGCGGCGGCGGCGGACGACGCCGATCACGGCGCCGACGATCAACAACAGCAGCGGCACCGCGACCAGCCAGCCCCACATGACGAGCGCGAGGTCGGATTCGGTCAGGTGGAGGATCAGGTCCGGCGCGACGCGCGGCGGCAGCGCCACCAGCGCATCATCGCCCAGCAGCCAGTCGAACACGCGCTGGCCGAAGGCCTTGTTGCCGCCGTTGTCCAGATAGGTGTTGGAAAGGAAATCGCCGTCGCCGATCACCACCGCGCGCTGCTCGCTCTTGTCCGGGCTGGGCGACAGCCGCGTCAGCGCGAAACCGAAATCCAGCGGGCCGCGCAGCTCGCCTTGCGATGCGTCGTACTTGATCGTGGATGGTTGCGCCGGATCGATCGGCGCGATCTGGTTCCAGCTTTGCGCGCTGCTGCTCAGGATCGGCGTGATTTTCCACTGCGCCCCGCTCGCCGCGGCCAGGGCGGCCGCCTGCGGAAACAGGGTGTTGACCTGGAAGCCGTGCGTGATCGCCTGTTCCGGGTAATCGTTGGCGACCACCATGCGCGGATCGCCGAGGCCGAGTTTCGCGCCCGCGCCGTCCACCAGCACGCCGGGCAGCACGCGCACGCCGAGTGCCTGCCCGAGCGGCGACAAGCCGAGATCGTCGTCGCCCGGTTCGGTCAGCCACAGGAAATTGCCGCCGCGCGCCAGCCAGTCGGTCAACGTCTTCACCGACGGCGGCGACAGCGCCGCCTGCGGACTGGCCAGCACCACGAGATCCGTGTTGCCGGGAACCGTTGCGTTCTGCGCGAGGTTCAGCGACAACGCGCGGATGCCTTGTTGCTGCAATTGCGCGGCGAAGGCGCTGACGTCCGCGTTGGCCTTGCCGTCGGGGCTGCGCTCGCCGTCGCCGGTGACGAACGCGACCAGCCGGTCGCGCCCGCGCGTCAACCGCGCCAATGCGTTGCCGAAATCCGCTTCGTCCAGTTGCACCACGTGCTGCTCGTGGCCGTGCCACTTCAGCACGATCTCGCCGTCCACGCTGACGCCGGCCGCGCGCATCGCCGCGGGATCGGCATCCGGATCGATGAAGGACAGTTTCAGGTCCGGCTTGAAGCGCTGCCAACCCTCGACGAAGGTGCGGATCTTCGCGCGCAGGTCTCCGCCGGGACGCGCGTAGCTCACCACGTCCAGTTCGCCGGGCAGTTGCTTCAGGATCGCGCGGCTCTGCGATGAAATGCTCGCGCGCGCGCCGGCGCTCCAGTCGGCGACGACATCGAAACGCGCCGACAGCAGTGCGACGCAGGCCGCGCCGAGCAGCAGCAGCGCGGCGAACAGCCACGCGTCCGCGCGTTCGCCCAGGCGTGCCATCAGCCACGCACCTTGTCGGCGGCCAGCCGGCGCGACGCCAATGCCAGCGACACCGCGATGATCAACAGGAAATAGATCACGTCCACGCTGCGCACCAGGCCGTGCATGAAGGGCGTCAGGTGCGCGGGCAGCGAGAGATAGTCCAGCCAGCCCGTATCGATATCGCCGAGTCGCGCACCGGCGTCGAGCATCGTCAACGCCAGTGCGACCAGCAACGCGGCCGTGGCCGCCAGCGCGGGATGCGAAGCGAAGGCGGATGCGGCGATGCCGATCGCGGTCAGCGCGGCGATGCACAACGCGCAGCCGAGCAACGCCGCGGCGTACTGGCCCCAGTCCGGTGAAGTCGCGTGCGCCAGCCACGCCGGCATCAGCGCCACCAGCGCGAGCAGCAGTCCGAGATACGCCAGCACCGCGAGGAATTTGCCGAGCACGATCCGCGCGGGCGAAAGCCCGGCGGCGAACAGCAGAGGCAGCGTATGCGTGCGGCGTTCGCCGGCCAGTGCATGCATGGTCAGCAGCGGCGCGAGCAACAGCGACAGTTGCGTGAATGCCAGCAGGTGCGGGGCGGCCACCAGGTCGGTGTAGCCGAGATTGCCGGCTTGCGTCGCCAGCCGCGGCTGCGCGGCGAGAAAGGCGTTCAGGTCCAGCAGGAAGAACCACGCCAGCACGGCCAGCGTCAGGGCGGCGAGGATCCACGCGAATGGACGCACGAAAAGGCGTTCCAGATCGATGCGCGCGATCGACAACATGCTCATGCCGGCCTGCTCATTCCGCCCTGACCCTCTCGACCCCGCCGAATCCGGTTCATGCGGCGACGCCCGTCTTGCCGCTCGCAATGGCGAGGAAGGCGCGATCCAGCGCGCCGCTGTCGCTCGCGAGCGGCGCATCGAAGCGCACCCGGCCCTCGTGCAGGATCACCACGCGGTCGCACATCGCCTCGACTTCGCTCAACACGTGCGTCGAGATGATCGTCGCGCGCGAATCGGAAAGCGTGCGGATCAATTCGCGCAATTGCGCGGTCTGCACCGGATCGAGGCCGTTGCCGGGCTCGTCCAGCACCAGCAATTCCGGATCGTGCAGCAGCGCCTGCGCCAGTCCCAACCTGCGCTTCTGTCCCAGCGACAGCTGGCCACTCAGGCGATTCACCATGCCGGACAAGTCCAGCCGCAGCAGTTCGCGATCGATCGCACGCCTGCGCGCGGCGCGAGCCATGCCGCGCAGGCGCCCGCAGGCATCCAGGTATTCGCGCACCGTCAATTCCGGCCACAGCGGCACGTTTTCCGGCAGGTAGCCGATCCGCCGTCCCGCCGGCGCCGGGGTTTCGTGCAGGTCGCGCCCTTCCAGCATCACCGTTCCGCCATCGGGGGCCAGCACGCCGGCGATCATCGCCAGCGTGGTCGATTTGCCCGCGCCGTTCACGCCCAGCAGGCCCAGCACCTCGCCGCGGGCGACGCGGAAGGTCACGTCCGCCACCACCTGGCGCCCGGCCAAGCGCCGGCTGACGTGGTCGAGTTGCAGCAGCGGGGGCGCTGGCGCCATCTGAACGCGATTCCGGAGGGGCTTGCAAGCCATTGTGGCGGGCCGCATATCCCCACGACAACCGGGTGGCGGCAACGGCGGGGTTCTTCTACACTGGCCCCGGCGCGGCATCATTCCTGCAAGATTGTCTTGTCCGGAATCAGAAAGCGACAGCCTTTTCCGCACGCGGTTTTTGCGATCATCCCTGATCGCGAGAGTCAAAAAAACGGACATTCCTGTCCGCACTTCTTTAAAGAACACCATGACCGAATTCCTGCTCAACTTCGCCGGACACGGCCTGCTCCACGCAAGCTGGCCCACCATTGCCCTGTACGTGCTGGTGACCACGCAGTTCACCATTTTCGCGGTGACGCTCTACCTGCATCGCAGCCAGGCGCACCGCGGCGTGGATTTCCATCCGGCGGTGGCGCACTTCTTCCGTTTCTGGAACTGGCTCGGCACCGGCATGGTGACGAAGGAATGGGTGACGGTGCACCGCAAGCACCACGCGCATTGCGAAACCGAAGAGGATCCGCACAGCCCGCAGATGGTCGGCATCCGCAAGGTGTTCTTCGAAGGCGCGGAGCTGTATCGCGTGGCGGCGGCTAACCAGGCGGATCTCGAGAAGTATGGCCGCGGCACGCCCGACGACTGGCTGGAGCGGCACGTGTACACCCCGTATCCGTATCTGGGCGTGAGCCTGCTGCTGGTAATCAACCTCGCGCTGTTCGGCGTGATCGGCGCGGCGATCTGGGCCGTGCAGATGGTGTGGATTCCGTTGTGGGCCGCCGGCGTGGTCAACGGCATCGGCCACTGGTGGGGCTATCGCAATTACGAAACCACCGATACCGCGACCAACCTGACGCCTTGGGGCGTGTGGATCGGCGGCGAGGAGTTGCACAACAACCACCACGCCTTCCCGAGTTCCGCCAAGTTCGCGCTGCGCAAGTTCGAATTCGACATCGGCTGGCTGGTGATCCGCGCCTGCGAAAAGCTGGGGCTTGCGAAGGTGTTGCGGGTGGCGCCGTCGCTGGACCAGCGGCCCAACGTGGCGCTGCCGGATGCGGAAACCCTGAAGGCGCTGCTGACGCATCGTTTCCAGGCCATGACCGATTACTACAAGCTGGTGATCAAGCCGACCCTGCGCGAAGAAGCTTCGAGCGCGGGCGAGCGGTTGCGCCGCGTGCCGCGCCGCATGCGCCGCGCGCTCGCCGACGGCGGCCGCTGGCTGGATACCGAAGGCCATGCGCGCCTGGCGACCGTGATGGAGAAGCGTCCGACCCTGCGCACCGTGGTGGAATACCGCGCGCGTCTCGCCGCGCTGATCGAACAACGCAAG
>JAFEEJ010000080.1 GCA_018241145.1 Pseudomonadota bacterium | reverse complement strand
CGCATGTGGCCTCCGATGGCCATCCCCGCATGGGCGATGTCGGCGCCAAGGTCGTCAGCGCGCGCGTCGCGGCCGCGCAGGCGCTCGTGCGCTTTCCGGTCGAAGTGGCGCGGGCCCTGCGCGAGGGCGGCATGCGCGCGAAGAAGGGGCCGGTGATCGATACCGCGATCATCGCGGGCACGCTGGCGGCCAAGCGCACCCACGAGTTGATACCGTTCTGCCATCCGCTGATGATCGAGCGTTGCGCGCTGTCGGCGGAATTCGTTTCCGAAACCGAATTGGCGATCCGCTGCGAAGTCGCGGTGTCGCACAAAACCGGCGTGGAAATGGAAGCGCTGACCGGCGCCGGCATCGCGGCGCTCACCGTCTACGACATGTGCAAGGCGCTTTCGCACGGGATCGTGATCGCCGAGCTGCGCCTGCTGGAAAAATCCGGCGGCCGTCGAACCGTGCGCAGGGGCAAGCTGGTTGCACCGAAAACGCGGAACGGGCCGGTGCGCGCATGAACTTCACGCTGCGCTACTTCGCCTCCTTGCGCGATGCGGCGGGTTGCGCGGAGGAACAGGTCGCGAGCGCGGCGGAGACGCCTGCCGCGTTGTATGCCGAGGCCGCCGCACGGCATGGCTTCACGATGCCGCTGGCGCGCCTGCGGGTGGCGGTGAATGGCGCTTTCGCGCATGCCGACGCCGCCTTGCACGACGGCGACGAGGTGGTTTTCCTGCCGCCGGTGAGCGGAGGCTGACGTGTTTGCGCTGAGCGAATCGGCCATCGACGCATCGCGCCTGGGACGCGGCCTGGAAAGCCCGCGCACCGGCGCAGCCATCGTCTTCGAGGGCCGCGTGCGCGACCACCACCAGGGGCGCCAGGTCATCGGACTGGCCTACGAAGCCTACGCCGAGCTCGCGCTGGCGGAGGGTTCGCGGATCATCGCCGAAGCGCGCGAACGCTTCGCGATCGAGCAGGCGGCCTGCGTGCATCGCGTCGGCGAGCTGTCGCTGGGCGAAACCGCGGTGTGGGTGGGCGTGACCGCCGCGCACCGCGACGCGGCCTTTGCGGCCTGCCGCTACATCATCGATGAAGTGAAAGCGCGCGTGCCGATCTGGAAGCGCGAGCACTACGCCGAGGGCGCTTCGGAATGGTTGCACCCCGACGCTTGAGCGAAGGGTTGAACGGTTTTGCCATCCGATACGGCGCGGCTGTGGCGGCGTGAGGTATCGGGCGGGATCGAATCCTCGGCACGACCGAGTCGGCATCCGGTATGCCGAGATGATTTCCGCCCTGGTCGAAATTGATGTTGGATCCGGAAATCACCATCAACGTCTCGGCCGGCTCCTTGTTGTCGGCGGCCTATAAGGCCGTTCCGAACGATTGGCATTCGATTCGCGGATTCCATCATGGCCCGAGCGCGATGCGCTCACCGCAACGCCGAATACATGACCGCAACCGATCTCATTCCGCCAGATCAAGGGCGCCTGGATTGATTGGTACTTGTGGGGAGTCCATACACGAGTTGTTAGGTGCCGACCACTGGCACCAGTTCTTCTGCTCGCGCACTAAACGACTGATATACCGCATTGTCAATGGCGATAAGCATAGCGCCGATGGCGCAGAAGACAATCTTTTGGTGCTCGTGCTTGCGCAAGTCTATGCGAAGCGTGCCGAACCGGCGCAGCAAAGTAGCGCGTACAGCTGGGCGCGTGAGGGCAGTAACCGGATGCGCCAGTGCGTGGCGGATTGCGCTTAGCGCAACGTCGCGAGGACGCACGACCGCCTCGTAAGCACTGTGAATGTTGATGTAGCGGCTTTGACGCTCAGTTTCACCATCTACGCCAGACAGGATAGCCAACGCCTCAATCTCGCGCGGAAATAGCTTTAGCGGAGCAAAATACTGAACCCACTGGTCGGACTCACGTATGCAGACAGGAAAATCTTTTAGGTAGTCGAGTGAGCCTCGGAAGTGGCTCGCAGTGACACGAAACTTGTGGGATTGAATGCCACTCGCCTTTGCGAACCTCAGGGGGATAACGTCCCTTGGCACAGCATGCAACTGCATAGGCACCCAACGCAAAATAGGCGGCGGCCCCGCCAGCGTGACTCCGGCGCCCGAATCAATCGATACCGTTGCTTCCTTCCGGACCTGGCGGAGTTTTCGATCTATCGTCGCGGAGGCGCCAACGGGGCCACCATGAAACAAACTCATTGAACTGGCGGAGAGGGCGGGATTCGAACCCGCGAAGCGGGGTTAAGCCGCTTACACACTTTCCAGGCGTGCTCCTTCAACCACTCGGACACCTCTCCAGTAATCATTGCGCGACTGGCAAGCCTTCCATGGCGCGTCTGCCAGTCGGCATCCTGCCTCCTCCTCGCGTCGCGTGCGGAATGCCATTCAAGGCATTCCGCAAACACGCGCCGCTCGACCACCCGGACACCTCGCCGGACTCGCAGCGTCGTGCGTGGCAAGCCGCTCAGAATAGCGGGCATGGCGCGCGGCAACAAGCCATCGCGGTGATTCCGCTTGGTCTGTGCCCGGCGACTTGGCACAATGCCCAATCGCCCATAGGTTGTGCCGATGAGTTACCAAGTCCTCGCCCGCAAGTGGCGGCCGAAAACCTTCGCGGAACTGGTCGGCCAGGAGCACGTGGTGCGCGCGTTGTCGCACGCGCTGGATTCGGGCCGCATGCACCACGCCTACCTGTTCACCGGCACGCGCGGCGTGGGCAAGACCACCATCGCGCGCATCTTCGCCAAGTCGCTCAATTGCGAGCGCGGGCAATCGTCGCATCCGTGCGGCGAATGCGCGGTGTGCGTGGCGGTGGACGCCGGGCGTTTCGTCGACCTGATCGAGATCGATGCGGCCAGCAACACCGGCGTGGACGACGTGCGCGAGGTGATCGAGAACGCGCAGTACGCGCCGGCGCGCGGGCGCTTCAAGGTCTATCTGATCGACGAAGTGCACATGCTCTCGAAGAACGCGTTCAACGCGCTGCTGAAGACGCTGGAAGAGCCGCCGGAGCACGTGAAGTTCCTGCTCGCGACCACCGACCCGCAGAAGCTGCCGGTGACGGTGCTGTCGCGCTGCCTCAAGTTCTCGCTGAAGCGCCTGTTGCCGCAGCAGATCGCGCAGCAGATGCGGATGATCCTCGGCGCCGAAGGCGTGAAGTTCGAGGACGATGCGATCGTTGAACTCGCGCGCGGCGCGGATGGTTCGCTGCGCGACGGGCTGTCGCTGCTCGACCAGGCAATCGCCCACGGCGGCGGCGAGGTGCGCGCCGACGACGTGCGCGCGATGCTGGGCACGATCGCGGGCAGCGAAGTCGATACCTTGCTGGACGCGCTCGCCGCCGGCGACGGCAACGCCCTGCTGGCGGAAGCCGACCGCGTGGCCGCGCTGGCGCCGGATTTCGGCGGCGCGCTGGATCAGCTCGCCGGTGCGTTGCACCGCATCCAGCTGCGCCAACTGGTGCCGGGTTTCGCGGGCGATGGTGCGGCCGACGAGACGCAGACGGCCGAACTCGCGCAGCGCATCCATCCCGAAGACGTGCAGCTGTGGTACCAGTTCGCCGTCAACGGCCGCCGCGAATTGCCTTACGCGCCGGATCCGCGCTCGGGTTTCGAAATGACCCTGCTGCGCATGCTGGCGTTCCAGCGAACCGCCGCGACGAGGCAGCCTGCGACTGCGGCCACGGCGGTGCGAACGGCTCCCGCGCCGGCGGCACCGCAAACGGCGCGTTCCGAACCGGTTCCGTCGCGACGCCCGCCTGCCGCGGCGGCGCAGGCCGCCGAGGAACCGGACGATGCCGCCCGCGCGCCGTTGCCGGTGGATGCGCGCGGCATGCCGGACTGGGAAGCCTGGATCGCGCGTGCGCAGATCGGCGGCCTGGTCGGGCAACTCGCCCGCCATGCCGCGCCGAAAACGCTGGAAGGCAGCGTGCTCACCCTGTTGCTGAAACCCGAACACCGGCATCTCGCCGATACCTTCGGCGCCGACCTGCAACAGCAGCTCGGCCGTGCGCTGGGGCGGACGTTGCGCGTGCAATTCGTCGCGGATGCGGAACCCGAGACGCCGGCCGCGCGCAGCGCGCGCGAACGTTCCACCGAACAGGCGGCCGCGGAGCGCGCGATCGAAGAGGATCCCGCCTACCAGTCGTTGCAGCGCGAACTGGACGCACGCGTGATTCCGGAAAGCGTGCGGCCCGTCCGCGGCGACGGGCGCTGATGCCAACGAGGAATGGAAGAAGAACCATGAAAGCCCAGATCGGACAATTGATGCAGCAGGCGCAGCGCATGCAGGAAGACATGAAGCGCGCGCAGGAAGAGATCGCGAAACTCGAAGTCACCGGCAGCGCCGGCGGCGGCATGGTCAGCGTCGTCATGACCGGGCGGCACGAGGTGCGCCGCGTGCAGATCGACCGCAAGCTGCTCGCCGACGATCCCGAAATGGCCGAGGACATGATCGCCGCGGCGGTCAACGACGCGGTCAACAAGATCGCCGAAGCCAGCCAGCAGAAGCTCGGCGGCTTGACGCAGGGGTTGAACCTGCCGCCGGGATTCAAACTGCCGTTCTAGCCCTCTCTGCACAAGCTGCTGCGCCCGGCATCTTATGCGCCGGCGGTGCCCGGATCAGGCCCTGTACATGGATGTATCGCTTTGGGGCCAGGGAATCCTCATGTACCGGCGTGTACACTCCGGTTCCTGCGCTTCGCGTCGCGCAACCTGCCTTCGCTCGCGACGCTTCCACAGAGATTGCACCCTTCGATTGACGTGTGAGTTATGTCGGGCACCAACCTCCTCGCCGAATTGATTGAAGCGTTGCGCTGCCTGCCGGGCGTGGGCGCGCGCAGCGCGCAGCGCATGGCGTTCCACGTACTGGAGCGCGATCGCAATGGCGGCGCACGGCTGGCGCGCGCGCTGGACCAGGCGGTGCAGCGCATCGGCCATTGCACGCGCTGCCGCAATTTCAGCGAATCGGAAGTCTGCGCGCTGTGCGCCAATCCGTCGCGCGATGCGCAAATCCTGTGCGTGGTGGAAACGCCGGCCGACCTGCTGGCGATCGAACAGGCCACCGGCTTCCGCGGCCGCTATTTCGTGCTGATGGGCCGGCTGTCGCCGCTGGATGGATTGGGCCCGGACGAACTCGGGCGCGACCTGCTGCAACGACGGCTGGAAGAAGATGAAGTGCGCGAAATGGTGATCGCCACCAACCCGACCGTGGAAGGCGAGGCGACCGCGCACTGGCTGGCAGGCCTTGCGCGCGCGGCAGGCCTGCGCGCCACGCGCCTTGCGCATGGCGTGCCGTTGGGAGGCGAACTGGAATACGTGGATCGCGGCACGCTGGCGCACGCGTTCGGCAGCCGCCAAGTTCTCGAATAACCGTCATTCCGGGGCCGCGCCCAGCGCGGAACCCGGAATCCGCTTTCACCGTCGGTCGTGCAAGGCGAGATTCCGGGTTTCGTCGCGAACTGCATTCGCGGCAGCCCCGGAATGACGATGTTGTTATGCTTTCGAGTCCCGAGCCCAGAATTTCCCGAGCGCGCGTCATGCCCGATACCCTTTTCGACAAGATCATCCGCCGCGAGATTCCGGCCGACATCGTCTACGAGGACGACGACGTGCTGGCGTTCCGCGACATCGCGCCGCAGGCGCCGGTGCACGTGCTGTTCGTGCCGAAGAAATCACTGGCGACCCTGAACGATGCCGCGCCGCAGGACGCGGAACTGTTGGGCAAGCTGTTGCTGGCGGCGGCGGCCTACGCCAAGCGCGAAGGCTTCGCGGAAAAAGGCTATCGCTGCCTGATCAATTGCAACGCCGACGGCGGCCAGACCGTGTTTCATCTGCACCTGCATCTGCTGGCGGGAACGCGATTGCGCGAACGTCTGGATTGACGGCGCACTCTCGTCAATCTGACCTGCTCCCTGCCAGCCGTACCAATCGATAGTAGGTAAAGTCCGTTCACCCAGAGAGGACGGACATGCGCAAGAGCCGATTCACGACGGAGCAGGTAATAGGGTTCATCAAGCAGGTCGAGG
>JAFEEJ010000007.1 GCA_018241145.1 Pseudomonadota bacterium | reverse complement strand
GCTCGGCCTGCGGCCGCCTCTCCCGCAAGCGGGAGAGGGGGAGTGGTGCCGTGCGGGATCGCTGTCGATGGCGCTCTTCGCAAACGTGCCGTTTCAAGTCAAAGGAGCGGTATGAGCAGAAGGGCCACGATGTTGATGATCTTGATCAGCGGGTTCACGGCCGGGCCCGCGGTGTCCTTGTAGGGATCGCCCACGGTGTCGCCGGTGACCGCGGCCTTGTGCGCGTCCGAACCCTTGCCGCCGAAGTTGCCGTCCTCGATGTACTTCTTGGCGTTGTCCCACGCGCCGCCGCCGGTGGTCATCGAGATGGCCACGAACAGGCCGGTGACGATGGTGCCGATCAGCACGCCGCCCAATGCCTGCGCGCCGGCCTCGGTGCCGCCCAGCCACTTGAAGCCGAACGCCACGATGATCGGCACCAGCACCGGCAGCAGCGACGGCACGATCATTTCCTTGATCGCGGCCTTGGTCAGCATGTCCACCGCGCGCGAATAATCCGGCCGCGTGGTGCCCTGCATGATGCCCTTGATCTCGCGGAACTGTCGGCGCACTTCCTCCACCACCGAACCCGCCGCGCGGCCGACCGCTTCCATCGCCATCGCCGCGAACAGGTACGGGATCAGGCCGCCGATGATCAGGCCGATGATCACGTAATGGTTGGAAAGATCGAACGTGACGTTGCCGAGATCGGGGCGCGTCGACAAGTTGTGCGTGTAATCGGCGAACAGTACCAGCGCGGCGAGGCCCGCCGAACCGATCGCGTAGCCCTTGGTCACCGCCTTGGTGGTGTTGCCGACCGCATCCAGCGGATCGGTCACGCCGCGCACTTCCGGCGGCAGGTCCGACATCTCGGCGATGCCGCCGGCGTTGTCGGTGATCGGGCCGTAGGCATCCAGCGCCACGATCATGCCCGTCATCGACAGCATCGCGGTGGCCGCGATCGCGATGCCGTACAGGCCGGCCAGTTCGTAGGAACCCCAGATCGCCGCGCAGATCGCCAGCACCGGCAGCGCGGTGGACTTCATCGACACGCCCAGGCCCGCGATGATGTTGGTCGCGTGTCCGGTGGTCGAAGACTGCGCCACGTGCCGCACCGGCTTGTATTCGGTGGCGGTGTAGTACTCGGTGATGAACACGATCACCGCCGTCAGCACCAGGCCGATCAGCGCGCTGCCGTACAGGTGCCCGATGCCGTAGCTGGAACCGGCCATCAACTGCTTGGTGATCGGCCAGAACGCGATCGCCGCCAGCACGCCCGAAACCAGCACGCCCGCGTACAACGCATTCATGATCTTGGAACCGGCGCGCGTGCGCACGAAGAAGGTTCCGATCACCGATGCGATGATCGATGCGCCGCCCAGCACCAGCGGATACAGCGCGCCGTTGCCGCCGACATCCGTTGCCAGCACGCCGCCCAGCAGCATGGTCGCCACCAGCGTCACCGCGTAGGTTTCGAACAGGTCGGCCGCCATGCCGGCGCAGTCGCCGACGTTGTCGCCCACGTTGTCCGCGATCACTGCCGGGTTGCGCGGGTCGTCTTCCGGAATGCCGGCCTCAACCTTGCCGACCAGGTCCGCGCCGACGTCCGCGCCCTTGGTGAAGATGCCGCCGCCCAAGCGCGCGAAGATCGAGATCAGCGAGGAACCGAACGCCAGGCCCACCAGCGCGTGCAGCGCGGCTTCCTGTTCGTAGCCGAAGCCGTGCGTCAGCACGATGTAGTAGCCGGCCACGCCCAGCAGCGCCAGGCCCACCACCAGCATGCCGGTGATCGCGCCGCCGCGGAACGCCACCTTCAACGCCGCCGCGATGCCGCCGCGCGCGGCTTCCGCGGTGCGCACGTTGCTGCGCACCGACACGTTCATGCCGATGTAACCGGCCGCGCCGGACAGGATCGCGCCGACCGCAAAACCGATCGCGGTGCCCCAGTTCAGCGCGAAGCCGATCACCAGGAACAGGATCACGCCGGCAACGGCGATGGTCGAATACTGCCGATTGAGGTACGCGCGCGCACCTTCCTGGATGGCTTTCGCGATTTCCTGCATGCGCGCATTGCCGGGGGACTGCTTCATGATCCAGCCGGCGGAAAACACGCCGTACAGGATCGCCACGATCGCGCAGCCGACCGCGAGCCACAAACCGTACTGTTCCAGCACCATCGGACAACCCCTTCTGCTATCGGCCCGCTCGGGGCAATCGGGGAAGTATAGCGGCTAGGCAGCGCGGGTTGGCCAGAGGCCGGAGCGGGCGGTTTGAACGGCTGCCGCGGCGGGGTTAGGCTGCGGGGATAGGCGACGATTCGAAACCGAATTGGAAGTT
>JAFEEJ010000079.1 GCA_018241145.1 Pseudomonadota bacterium | reverse complement strand
GCTACCGGCTCAGCGACGGACGGCGCCGCGTCCATCTGCGTGCCCCCGGTACCTGCGCAACCCTGCAATCCGAGTGCGCCTATTGCCAGCGCAAGAACGAACCGACCCGACTTTTTCATGATCCCCGACTCCCGTAGTCGCCGTTGCCACGCGCCGTTTGGCGCGGTCCGATTGCATCGTAGCCAGATTCGCATCACCCGTCAACGATATTCTTCGTACTAAGCCGATCGTCGTCCGCCTTGCGGCTGCCGCGCGGGTCAACCGGCCGCCTGCTCGACGTGCCGAACCACCGCTCCCGCCACGTCGACTCCGGTGACCGTCTCGATCCCTTCCAGTCCCGGGGAGGAGTTGACCTCCAGCACCAGCGGCCCGCGCTCCGAACGCAGCAGGTCGACGCCTGCGATGCCGAGTTCCATCGCGCGCGCGGCGCGCAGCGCGGTTTCGCGTTCCCGCTCGGTGAGCCTGACCTTGCTGCCGGTGCCACCGCGGTGCAGGTTGGAACGAAAGTCCCCGGCCACGGCCTCGCGCTGCATCGCCGCCACCACGTCGTCGCCGACCACGAAGCAGCGGATGTCGCAGCCGTTCGCCTCGCGCACGAATTCCTGTACCAGGAAATTCGCGTACAACCCGCGGAACGCCTCGATCACGCTCTGCGATGCTGCCGGTTTTTCGGCGAGCACCACGCCCTGCCCCTGCGCGCTCTCGTTGAGCTTGATCACGTGCGGCGGTGGCCCGAGCATCGCCAGCAGGTCCGCGGTGTCGTCGGGGTTGTCGCCGAACACCGTCACCGGCATGTCGAGTCCGCGCTTGGCCAGGATCTGCAGGCTGCGCAGCTTGTCGCGGGCGCGCAGCACGGCTTCCGACGAATTGGCCGTGTACACGCCCATCATCTCGAACTGCCGCAGCACCGCGGTGCCGTAGAAGGTGATCGACGCGCCGATGCGCGGGATCACGCAGTCGAAACCGCGCAACTCGCGCCCGCCGTAGTGCAGCGCGTAGCCGTCGTGCGCGATGCGCATGTAGCAGCGCAAGGGATCGAGTACCCGCACGCGGTGGCCGCGCGCGCGGCCGGCGGCGACCAGCCGCGTGGTCGAATACAGGCGTGCATTGCGGGAAAGGATCGCGATTTTCATCGGCGGCTCCGGAAGCGCCGCCAGCGTATCGCAAACCCGGGCCGCCGCGCTGGGCGATTACGGCGGCGAGCGTCAGACGACCGTCGCGCGCGGAATCTGGAATGCCTCGTAGGCGCTGGCGGTGTCGTCGAGGTGTTCGAATTGCAACACGCCCAGTTCCTCGAACTTGCGCCGCAGCCAGCCATCGCCTGCATCGAGCAGTCCGAGCTTCTTGCAGTTCGGAACCACGTTGGTGAACAGCATCCGCTGGAAAACGCGCCGCTCGGGCGCCTGCATGATCAGCTTGATGGTCTGTTTCACCGGCAGGCCCATGCGTTCCCACACTTCCTGCTGCAGGAAGCGGTCGCGCATGCGCACGGCGGCCTCGAACACGAACTCCTGCCGCTCGCGCAGTTCGGCGGCGGAAAGCTGCGAGTACAGTTCCTTCAGCGTGACGACCCCGAAGGCGATGTGGCGCGATTCATCCGCCATCACGTAGCGCAGGATGTGGCGCAGCAACGGTTCGATGGTCAGATCGTGCATCGAACGGAACGCGGCGAGCGCCAGCCCCTCGACCATGATCTGCATGCCGAGGTAGGTCATGTCCCAGCGGCTGTCGCCCACGACCTGGTCGAGCAGCAGCTTCAGGTGCGGATTGATCGGATAGTGCCCGGAGAGCTTGGTGTCGAGGTAACGCGAAAACACTTCCACGTGCCTCGCCTCGTCCATCACCTGCGTGGCGGCGTAGTACTTGGCGTCGATCCACGGCACCGTCTCGACGATCTTGGCGGTGCACAACAGCGCACCCTGTTCGCCGTGCAGGAATTGCGAAAGCGTCCAGTTCTGCGACTCGCAGCCGAGCGCGATCCATTCGTCGGCGTTCCATTTCTCGAACGGCGTGCCGCGCAGGTCGGTGATGCCCGGCATGAAGCCGCCGTAGGCGAGCACGTTGCCGAGGACGACCTTGCGCTGGTCGACATCGGTGTCCCACGGCACGTCGCTGTCGCCGTTCCACTGGTTGGTGCGCGCCTTGTCGTACAACTTGTCCAGTTGCGGGCGAGCGCCCTTCCGGTACTCCCAGGTGAAGATCGCGTCCTGGTGTTCCGCCACGGCATGGATCGTCTCGGAAGCATCGGTTGCGGATACGGCGAGGATGGCCTCCAGGTCGTCCACCTCTGCGCGCCCGATCAGGTGGTCGTTCTCCGATGCGATGTTTCCGTCTTTCCTGGACATCGTTCCTCCTGAAACCGCGGCACGGCGTGATCACGAACCACGTGGTCACGTGCCGCGCGCCAAGGGAGGCACGACTCAAAACCACTCCCCAACGCAAGGATACCTTGCGCACAAATCCGTGCAACCCGACGCCATTCACAGACAAACCAGACGGCCGGGTACGGGGCCGCACCGGCACCCTTGACGCTCTGTCTCGAGGGAAGCCGTGATTTATCAGAGTTGCGGGACCGGATCCGGAAAATCCGGAACTCAACGTACTCTGACCAACCCGGGATGGATTGGTTCAGAGGCCCTCAAAGCGGCGCAGCCCTTCTGTCCTGGCGACGCAATCGATCGGGACGCGCAAGATCCCGCGGGACTGGAGCGGGTGAAGGGAATCGAACCCTCGTCAGTAGCTTGGGAAGCTACAGCTCTGCCATTGAGCTACACCCGCGCGGAACGACGATGGTAGCGATGCCCGCGGCGTCGGCGCAACGATGGCTGACTGGCGCCGCCGCAACCGGGTCACAGGAAGGCGGCCGTTCAGCCCCGCT
>JAFEEJ010000078.1 GCA_018241145.1 Pseudomonadota bacterium | reverse complement strand
GTGGCTGCTGATCGTGCCGCTGCTCCGCACCGCGCGGCGCGACGCGCGCATCGCGCGCTTCGCCTTCGCGCTCACGGCGCTTTTCGCGCTCACCGCATGCACCGCGCTGGCCGCGAACCTCGCCGGCTGGCTGCCGCAGCGCAACCTGCACTGGATCCTGTTCGCATTGCCGGCGTGGGCGGGGGTGTCGTGCGGAATGATCACCAGCGTGCACAAGCAACGGCCGGCAAACTCACGCGGATGAACGCAAGGCTTCCGCGCATCATCGGTTTCATCGCCGGTAGTGGTCCGGTTTGAAAAAACCGTTCGTCCTGAGCGTAGCGCCGAAGGCGCGAAGTCGAAGGACATGGCGCTTCGACTTCGTTCGCTCCGCTCACGCAGGCCGCCCTGAGTTCATCGAAGCGCTCAGCGCGAACGGTTCGAATTTCAAACCGGACCACTATCCATTCGCCGACTGCATTGCTCTTGTCATCGGCCGCGCGCATCATCCACCCCATGGACACGCCCGCTTCCCAGCCGATGATCGCCAACTGCGTGGGTTACGACGCGCAGGGCAAGCGGCTCGCCGACATCACGCTGGACGAGATCAGCGACGTGCTGGCGAAACCGGATGCGTTCGTCTGGGTCGGCCTGGTGGAGCCCGACGAACCGCTGCTGGAGAAGATGCAAGAGGAATTCGGCCTGCACGAGCTGGCGATCGAGGATGCGCACAGCGCGCACCAGCGGCCGAAGATCGAGGCCTACGGGGATTCGCTGTTCATCGTGGTGCAGACCGCGCAACTGCTCGGCGGCAACATCGCCTTCGGCGAGACGCACATCTTCCTCGGCCCGCGCTACCTGCTGACCGTGCGGCACGGCGCGTCGCTGTCCTACGCGCCGGCGCGGCGCACCTGCGAACACACGCCCGACCACCTGGCGTTCGGCCCCAGTTACGGGTTGTATTCGGTGCTGGATTTCATCGTCGACAACTTCCTGCCGATCGTGCGCGAATTCAAGGAGGAATTGCAGGAACTGGAGCAGGACATCTTCGCCGAGGCCTACAAGCGCGACACGATCAAGCGCCTGTACGACATGCAGCGCGAATTGCTGACGCTGAAGCTGGCGGTCGCGCCGCTGCAGGACATCCTCAACCAGCTGGTGCGGTTGCACCCGCTGATGATCCGCGACGAGGTGCGCCCGTATTTCCGCGACGTGTACGACCATGTCGCGCGCGTCAACGACGCGATCGGCTCGATGCGCGAAATGCTGGGCGCGGCGATGAGCGTCAACCTGTCGCTGATCACCGTGCGCCAGAACGAAGTGGTCAAGCGCCTCGCCGGCTGGGCCGCGCTGCTGGCCGCGCCGACGCTGCTGGCGAGCTGGTACGGCATGAATTTCCACCACATGCCGGAACTGGACAAGCCCTGGGCCTATCCCGGGATCATCACGATCACGGCGTGCGTGTGCGTGGGGTTGTTCGTCGCGCTGAAACGCGCGAAGTGGTTGTAGGGCGGGTTTCAACCCGCCGGTTTCGATCCATCGCGCCACACGCCCGTTCGCCGGCGGATCAAACCCGTCCCTGCCCTCGTTCGCCCGCGACTTCCGTGCGCGCGACCGGCGCGCGCCGCGACATCGCGAGCAGGATCAGGCCGGCGACGACCAGCGGGATCGACTGCACCTGCCCCATCGTCAGCCAGTGCGTGCCGAGCAGGTAGCCGAGCTGGGCATCGGGGACGCGCACGAATTCCACCGCGAAGCGGAAACCCCCGTACAGCAGCCCGAACAGCCCCGACACCGCGTAGCGCGGGCGCGGCTTCATCGAATAGATCCACAGCACCGCGAACATCACCACGCCTTCGAGAAAAAACTCGTAGAGCTGCGACGGGTGCCGCGCGTAGGCGTCCAGCGCGCCGGTCCGCCACAGGTCGTGCAATTGCGCCGCGCTGTCGCCGCTGAATTGCGGCTGTTCCTGCAGCGCGTGCGGGAACAGCATGCCCCACGGTTGCGACGTGGGCTTGCCCCACAGTTCGCCGTTGATGAAATTGCCGATGCGGCCGAGGCCAAGGCCGATCGGCACCAGCGGCGCGACGAAATCCACCACGTCGAAATAATGCGCGATGCGGTCGCGTTGCCGCCACCACCACCACAGGCTGGCGGCCAGCGTGCCGAGCAGGCCGCCGTGGAACGACATGCCGCCGTCCCAGATGCGGAACAACGCCAGCGGTTCCTTCCACACCCATTCGATCAGATCCGGCGCGAGGTTCGACTTGTAGTAGAACAGCATGTACCACACGCGCCCGCCGATGATCACGCCGAGCATGACGTAGAACGCCAGGTCGGCCAGCGCGTCGCGGCTGACCGGCAGGCGTCCCTGCCTGCGGCGGTATTCGCCGAGCAGCCACGCGCCGACGAACCCGCCCAGGTACATCAAGCCGTACCAGTGCACGCCGACCGGGCCGAGTTGCACGGCGATCGGGTTGAAGTCGACGAAGAACGGATGGGTCATTGATTGCTCCCTTCTCCCTTCGGGAGAAGGGCCGGGCATGAGGGTTCGGATTGGAGAAAGATGGGATTGTGCCGCGAATCGTACCCCCACCCCAACCCCTCTCTAGGCTCGGCATCCTGCCTCGCCAAGGGACCCAGCCTTGATCATCCTGATCCATGCGTTCGTCGGCGCAGCCGATGCCATTCAAGGCATCGGCAAAGCGCGCCGACTTACCCCGTCGGGAGAGGGGCCTCGATCACGCCGGCAACACCCGGCACGCGAAGCCTTTCAGATAGGC
>JAFEEJ010000077.1 GCA_018241145.1 Pseudomonadota bacterium | reverse complement strand
GCCCGCACCCGCCCCCACGGTTCCGATCTGGTGCTCGACAAACCGCTCGAGGACGACGCCTTTGCCGCGGTGCTGGAGCAGGCCGCCAGCCACATCGATGGCAGCGAGAACGCGCGGCGTCCCATGCAGGCGGCGCGCAGCATTCCGCCCGTCGCGCCCGCGCAGCCGGCCGCGGCGAAAGCGGAATTCACGGCGCACCCGCCTTCCGAATCCGCAGGCGTGATGGATCTGGCCGCAGCCGGCGACATCGTCACCGCGCAAGTGGCCATGCCGGAAGTTGCCGAGCCCGCGCAGCCCGCCGAACCCGAAACGCGCAACGTCGCCGAGATGCTGGCGAGGCGCCGCATCGACCAGCCGGTACGCGTGGGCGAGCTGGTGATCGACCCGGAACACGATGCCTACTACAGCGCGGAAGCCGCGCTGAAGCCGTTGAAACCCGCGCTGGAAAATCCCTGTGCCGCCGCGCGCGTGCTGGATGCGAACGCGCTGGCCGAAACGCGCAAGGGCAAGGCGCAACCGCTGGCGCGCCTGCGCTGGTTCGCCGGCCTGGTGGCGACGCCGGGCGAACTCGCCCACGGACTCGCCACCGACAGCCGCTACAAACTCTCGCGCTGGCCGCAGACCGAACGCGAATTTCCGCGCCATTTCCGCATCGCCACGGCGATGATGAAACAGGCCGCGGTGCCTGCGCAGATCGCGCAGGCGAGCGGCGCGCCGCTCGCGGACGTGATCGACTACATCAATGCCAGCCGCGCCGCGGGCTGGCTGGCCGTGGAACACGACGAGCCCGCACCGGCCGAATCCGAGGCCCAGGCGCGCGGCAACGTGTTGTCGCGGTTCCGCAAGCCATTCGCGCGCTGAGCGCGGACCGGGATCACCGCGCGCCGGTCACCGGAGCGCCCGGCTCCGCGCCGCGACTGCTTTCGCCGGCGAGCACGGTGGTGATCGCCTTTTCGATTTCCGCGGGACGGTCCTTGAGCAGGTACCCTTGCGCGCCCGCGGCCAGCGCGCGTTGCACGTATCTGGCTTCATCGTGTCCGGACAGGATCAGGCAACGGATGTCCGGATGGCGTTCACGCAACGCAGCCACCAATTCGGTGCCGTCCATGCCCGGCAGGGACATGTCGACCAGCACCAGGTCGGCCTTGGTCGTGGCGAGTTCGCGCAACGCGGTTTCGGCGCATTCGGCCGCGCCGCACACCGTCAATCCTGGCAGCGCGGCGATCCATTCGCGCAGCACGTCGCGCATGCGCGGATGATCCTCGACGATATAGACACTGTGCCCCATCGGTCCCTCGCAATGGCGACTCCGCCGCGGCCGGTCGCCCTCCGTCCAAGACATCCCGCCAATCGCGATTATGCCAGCCGGTTTTCGTCCTGCGCGGGATCCTGCGATTCCCGGGGCGCTGCTTCGGCGGGATCCGCGGATGACGGATGCATCCCTTCGCCGTCGCCTGCGAAATCATCCTGCCGCGAAATTTCGTCCGACGGTACGTGCAGGGTGATGCAGGCGCCGAATCCCGGCGCGGATTCGATCTCCATCCGGCCGCCGATCAGCGCCAGCCGCTCGCCCGCGCTGGCAAGGCCGAAACCGCCGCCGCCCGGCCTGGGTTCGCGCCGCAACTTCTGCGGATCGAAACCGACGCCTTCGTCCACCACGCGGATCTCGACATCGCCGTCCCCGCGGCGCAGCTCGATGCGCGCGCTGCCGGTGTTGGCGTACTTCACCACGTTGAACAAGAGCTCGCGCACGACCTGATAGACCAGCACGCGCTTGCCGTCGTCGTGCACCGGCAGCTCGCGTTCGCCCGCGAGGATCACGTCCAGGCCGTGCATCTTGCGCATCTGCGAAACCAGCCACTCCAGCGCTTCGGCCAGCCCTTCGCTCTTGAGGATCGGGGGACTCAGGTCCACCGTGAGGCGGCGCGTGGTGTCCACGCCTTCGCCGCTCCAGTTTTCCGCGGTCTCCAGATGGCGCAGCGCGGAATCGAACCGGCCGTCGTCGATCGCCGAACGGACCGCGGAGAGTTTCATCTGGATCCCGTGCAGCTGCTGCTGCAGGTCGTCGTGCAGGACCTGGCTGATTCGGCGGCGTTCCGCGTGTTCCGCCATCGTCAGCATGGACGCCACGCGCCGCACCTGCTGCTCGCTGCGTTCCAGGTCCGCGGTGCGCTCGAGCACGCGCCGTTCCAGGTAGACATTGAGTTCCTGCAGCTTCTGTTCGTGGCGGTGGTTCTCGATCAGGTCGGCGGCCTGCCGCGCCAGCAGGTCCAGCAGCGCGAGCCTGCGTTCGTCCGGCACGTGCCGCTGCCGCCAGTGGGTCGATAGCATGCCGAGCAGCCGGCCGCTGCGCGAAAGCAGCGGCGTGGTCTGGGTGGCGAGGATGCCTTCGTGCTCGCACATGGCGAGATCGTCCTCGCCCAAGCCGTCGCACTGCCGCACATCGCCGATGATGACGCGTTGCATGTCGCGCAGCGCCATGCCGCAACTGGTGTCGCTTTCCCGGTTCACGCGCCCCCAGAATTCGACCGCTTCGGCGCTGAAGCCCACATTGGCGGCAAATTTCAGATCGCCGGATTCGGGATCGAGGATCTGCAGGCTCGCGCACTCCGAACGCATCAGCGCGGCGGCGGTTTCCACGATGCGCCGGAACAGGGGTTCGGCGTCCGCCTCCTGCAACATTTCGCCGCCCAACGAGACGAGCAATTGCATGTCGGACAGTTCGCCCGCCAGTTCGGCTTCGCCGCGGCGCGTGGCATCGAGCGCGCGCACGCGCTCCACCGCCGACCACGTGCGTTCCGCCACATCGCGGACCAACTGGCGGTCCGCTTCGGGCCAGACGCGCGGCTGCGGATGCATCAGGTACAGGTAGGCGACGCGTTCGCCCTGGTTGTAGAGCGCGATTCCCGCACCCGAGCCCAGGCCGAGCTCGCGCCCGGACAACGGGCCGCCCGTCTTGCGCAATTCGGCGTCGTGGTCCTCGATGAAGACCTCCTCGTCCGCGAGCACCAGCGTCGCGTAACCGGAATCGGTATCCGGTTCGCTGAAACGGCGGCCGCGGATGTCGGGCATGCGGCCGTCGCAGAATTCCCCGCCCGCGACCAGGGTTTCGCCGTCCGGCTCGATTACCGCGAAGCCCGCCGCGGCCATGCCCAGTTCGCGCGCCAGCATCTCGGCCGCCACGTGCCGGATGGCATTCGCATCGTCGAACAGGCGCAGGCGATCGGACAGGTCCAGCAGGAAGCGTTGGCGATGTTCGACTTCCTTCTGCATCGTGATGTCGCGGCTGGTGCCGGCCACGGCCTGCACCTCGCCTTCGTCATCGAGCACCGGCTCGAAGACGTATTCGTAGATGCGCCGGCCGAACGCGCCGGTGAACGGCACTTCGCCGCGCAACGGCCGCCCGCTGGCGATCACCTGGTCCAGTTCGCGGTCGTGCATCGCCGCGTGCCAGCCCGGATACCCCAGTTCGAGCAGGTTCCTGCCCAGCGCTTCCCCGCGCGTCTTGCCCCACAGCATCAGCAACGCGTCGTTTGCGAAGACGAAGCGATGTTCCAGGTCGAGGACGCAGATCAAATCCGGCGTATTGGAAAGGACGGTGTCGTAGAGGCGGCGCTGGTCCTCGCTGCGGGCATGCGCCTGCAGCAATTCCGCTTCCGCGCGCTTGCGGTCGCTGATGTCGATCAGCATGACGATGCTGCCCGCGGGCCGCCCGTGCACGTCGTGCAGCGGCGCCCGACAGGGAATGAACCAGCGGCGCGTGCCGTCCGCGCGCTCCACGATCGCCTCGATGCCCGCCGCCGGGCGGCCGAAGCCGGAGCGAACTTCCGGCATGCGTTCCGGCGGCAACGGCGAACCATCTTCCCCGTGCAATTTCCACTTCGCATTCCATTGGTCGCTGCCGGCTTCGAGCGCGCCGTCCGAGATTTCCGCGGCCGCGGCATTGAAGTGCGTCAATCTGCCCTGCGCGTCGATGGCGTAGATCGCCGCGGGCATGGCATCGATCAACTGCCGCAGGCGGTTTTCCGACAGGGAAAGTTCGTGATGCGCGTGCACGTTGTCGAGCGCGATGGCCGCGTACGAGGCGATGCCTTGCACCAGCCGCCCGGCGCGTTCGTCGAACCGGTCGCATTCGGGATGCGCGAAGAACAACCCGCCTTGCACTTCGCCGTTGCGCACGGACGCCACCGGGACGGCCAGACAACTGCGGATCGGGAAATCGCACCCGGGCAGCGGATCCATCGCTTGCCCGAAGGATTCGCGCGCATCGCCACTGCGCATCGCGGCGCCGTCGCTGAAAACGCTCCGGAACAGCGGCGTGTCGCGCGGGAACGGCTTGTCGCCGGATCGCGCGCCGTCGCTGTCCGCCACGGCTTGCAGCGTGTACGACCCGTCCGGTGCGTCGGCAGCGCGCGCGAAAAACGCACCGTATTCCGCGCCGATCAGGCGCGCCGCCAGGTCGGTCATCTTGCGCGCCAGCGCGTCGAATTCCAGCCCGCCCGCCAAGGCACGCACGGCTTCGAACAGCAGTTCGGCTTCACGCCGCGCCTCTTCCTCGCGGGCCAGCGCGGCGGCGCGCTCGCGTTCGATCTGCTTGCGCGCGCCGATGTCGCGCGCGATCAACGAAACGCCGACGCTTTCGCCCTGCGTGCCGTGGATGGGCGCAACGACCAGCGAAACCTCGAGCAGCCGGCCATCGCGGTGGCGACAGGTCGTCTCGCGCTGATCGGTTTCGCCCGTGGGCCCGAGCGCGTCGTGTCCGGCCGCCACGTCCGCGCTGTCGAAAGGCAGGAACATCGCGCAGGGTTGGCCGATCGCCTCTTCGGCGCGGTAGCCGAGCAATTCCTCGGCGCTGCGGTTCCAGCTCGTGATGATGCCGTTTTGATCCTGGCCGACGATGGCGTCGTGCGAGGAATCGACGATCGCCGCCAGCCACGCCGAATGGCGCGCCAGTTGGTCGGCCTCCGCGCGTGCGGCGTATTCGCGTTCCAGCAGTGCGGCGCGCTCGCGTTCGATCTGCTTGCGCGCGCTGATGTCATGGGCGACCTTCGAAACGCCGACGATTTCGCCCTGCGCGTTGCGGATGGGCGCGACGGTGAGGGAAATATCGAGCAGGCCACCGTTCCTGTGCCGGCGCACCGTCTCGTAGCGATCCAGGATTTCGCCGCGCCGTATCCGCGCAAGGATTTCGGTTTCCTCGTCGACGCGATCCGCCGGCATCAAGATCGTGCCGGGCTGGCCGATCGCTTCCGCGGCGTCGTAGCCGAACAAGCGCCCGGCGCTGCGGTTCCAGCTCGTGATGTTCCCGTCGAGATCCTTGCCGATGACCGCGTCGGGCGAGGAATCGACGATGGCCGCCAGCCATGCCGAATCGCGCGCCAGCCGCCCGGCCTCCGAGCGCGCGGCGCGTTCGTGGTCCTCCGCATCGCGTGCGTCGCGCTGCGCCTGCTCGCGTTCGTTGGCTTCGCAATCGCGCTCCAGCATGAGGCCGGCGATGTGCGCGCCGAACGTGGCGATCCGGCGGTGCCATTCGTCCGGCGTGCCCGCTGGATCGAGTTCGATGAAGAACGATCCGGCGCGCTTGCCGCACACGAAGATCGGTTCGGAATGGTTGATCGGCCCCGGCGGTGCGTATGGCCGGCCTCGCGGCGCCCACGCCGGAGCTTGCCCACCGCCGTTGTCGCCGTCGCCCGGAACCCGCGGCAGCTCCTGCCCGTCCGTGCCCGAAACGAAATGTCCGCCGGCGAAACCTCCCGAGGTTTCGTCGCTGGTCAACACGCTGGCGCGCGCGGCGGGATCCAGCCGCGAGACCAGGTCGGTGAGCGCGTCCAGGCATTCGGAAAGCGGCCGTCCCTCGGCGACCATGCCGAGGATGCGACGTTCCTCGGCGAGCGTCTGCTCGTCGCGTTTCTGCGCGGTGATGTCGCGCGACACCAGCAACAGGTGTCCCGGTTGCCCGTGCGCATCCGGGATCGGCGACAGGCGCGAACTCCACCATTTCGGCGCACCGTCCGCGGCGCGGCCGAAGGTTTCGAATTTCTGCGGGATGCCGGTCGCGGCGTCGGCGACGGCGGCATCCACCAATGGCCTGCATTCCGGTGCCATCAGTTCGTGCAGCAACCTGCCCTCGACCTGGGCGCGATCGTCCAGCCCGAGCACGCGGCGCCCCTGCGCGTTGATGCTCGACACGCGCCCGTGCAAATCCAGCATCTGGATGCAGTCGGTGCCGCTTTCCAGCAGCACGCGGTTCAGGCCGACGCTGTCGCGCAGTTCCGCCGCGACCCGCACCCGCGACAGCTGCGGCGCCACCTGTTGCGCGCACAGGTCCAGCATGCGCAATTCGCGCGCGGTCGGCTGGAACGGCCGATCGAAGTACAGCGTGAACATCGCACCGACTTCGCCGTTCTCGTCCAGCACCGGCGTGGAGACCGCCGCGCGCAGGTGCAACATCGCGGCTTCGCGCGCGAACGCGGCGAACCCCGGCGCGAAATCGAAATTGACCACCAGCACGCGGCGCCGTTCGCGCAATGCCGCCGCGCAGGTGCTGATGCCGTTGGCATCGACATAACGGAAGGCATCCAGCGCGTCTTCCGGCAGGCCGCCGGTGGCGATCAATTGCAAACCGCTGCCCGTGCGCAACTGCGCGGTCGACGCCTGCGCGCGCATCAATTCCGATGCCGCGTACATCGTCTCGCGCATCAGCGCGGTTTCGTCGTGCAACTCCAGCAGGCGGCGGCTCAAGGCGTGCAGCCGCTCGAGCTGCGGCACCTGCGATTCCCATTCGATTTCGCGGATGCGTCGATCCGATTCCGGTTCGTACCGGCGCCCGTCGTCCGCACTCATTCCACGCGCATACGCCGGGCCGGCGATGGCACCCGACGAGGGCGGCACGTAACCACTGCGCAGGCCGGGATCGACCGGCGCTCCGGGCGCATCATCGCCGCGCCACTGCGGCCAGCCGCGGCGCCGTTCCTGACCTGACATCGGAAATCCTCGGATTCGCGGCCAGTATGCGCTGAACGGGGTTTTGCGCCAAGCCCCGGCCGATCAACGACTTTTTAATGCCTCAGGGCTCGTGGCGACCGCGCGGCCGCGTCATCCGGCTGTCACCACGCAGACCCGACGCTGCAACGCGGTATCCGCATCCTTGCGGCGTGTGAAGCCCGCGGAGCCGCCATCATGCACATCGCCCTCGTCACCGAAACCTGGCCGCCGCAGGTCAATGGCGTCGCCCTGACGGTACATGCACTCGCACACGGTCTGGCCAGGCGCCGGCACCGCGTCGAGGTATTGCGGCCGGGTCCGGCCGCACGGGAAAACGGCATCGAACTGCTGGCCGCGGACGGAATGCGCCTGCCGCGTTATCCGGGGCTGCAACTGGGATTGCCGCAATCGTCGCGCCTGCGCGCGCGCTGGGCCGATTCGACGCCGGACGCGGTCTACATCGCCACGGAAGGCCCGCTGGGCGCATCGGCCCTGCGCGCGGCGCGGGCATTGCGCATTCCCGTGGTGACCGGATTCCATACCCGCTTCGACGACTATTGCCGCCACTACGGCATCGGCCTGTTCGGTCGCCTCGTGCGGAAACGCCTGTTGCGCTTCCATTCGCGCGCGCAGATGACCCTGGTGCCGACCCGCGCACTGGTCGACGAGTTGCAGGACGACGGCATCGCGCACGCGCGGCGCCTGCGCCGCGGCGTCGATACCACGCTGTTCGCGCCGCAGCACCGCGATCTCGCGCTCCGCGCGAACTGGGGCGCAGGCGCGGATGCGCCGGTGCTTTTGTACGTCGGGCGCGTGGCCGCGGAAAAGAACCTGGGACTCGCCATGCGCGCTTTCCGTTCGCTGCAGGCGCGCGCGCCGGATGCGCGCATGGTGATCGTCGGCGACGGACCGCTGCGCGCGGCGTTTGCCGCGGACTATCCGGACGTGCATTTCGCGGGCACGCGCCACGGCAAGGATCTTGCCGCGCACTACGCCAGCGCCGACCTGTTCCTGTTTCCGAGCCTGACCGAAACCTTCGGCAACGTGGTGCTGGAAGCGATGGCATCCGGCCTGCCGGTGGTGGCATTCGATCGCGCCGCGGCGCAGGAACACGTGGCCAACGGAATCTCCGGCCTGGTCGTGCCGGCCGCAGAACCGCGCGGCTTCGTATCGAGCGTCTTCGCGCTCGGGCTGGATCCCGAACTGCGGGAGACCTTCGGCATCAATGCGCGTCTCGCCGCGCAGCGTTGCGCGCCCGAACACGTCATCGTGGAATTCGAGGCGCTGCTGTTTTCGCTGGCGCGTGCGTCGCGGCATCCCCTCGGGAGCATCGCCGCACATGCGTGACCGGCTCGCCCTCGAACCCCGCCTGTGCCTCGCGGCCAATCGCTGGGGCGCGCATCGTGCGACCGGCGCGTTCTTCGCCTGCATCAGCAAGCTGGGAGACGGCTGGTTCTGGTATGCGCTGGCGGCGTTGCTGGCGCTGGGCGGCGGCACGCGCGGCGCGCATGCAGCGCTGCAGATGCTGGCGACCGGACTGGCTTCGTGGTTGCTCTATCGGACGTTGAAGCGCTGGACGCGCAGGCCGCGCCCGTACCGGAGTTGCGACGGCGTGATCGCGCACGTGCCGCCGCTGGACGAATTCAGTTTTCCTTCCGGGCACACGCTGCATGCCGTCAGCTTCAGCATCATCGCGATCGCATGGTTCCCGCCGCTCGCGCTGCCGCTGTGCCTGTTCACCGCGCTGGTCGCCGCCTCGCGGGTCGTGCTAGGCCTGCACTATCCCTCGGACGTGCTCGCCGCCGCGTTGCTAGGCGGCGTGCTCGGCGGCGGGTCGCTGTGGCTGTTTTCCGGCTGGTTGCCGATCGCTTCCTGAGAACAGGTCAATGCGTGCCGGAAGACGCCGGCGTCGATGCGCTGGCCGATGAACCCGGCGTGCTCATGTGCATGCCTTCGTCGACGTCCTGCGACGCATCGGCGGTGAGCTGCCTGTATTCGTCCGCGCCCATCTTCGGCTGCTTCTGCAGGTAAGCCACCATCGCCCAGATCGTCTGGTCGTCGTGGGTCGGTCCCCAGGCCGGCATGCCGGTCATCTTGATGCCGTGCTTGATGACCCAGAAGGCTTCGGCGGGATCGGGCGCGAAACGCGTGAGGTTGGGCGGCCGCGGGTTCAGTCCGTGGCGGATTTCCGAATCGTCCATGCCCGGCGCGAGATGGCAGCCGGTGCACATCTCCGCATAGTGTTCCGCGCCTTCCTTGATCATCGCGGCGTTGTCGAGATTCGGCACGTTGATGCCTTTCGTCCGCAGCTCGATCGAGTTTTCGCGCGCCGTGCCGATCAGGTGTTTGGTGACGTACCAGTGCTGCGTATCCGCGGCGACGTCGTAGACGCCGCTCCAGACGAAGATCGCGCCGGCGATGAGGAAAATGATGATCCAGAGGATGAAGGCACCGAGGAATCGCATGGCTTGGCTCCTGTCCGACCTGCCAGCGGAAGCCTACAACCGCAAAGGTTAAGCGGATGACTGCATCGCGGGGTTGTATTCGAGGGGCGCCGTTCGCCTGGACCATGAATCCTCAGAACCACAAGCGCAGCCCTGCGACCCACCGCACTTCGGTGGCATCCCCGCCGGCAGCCCGCGCGTAGCGCGCCGTCCCGCCGAACCTGCGCGTTTCTTCCACGCCGAGGTAGGGCGCGAACTGCCGCGTGACCTCGTAGCGCAGGCGCAACCCCAGTTGCACATCCGACAACCCCGAACCGATGCCGCGTTGCGGATCGTCCCTGCCGTAGGCGTTCGCTTCGAACTTCGGTTGCAGGATCCACCGTTGCGTCAGCCGCGCCTCGTATTCCAGTTGCACGCGCGCCGCGCTGCGACCATCCTGACCGACGTAGACCGTCGCTTCCGTTTCAATCCCGTACGGCGCCAGCCCCTGCACGCCGAACGCGGCCCAGGTGCGTCCGGGTCCCGCGCCCGAATCGCGGCGCACGCCGAGCTGCGTATCCCAAAACGGCGCGACCGCGTGATCCCACAGCGCCTCGGTTCGAAACGCATCGCCGGTGTGTCCTTCGAATTTCAGCCAGAGCTTGTCGAAATCCTTGCCGTACCACGCCTCGCCGTCGACGAATGCGGCACCGCCGCCGTGGCTGTCGTGCGCGTATTCGAATTGGTCCAGCAGCAACATGCCCTGCGCGTCGTCGTCGGCCATGTCCATGCCGGGCATCGCGCCGTAGCGGTAACCGTCGGAATGGTCCGCGTCGCGCGGCTGCGCCGGCGCGTTGTCATGCCGCGCCGCGGGCATCTCCATGTCCGGCATCGCATCCTGCGCGTGCGCGGAGAACGCGAACACGCACGCAAACGCACATGCAAACGCGAGCGCGCGGCGCATGCTCACGCCACCACCACTTCGCGGAACATGCCCGCTTCCATGTGGTAGAGCAGGTGGCAGTGGTACGCCCAGCGGCCGGGACTGTCGGCGCTGACGCGATACGCGATGCGCTGCGCCGGCTGCACATTGACGGTGTGCTTGCGCGCGATCACCTCGCCCCGTTCGTTTTCCAGGTCGCTGAACATGCCGTGCAGGTGGATCGGGTGATTCATCATGGTGTCGTTGACCAGCACGATCCGCAGCCGCTCGCCGTACCTGAAATGCACGGGCTTCGCATCGGAGAACTTCACCCCGTCGAACGACCACACGAAACGCCGCATGTTGCCGGTGAGGTGCAATTCGATCTCGCGATCGGGCTGGCGCGGATCGGGCGGCGGATCCAGCGCGCGCAGGTCGGCATAGGCCAGCACGCGCCGGCCGTTGCCGCGCAGACCAACGCCCGGATCGTCGAGATTGCCGCGCGGCCTGTCCACGCGCATGTCGACGCCGGGGTTGCGGTATTCGCTGCGCGCATGCTGCGCCTCGACCATGCCGGCCATGCCGTTTTGCGGCATGCCGTGCGCGCCGGATGCCATCGCCCCCATCATGTCCGTCATGGCCAGTGTCGGCACCGGATCCATCACCGGCACTTCCGCTTCCATGCCCGCGCGCGTGGCGAGCGTACCGCGCGCATAGCCGCTGCGGTCGAACGATTGCGCGAAGATCGTGTACGCGCGGTCTTCCTGCGGCTGCACGATCACATCGCAGGTTTCCGCGACGGCGATGCGGAATTCGTCGACTTCGACCGGATGCACGTCCTGCCCGTCGGCCGAAATCACGCGCATTTTCAATCCGGGAATGCGCACGTCGAAATAGCTGCTGGCCGAGGCATTGATGAAACGCAGGCGCACGCGCTCGCCCGGGCGGTACAGGCCCGTCCAGTTGCCGGCCGGCGTGGCGCCATTCGTCAGATACGTGTAGGTGAAGCCTCCGACGTCGATCAGGTCGCGCGGATTCATGCGCATGCGGTTCCACATCGCGCGTTCGTGCAGTGCACCGCGCATGCCGAGCATCGATGCGTCGCGCAGGAATTCCGGCAGCGTGGGTTCGTTGCGGTTGAAGTAGTCGCCCTGTTTCTTCAGCAGCGCGAAGATGTGCGACGGATCCAGATCGGTCCAGTCGTTCAGCATGACCACGTAATCGCGTTCGCACGGATGGCGCTCGCCGTTCGCCGGTTCGATCACCAGCGCGCCGAACGGCCCGTTCTGTTCCTGGAAACGCGAATGGCTGTGATACCAGTACGTGCCGCCCTGCTTCACCGGAAAGCGATACGTGAAGGTTTCACCCGGCGCGATGCCGGGAAAACTGATGCCCGGCACGCCGTCCATGCCCGCCGGCAGCAGGATGCCGTGCCAGTGGATCGAACTCGGCTCGCGCAGGCGGTTGGTGACGCGCAACGTGACCGTGCTGCCTTCGCGCCAGCGCAGGATGGGGCCGGGGAATCTTCCGTTGATGGCTTGCGCGATACGGGACTTGCCGGTGAAATTCACCGGCAACGCGCCGATTTCCAGGTCGAATTCGTCGCCGGCCAGCACGGCTTGGCCGGCCGTTCCATCCGCGGTGCGCGACGCCTTGCCCCCGCCCAGCGCCATCGCCGCGCCGCCCAGCGCGAGGCCTTGCACGAATCGCCGGCGCGCAGCGTCGAAGGAATTGTCGGAGAAATCTTCGTTCATGCATGCGCATCCGCGGAACGGGCCGGTGGCACTGCGTGCCCGCGCAATCGCAGCGCATTGCCGATCACCGATACCGAAGACAGGCTCATCGCCAGCGCCGCGATCACCGGACTGAGCAGGATTCCGAACGCGGGATACAACACGCCCGCCGCCAGCGGAATGCCGAGCGCGTTGTAGGCGAACGCGAACCACAGGTTCTGGTGGATGTTGCGCACCGTCTCGCGCGAAAGCCTGCGCGCGCGCAGCAGGCCGCCCAGCTCGCCCCTCAGCAACGTGACCTGCGCGCTCTCCATCGACACATCGGTGCCGTCGCCCATCGAGATGCCGACATCGGCGGCGGCCAGTGCGGGCGCATCGTTGATGCCGTCGCCCGCCATCGCCACCTTCGCGCCGCGCGCACGCAAGTCCTCGACGAAACCCGCCTTGTCCCGCGGCGATTGCGCCGCGGCGAATTCCGCGATGCCGAGTTCGCGCGCGACCGCGCGCGCCACCGGTTCGGCATCGCCCGTGAGCATCACGATGCGCAGCCCCTGCGCGCGCAGGTCGTCGAGCAAGGCGCGCGCATCCGGCTTGATCGCATCCTCGACCGTCAACGCGCCGATGAGTCGACCGTCCGCCGCCAGCCACATCGTCGTCTTCGCCGATTCGCGCAGCGCGCGCAGTCGCGGATCGTCCGGCATGGCCACGTGCAGCGATTCCATCAGCGCGGTGTTGCCGAGCGCGAGTTCGCGGCCTTCGACCCTGCCGCGCACGCCCTGTCCGGTCACCGCCACGAAATCGGAAGCCGGCGCCGTCCCGGTGCCGCGCTTTCGCGCGCCCTGCACGATCGCACGCGCTAGCGGATGTTCGCTGCCCGCTTCCAGGCTCGCGGCCAGGTGCAGCACCGCGTTTTCGGTTTCCCCGGCGAGCGCCAGCACCCCGCCGAGGCCCGGCCTGCCCTGCGTCAACGTGCCGGTCTTGTCCAGCACCAGCGTATCCACCTGCGCCAGCGATTCGATCGCCGCGGCATCGCGGAACAGCACGCCCTGCTCGGCGCCGCGGCCGCTCGCGACCATGATCGAGATCGGCGTCGCCAGCCCGAGCGCACACGGACAGGCGATGATCAGCACCGCGACCGCGTTGACGATCGCGTAGGCGATGCGCGGCTGCGGCCCGGTCAGCAACCACACGATGGCGGTCAGCAGCGCGATCGCGATCACCGCCGGAACGAAGATGCGCGAGACGCGATCGGCCAGCCGCTGCAATGGCGCGCGCGAACGTTGCGCCTGCGCGACCAGCGCCACGATCTGCGCCAGCACCGTTTCGCCGCCGATCCTGTCGGCGCG
>JAFEEJ010000076.1 GCA_018241145.1 Pseudomonadota bacterium | reverse complement strand
GGCGATCCGGAATCCTGCTCTCGTGTTCTTGATGTTCGACATCCATGTCTTTTTCCGCTCGCCTCCCGGGCGAGCGGGCTACTTTTGTTTCGGCAAAAGTAGCCAAAACCATTCGCGCTGGACGCGATGGCCTCGCCGACGTCGTGTCGGCTCGACTGCCCTTGCTCCTTGCCTCGCGCGCGCCGGTGCGGACTCGCACGTCCATGTGCTCAAACAGTCGCGCCTTGCTCGCGCGCTCGGCAGCGTCGCAGCGGCATCGCGACAGCGCGGGCAAGCTCGCTTCGACACGGCCATCCATGGCCTACGCTTCAGTGGCCCGAGCTGTTCCAGGGAAAATGAACCTAATCCTTTTTCCTTGACCCCCTTTCCTTTGTGGGTGTAAGTAGGCTTGATAGGAGGTAACCTCCCATGAAAATCCATTTAGGATTGACGACGCTACTTTTATTCTCAGGATTCGCACTGGGGCAGATACCCGAACGGCCAAAGTTTCATGGCGACTATGTTCCAGATGAAAAAACAGCAGTAAATATTGGCTATAGCGGTTCTGGTCTCACACTTCGGTGAGGCCAGTGTCAAAAGGCAGCTTCCTTTGCGTGCTCACAGAAGTGTAGGAGGGTTTTGGATTGTGCAAGGAGGCTCAAATCCCCCTGATCGGACTGGCGGCGGCATGGCTGTCTGGATCGATATGCATTCGGGCTGCGTTGAAAACATTTTAGATCACATGAAATAGCCCACGTAGGGCAGGATTCGCGCAGTCAGCATAGCCCGGATGTAGCGTGGCGATCAGCCCATGCGCAATGCCCTTGCCGCATCCAGCGCGAAGTAGGTGAGGATCGCATCCGCGCCTGCGCGCTTGATGCAGGTGAGCGCTTCGAGCATGCAGGCGCGTTCGTCCAGCCAGCCGTTGGCGGCCGCGGCCTTGAGCATCGCGTACTCGCCGCTGACCTGATAGACGAAGGTCGGTGCGCCGAAGCGCTCCTTCACGCGTCGCACGATGTCGAGGTAGGGCATGCCCGGCTTCACCATCACCGCATCGGCGCCTTCGTCGAGGTCGAGTTGCACCTCGCGCAGCGCCTCGTCGGAATTGGCGATGTCCATCTGGTAGGTGTGCTTGGAACCCTTGCCGAGGGTCGCTGCCGAACCGACCGCGTCGCGGAACGGGCCGTAGAAACTCGATGCGTACTTCGCGGCATAGGCGAGGATGCGGGTGTGGATCAGGCCCGCGTGCTCGAGCGCGGCGCGGATCGCGCCGATGCGCCCGTCCATCATGTCCGAGGGCGCCACGAAATCCGCGCCGGCCTGCGCCTGCGACAACGCCTGCTGCACCAGCGCCGTCACGGTTTCGTCGTTCAGCACATAGCCGGAACCGTCGATGAGGCCGTCTTGTCCATGGGTGGTGAACGGATCCAGCGCCACGTCGCAGATCACCCCCAGTTCGGGGAAGCGCTGTTTCAGCGCGCGCGTGGCGCGTTGCACCAGTCCTGCGTCGTTCCAGGCTTCGCGCGCGTCGGCGCTTTTCGCGGAAGCATCGAGTGCCGGGAACAGCGCCAGCGCCGGAATGCCGAGCGTCTGCGCGTGTTCGGCGACTTTCAGCAGGGCGTCGATCGACAGCCGCTGCACGCCCGGCATCGAGGGAATGCCAGTGCGCATGTCGCCCGTGCCTTCGTGGACGAACACGGGCAGGATCAGGTCGGAAGGGGTCAGTGCGGTCTCGCGCATCAGCGCGCGCGAGAAGGCGTCGCGGCGCATGCGCCGCATGCGGATGGCGGGATGGCTCATGGGGAGCGGTTCAGGGCAGCAACAACCGCTGATTGTAAGTCCTGCCGAGGTGCCGGACGCTTCGAAAACCGGAATCGGGAGATGCCGCACATTTCCTCCGGCGGGATCGGCACAAATCGTGCAGCTATCCCTGCGCAGGCCGAAAATCGCTTGCAAGCCCTTGACAAGGGGCTTGATTCAGGTCAGGTTACGAATCGTTAAATCAAGATTAAGTCCCTGTCGGATTCATGGGCTGCAAGACAATCTACAGGGTTCGACGAAAAGAATCTCACAACATATTGTAAGATAAAGATGTTTTCCGCACTCACCCTTCTTTCGCTCATGGCCGTCGCCGGTGTCGTGGCCGTGTGCATCAAGCGTATCCCCGAAGGCCAGGTCTATACCTTGCGCCGACTGGGCAAGCCCGCCGGCACGCTCACGCCGGGCATGCATGTCGTCGTGCCGCTGATCGAACGGATCGCGCACAAGATCAGCATCACGGGCTACACGCTGGCGCTCGAGGAGCGCGTACAGGTCGAAGGCCACGCGCGTCCGGAAACGCTGCGCGGCCGGGTATGGTGGCAGGTGCTGGATCCGGAACGCGCCGATGCGGTCATCGATCGCGCCGACGACATGATCCGCACGCGTGTGCTGGGTGCGCTGCCGGAAGTGGCGGAAAGCAATCAGGAAGACGTGCGCGCGCGCAACCTGCGCCTGAAGCAGGCGCTGAACGGCTCGCTGCGCGATCGTGGCGTGCTGGTCACCCGGGTGGAGCTGGATCTGGCCGCTTGATCGGATCGTGCTTCCGGTGAGGCAGCCGGCGGGATCGCTGCTTGATCCTCGCCATCAGGGATGGCACAAGGGTTTGGGGAGTCACAAAGGCCCGCGAAGTGATTCGCGGGCCTTTGTGCTTTGCGCAGGATCCTCCATGATCGCCCGATGATTGAGGCGGCCGGCAATCCCGTGGATCGCGATTCGCTGCAGCGGCAAATCGAGCGCGGTCTGGCCGCCCTCGGATTGGCGCTGCAGCCGGATGCCGTATCGCGCCTGCTGGACTATCTCGCCCTGCTGCTGCGATGGAACGGCACCTACAACCTCACCGCCGTGCGCGAACCTGCGCAGATGGTGACGCGGCACCTGCTGGATTCGCTGGGCGTGCTGCCGTTCGTGCAGGGCGTCACGCTGGCGGATCTCGGGACCGGCGCCGGCCTCCCCGGCGTGCCGCTGGCGGTCGCGCGGCCGGACCTGCGCGTGACGCTGGTGGACAGCAACGGCAAGAAGGCGCGATTCCTGCGCGAAGTGGTGCGTGCGCTGCCATTGGCCAATGCGCGCGTGGCGCAACTGAGGGTCCGGGACCTGCAGGGAAGTTTCGACTGCGTCACCGCGCGCGCCTTCGCCTCGTTGGGCGACATGCTGGCGTGGGCCGGGCATGTGCTGGCGCCTGCGGGCACCTGGCTGGCGCTGAAAGGGCGCATCGACCCGGAAGAACTGGCGGGGATTCCCGCGGGATTCCGCCTCCACGCGATCCATCGGCTGGAAATTCCGGACGCGGCGGCGGAGCGCCATCTGCTGGAAATCCGGCGCGCCTGATCCCGCGATGGCGGGGGACGATGTTACTCTTTGCGGTCCGCAGCGCCGTTCCGGAAACACCGCTCGCCATGACCCGCATCATCGCCATCGCCAACCAGAAAGGCGGGGTGGGCAAGACCACCACCACCGTCAATCTGGCGGCCGCCTTGGCCGAAACCCGGCGCAGGATCCTGCTGGTCGATCTCGATCCGCAGGGCAACGCGACGATGGCGTCCGGCATCGACAAGCGCAATGTCAAGCCGAGCGGTTGCGAAGTGCTGCTGGAAGAGGCGAGCATCGAATCGGCCATCCTGCCGACCGAAGCCGGTTACGACCTGCTGCCCGGTGGCCGCGACCTCACCGCGGCCGAGCTGAAACTGATGGACGCGATCGCGCGCGAATCGCGGTTGAAGGAGCAGCTGGCGAAGCTGGGCGATCGCTACCACACCATCCTGATCGACTGCCCGCCTTCGTTGCACCTGCTGACGCTCAACGCGCTGGCCGCCGCACACAGCGTGCTGATCCCGGTGCAATGCGAATACTTCGCGCTGGAAGGCTTGACCTCGCTGCTGGACACGGTGAAGGCCGTGCGCGCGCGCCTGAATCCGCAACTGGAAGTGGAAGGCCTGCTGCGCACCATGTTCGACGTGCGCAACAATCTCGGCAACGATGTTTCGGCGCAACTCACCAAGCACTTCGGCGACAAGGTGCTGCGTTCGATCATCCCGCGCAACGTGCGGCTGGCCGAAGCGCCCAGCCACGGCAAGCCGATCAATCTCTACGACCGCGAATCGCGCGGCGCGATCGCGTATCTGGGTCTCGCCGGCGAAATGATCCGGCGCGAACGGGAAGCAACCGCGGTTGCGGGCGTCCATGCGCCGGAAGAGCAGGCGCCGGCCGGCGCTCCCGCGCCGTGATCGCGCCGCGACGCACGCCGGCATCGAGCGCACGGACGACACGATGAACCGACCCGCATCCGTACCAACGATCAGAAGGTGACTCGGTGAGCGCAAAACGACGAGGACTGGGCTCGCGCGATCTGGACGTGCTGCTGGGCGGCGGCGATGCCGCGGAAGCCGAAACCGGCGCCGAAGAATTGCGCAACCTGCCGCTTGCCGCCATCGCGCCGGGCCGTTACCAGCCGCGGCGACGCATCGACGAGGCGCGGCTCGCGGAACTTGCGGCCTCGATCAAGGCGCAAGGGCTGATCCAGCCGGTGGTGGTGCACGGCATCGGTCCGGGCCGGTACGAGCTGATCGCCGGCGAGCGCCGCTGGCGCGCGGCGCAACAGGCGGGTCTCGACGAGATCCCGGCGGTGGTGCGCGAGGTCGCGCCGCAGGCGGTGCTGGCGATGGCGCTGATCGAGAACATCCAGCGCGAGGAACTCACCGCGTTGGAGGAAGCGCAGGCCCTGCATCGCCTGATCGAGGAATTCGACCTGACCCAGCAACAGGCCGC
>JAFEEJ010000075.1 GCA_018241145.1 Pseudomonadota bacterium | reverse complement strand
TCGACAATCCGCTGCTGCGCGAGCCGCTGAAGATCGAGCACGTCAAGCCGCGTCTGCTCGGCCACTGGGGAACCACGCCGGGCCTCAATTTCATCTACGTGCACCTGAACCGGGCGATCAAGGCCCATGACCTGCAAGTGCTGTTCATCACCGGTCCCGGCCACGGCGCGCCGGGCGTGGTCGCCAACACGTGGCTGGAGGGCACCTGGAGCGAGCGGTATCCGGAGGTGTCGCAGGATCAGGCAGGCATGCGGCGGCTGTTCCGCCAGTTTTCGTTTCCGGGCGGCATTCCCAGCCACACCGCGGCGACCACCCCCGGCTCGATCCACGAAGGCGGCGAACTCGGGTATTCGTTGTCGCACGCGTTCGGTGCGGTGTTCGACAACCCGGACCTGATCGCCGCGTGCGTGATCGGCGATGGCGAAGCGGAAACCGGGCCGCTCGCCACCTCGTGGCATGGCAACAAGTTTTTGAACCCGGCGAGCGATGGCGCGGTGTTGCCGATCCTGCATCTCAACGGCTGGAAGATCGCCAACCCGACGGTGCTGGCGCGCATCGGCCACGACGAGCTGGCCGACCTGATGCGCGGGTGCGGCTATGCGCCGATCTTCGTCGAAGGCGACGAGCCGATGGCGATGCACCGGAAGATGGCGGCGGCGCTGGACCGCGCGCTCGCCGACATCCGGGGCATCCAGGAACGCGCGCGCGGCGGCGAAACGTCGCGCCCGGCGTGGCCGATGATCGTGCTGCGCAGTCCCAAGGGCTGGACCGGCCCGAAGACCGTGGACGGCCTGCAGGCCGAAGGCTGCTGGCGTTCGCACCAGGTGCCGTTCACGATGGACCAGCCCGGACACCTGCAAGCGCTGGATGCATGGATGCGCAGCTACAAGCCCGAAGAACTGTTCGACGAGGGCGGCGCACCACGAGCCGAAATCGCCGCGCTCGCGCCGCAGGGCGCGCGCCGCATGAGCGCCAATCCGCACGCCAATGGCGGCGCACTGATGCGCCCCTTGCGCATGCCAGACTTTCGCGATTACGCCGTGCCGGTCGAACAGCCCGGCGGCAGTCAGGCGGAATCGACGCGCATCATGGGGCAGTTCCTGCGCGACGTGATGCGGATGAACGCGAAGGATCGCAATTTCCGCGTATTCGGACCGGACGAAACCGCGTCCAACCGCCTGCAGGCACTGTTCGAGGTGACCGATCGCGCATGGAATGCGCAGACCGATCCGGCCGACGACCACCTGTCGCCCGATGGCCGCGTCATGGAAATCCTGAGCGAGCACACCTGCCAGGGCTGGCTGGAAGGCTATCTGCTGACCGGCCGGCACGGTCTGTTCTCGTGCTACGAGGCGTTCATCCACATTGTCGATTCGATGTTCAACCAGCACGCCAAGTGGTTGAAAAGTTGCAGCGAAATCGAGTGGCGACGCCCGATCGCGTCGCTCAATTACCTGTTGACCTCGCATGTGTGGCGTCAGGACCACAACGGCTTCAGCCACCAGGATCCCGGCTTCATTGATCACGTGGTCAACAAGAAGGCGGACATCGTGCGCGTATATTTCCCGCCCGACGCCAACACGCTGCTGCACGTCACCGACCACTGCCTGCGCAGCTGGGACCGCATCAACGTGATCGTGGCGGGCAAACAGCCGCAGCCGCAGTGGCTGGACATGGATGCTGCGATCAAGCATTGCGAGCTGGGCATCGGCATCTGGGAGTGGGCGAGCAACGATGGCGGCGGCGAGCCCGACGTGGTGATGGCTTGCGCCGGCGACGTCCCCACGCTGGAAACGCTGGCGGCGGTGGATCTGCTGCGGCAGCATGCGCCGCAGCTGAAGGTCCGCATGATCAACGTGGTCGACCTCATGACGCTGCAACCGCAGTCGGAACACCCGCACGGCCTGCCGGATGCGGATTTCGACGCGCTGTTCACCCGCGACAAGCCGGTGATCTTCGCCTACCACGGCTATCCGTGGCTGATCCACCGGCTGGCCTACCGGCGCACCAACCACGGCAACTTCCATGTGCGCGGCTACAAGGAGGAGGGCTCGACCACCACGCCGTTCGACATGGCGGTACGCAACGACATCGATCGCTACCACCTGTTCGCCGACGTGTTCGACCGCGTGCCCCTGCTGGCCGGAGGCGCGGGCTATGCGAAGCAGAAAGTGCGCGACTGGCTGGTGGAACACCAGCACTACATCACCGAACACGGCATCGACCTGCCGTCGATCCGCGACTGGAAGTGGCCTTCGGCGGGGGATTGATGGGGCAGGGCTCGGGTTTGTCCCTTCTGGTTTGCGGACCCGCTTTTTGATAGATTGACTTTCTGGTAGAGGGGCAGCGTTTCATTGTCAGCAGCAGTCACGAGCCAAGTCTTCCGGGATTGGAGTGAACAGTGGCTACAAGCGCCGCAACGCACCACGAGCGCGCCGACGAATGGGCCGATGGCCATGAGCCCAACTGGTCCGACTCGTATACGCGTTTCCTTTCCGGTTCGCTGGCAAATACCCAGAAGACACTGAGGCTGTATCAGCAGACGCTCGAGTGCGTCGCGGCCGGGCGCTTGCCGTCGACGGTCTTCCAGGAATACTACCCAAGGTTCGTGCAACGGCATGGACCCATGTATGGCGAGCGGCTGACGCAGCTTGGCGCCGAGTTCATGAGGCGGCTTGCCGAATTGAACCAGCGCAATGCCGTGCATGCGACCGATCCGGGCGACGGCGTGGCCCTGCCGGTGTTCGAGACATCCAATCCAGCGCGCTGGTTCGAACAGTACGCCGAATATGTCGGCAGATTGAACGCGAGAGCGCTCAATGCCTACCGCAGGCAATTGGACCAGGTCGCCGGCGGAGAATTGTCCCCGGAAGACGTGCAGCAGAAAGTCGCCGCGGACATGTCGCGCAGGCTCCCGTTTTACCTGCATGACGCAGGACGGCTTTATCTGCGCCTGCTGCGCGACCTGGACGAGTTGCGCGGAAACTACGAGGAAGAGTACCTGGGTGGAATCCTCGCACTGGCCGAGGAACCGGCGAAGGAAACCGTGACGGCCGTTGCGCTCCAGGCGCCTTCGGGAGGCGTGGCATTCCAGTCCTTCACCATCTCGAATACCACCGATGCGCGGGTGGCCGTGCAATACCTCGCGACCGAGGTCCGCCGCATGGACGGCGTGGGCGCTGCATTCGCGCCCAAGGTGGCGATCACCCCGGAAGCGCTCGAACTCGATCCCGGGGAAGAATCCGAGGTCACGTTCTCCCTGCAGATGGAAGCGGATCGGTATGAAGTCGACGTGCCGTACATCGGTTTTCTCTACGTCACGGGCGCGGGCGACCGCCGCGTCGAGCTGCAGCTGAGAATCGTCGCGACTGAACCGGTTCCGGAAAAGGAAAAATGAGAAGAGGCTACGGATGACTCGCTTGCGCGCGGCCGATGGGTTGGTGGCAGAGGCGAAACGCATGATGGCGCAGGAGGAGCCGATTGCCATCATCGGCATGAAGGGGCGTTTCCCGGGCGCCAACGATCTCGACGAATACTGGAAAAATCTCGCCGGGGGCGTCGAATCGATTTCCATTCTCGACGAAGAGGAGATGCGCGCCGCCGGCGTGCCCGACCATGTCTCGCGGCTGCCCGGCTATGTCAACGCCTCGCCGGTCCTGGATGGCGTGGACAAGTTCGATGCGCAATTCTTCGGATTTTCCGCACGCGACGCCACGCTGACCGACCCGCAGCACAGACTGTTCCTGGAAACCGCGTGGGAAGCGCTGGAAGATGCCGGCTACGACCCGGAGCATTTCGGCGGACCGATCGGTGTGTTCGGCGGCTCCGAACTGAGCACCTATCTCTACCATCTCTACCAGAATCAGGATGCCCTGAAATACATCGACGGCATGCAGCTGATGGTGACCAATGACAAGGACCATCTCTGCACCCAGGTCTCGTATCGCTTGAACCTGAAAGGGCCGAGCGTGGTCGTGCAGACCACCTGCTCGACGTCGCTGGTGGCGGTTTCGATGGCGTGTGAAAGCCTGCACCAGGGACGCTGCGACATGGCCCTGGCCGGAGGCGTGACGGTGCGGGTGCCACAGCGCGGCGGCTATTTCTACACCGCCGGCTCGATCCTTTCCCCGGACGGGCATTGCCGGCCGTTCGATGCGCGTGCACAGGGTACGATCGTCGGAAGCGGCGTGGGGCTGATCGTGTTGAAACGGTTGGGCGATGCATTGCGCGACCGCGACGGCATCCGCGCGGTCATCCTCGGCACGGGCATCAACAACGACGGCAGCGACAAGGTCGGCTACACCGCGCCCAGCGTGAGCGGGCAATCGGCGGCCATCCGCGCCGCCTATCGGATGGCGGGAATCTCCGCGTCGTCGATCGGTTACGTCGAGGCGCATGGAACCGGGACGATCCTGGGCGATCCGATCGAGATCACGGCCCTGACGGAAGTGTTCCGCGAGGCGAGCGGCAAGCGCGGCTTCTGCGGCATCGGTTCGGTGAAGTCGAACTTCGGACACCTGTCGTGCGCGGCGGGAATCGCGGGACTGATCAAGACCGTGTTGTCGATGGAGCATGGAGCGATCCCGCCGACCGTGCATTACACGTCCCCGAACCCGGGCATCGATCTTGCGGCGAGTCCGTTTTACGTGACGCAGAAACTCGCGCGCTGGACCCGGAACGGAACCGCACGACGCGCGGGCGTGAGTTCGTTCGGCGTTGGGGGAACCAATGCCCATATCGTGATCGAGGAAGCTCCCGTCCAGGACGAACCCTCGGAGGGAAGGCCGTTCCAGGCAATCACACTTTCGGCCCGCAGCGAGGCGGCACTGCATGCCGCGGAAGAACGGCTGGCCGATCACCTGGCGCGCCACCCGGAAATCGGACTGCCGGATGCCGCCGCGACGCTGCATCTCGGCCGCAAGGCGTTCCACTTCCGACAGGCTGTGGTAGTGGCGAAGGAGGATCGCGGTCGCGCGATCGCGGCATTGGAATCCGCAGTCGGGCAATCTGCCCGGGCGTGTCCCTCAGGGCGCCTCGTCGTCTTCATGTTTCCGGGCCAAGGCTCGCAGTATCCCGACATGGCGAAGGGTCTGTACGACGGCGAAATCGTCGTCCGGGAAGCCATTGACCGCTGCGCGCAGCAATTGAAGCGGCATACGGGCCAGGACATCAGGAAGGTGCTCTTCCGGACGGAACGTTCGCGCGGGAACGCGGCCCGCGCGCTCAGGGACACGAAATGGGCACAGCCCGCGTTGTTCACCGTGAGTTACGCGCTCGCGAAACTATGGCAGTCCTGGGGCGTGCATCCCGCGATGATGATCGGCCACAGCGTCGGCGAATACGTTGCCGCCACCCTTGCGGAGGTCATGACGCTGGAGGATGCCCTGGCCGTCATCGCCAAGCGTGGCCAGTTGATCTCCGCATTGCCGCGTGGATCGATGCTGGGCGTGCTGGCGGGCGAGGATGTGGTCGGCAAATTCGTCAAGGGCAAGGTGTCGCTTGCCGCGATCAATGCCCCGGGTTTTTCGGTCCTTTCCGGGCCGACCAGTGCGATTGCCCGCGTGCAGAAGGCACTGGAAAAGGAATCGATCGCGGCGCGCAGGCTGCATACCTCCCATGCGTTTCATTCGTCGATGATGGATCCGATTCTCGCGGAATTCGAATCCGTCCTTGCGAAGGTGAAATTGCACGCGCCGAAGATTCCGTTCATGGCGACCCTGCAGGGGAAACCGGCAGGAATCGACGTGACGCATCCGGCATACTGGGTCGCCCAGTTGCGCAACACCGTGCGCTTCGGCGATGGGCTGCGCCGGATCGCGGAGGAGGGCGCCCTCGCCGGGAAAGAACCTGTCTACATCGAAGTCGGCCCGGGCAATGCGTTGACGACTTTCGTGAACGCCATGGCGAAAGCCGTGGAATCGAAAGCCGAGTGCGTGAATTCGCTGCCGGCCGCGGAAAGCGGAATCCCGGATACGCAGACCATGCTGACCGCTCTGGCGAACCTGTGGGTTGCAGGCGTCCCCGTCGATTGGCATCGGTTTCATGCGACCGAGCAGAGACGCCGCGTGAGCTTGCCGACTTATCCGTTCGAGCGCCAGAGCTATTGGGTGGGAGCCTTGCCCGATGCGAAAAACATGGAGGCCGAGCTGCGCGATACCTCGAAGTGGATGTACCGGGCGGTGTGGAACGAGACCGGATCGCAGAAAACGGAACCCGGGGTTCTCGATGGCAAGAAGATGCTTGTCTTCGATGACGCCGGAACGCCGGGATCGTCCGTCGCCGACGCCCTCCGTGCGGAAGGGGCAAAGCCGATCATCGTACGGCGCGGCGGCCGGTTCGAGAAAACGCACGATGGTTACGAAATCAATCCGGACGAAGCGGAGGATTACCGCATCCTCGCAACCGCCGCATGCGCGGGAGACGAAAGACTGGCAGGCGTGGTGTATTGCTGGAATGCAATGTCTCCGGCAAAGACGTCCCTTGATGATGCGGCGCCGGTTGCCTTGCTGGGCCCGATGCGACTGGCCCACGCACTCAGCAGCCAGCAGACCGTGCGTCCGCTGCCGATGTTGTTCGTGGCGCGAGGCACCGCACTGGTGAATGCGGAAGACCTGCTCGACCCGGCGCGGGGCCTCGGTGCCGGGGTGGCGCGCGTGTTGCCGCAGGAGCATCCGGGATTGCGCGTGGCGCATGCGGATGTCGATGACGACAGTCGACTGGCGACGATGATCGTTGCGGAACTGGCATCAGGATTGCCGGACCCGGCGATGGCGATGCGCAATGGCCGGCGCTTCGTCGAAGGCTTCGTTCCGGCCGCCACCAGCGCCGCGAAAACGCCGCTGGATCTTCCCGAGTCGCCGGTGGTGCTGATCACCGGTGGCCTCGGGCACATGGGGCTCCACCTTGCCGAGGTGATGTTCGCCCACGTCGGCGCGCGGCTGGTGCTGCTCGGCAGGACGTCACTGCCCATTCCCGCGGAATGGGCAGCGGCGAGCGAAGATCCGTCCGTATCGGAAGGGCAGCGGACGATCCTGAAGCGGCTTGCGACGATGCGCGAAAAGCGCGACGAAGTGATGGTGCTGCGTGCCGACTTGAACCGGGAGCCTGAAGTCAGGGAGGCGGTCGATCTTGCGATCCGACGATTCGGAAAGATCGATTTGGTCGTGCATGGCGCCGCGCGCATCGATGCGGCGGCGTTTGCTTCGGCCGCGGAAACGGGCAGGGAGGTGATGGAAGCGCAGTTCTCTCCGAAAATCCGCGGGCTCCACAACATGATGGAGGCGATGAAGGGGCGGGAGCCGGCACGCTGGGTGTTGCACTCATCGATCTCGTCGATCCTTGGCGGACTCGGGCTGGCGGCGTACTCGGCCGTGAATGCGCTGCTGGATGTATTGGCATTGCAGCAGGGTGAACGGTGGTTGAGCATCGACTGGGATGCGTGGGACAACGCAGCCGAAGCGCAGAACGTGAGCATGCCGCTCGCGATTACCCCGCGGGAAGGGGGCGAGGCATTGCTCCGGTTGCTGGCTTCGCCGGTGGGTTCGCGCGCCATCGTTGCGGTGAATCTGGCGGAGCGCCTGCAGGCCTGGGTGCAGCACAAGCAAGCCGCGTCGGGGAATGGCGCGGGCACGGAATTGCATCCGCGGCCCAACCTGGCGACAACCTATGTCGAACCGCGCAACGACGTCGAGCGTGGTCTCGCCGAGATTTGGGGCAGGCAACTGGGCATCGACGCGGTCGGCATCCATGATCGCTTCTTCGATCTCGGAGGGCATTCGCTGCTGGCGGCGCAGGTCGCGACGGAAATCTGCGAACGCTTCCAGATCGAGCTTCCGGTACTGAGACTCTTCCAGGCGCCCACGATCGGCGAGCTGGCGATCATCGTCGCGAAAGCCCAGTCGGGCGATGCAGACGCCAAGGCCGCCGGACTTCCATTCGAGCAGGTGGAAGCGACCCAATTGGAGGGTGACGCACCGGGCCGCGCGGCAAAGCAGAGTTATCGCGACTTCTACGACGACGTGACGCGGCGGCTGCAGACGTCGGGGGTCGGGGAAGCCTCGTTCTTCCTGAATTACGGGTATGTCAGCAAAACCGGCGACGATGAAGCGCGCTTCGAGGTGCCGGAGCGCGTCTTCAATCGCAACTCGGTGCGACTGGTGTTCGAGCTGATCGGGAATGCGGCGTTGAAGGGCAAACGCGTGCTGGACGTGGGTTGCGGTCGCGGCGGAATGGTGGCGCTGATGGCCGAAACCCTGCTGGCCAGGGCCGTCGGCATGGATCTGTCGCCGGAAGCGATCGCCTTCTGCCGCAGGACGCACAAGCACGGGACCAAATTCGAAGTCGGCGATTCCGAGAACATGCCGTTCAAGGACAGGACTTTCGACGTCGTCACCAACGTCGAATCGTCGCATACCTATCCCAACCTGCGTGCGTTCTATGGCGAGGTGGGCCGTGTAATCCGGAGCAAGGGCATGTTTCTCTACACCGACCTGCTGCCGGTGGGGCGTTGGCTGGAAGTGCGCGCGCTGCTGGCGCCCCTGGGGTTCAAGATCCTGAGCGAACGGGACATCACGCAGAACGTGCTGGCTTCCTGTGACGACGTCGCCGCCACGCGTGCGCAGGCATTCGGAGGGCACGACGCGATGATCGACAACTTCCTCGCGGTGCCGGGCTCGGCCGTGTACGAGCAGATGAGCAGCGGCGCCTGGCAGTACAGGATCCTCCGCGCGCAGCGCGTTTGACCGGTCAACAGCAGCCGCAAAGGCAACCGATCTTCCGTGCGCCGCAATGGTCGGGCAAAACGGCGACGGCAACGATGACCGGACGGATGAGGCAACCGTCCGCGCTGACCCTGGCGTAACCGACCCTGCAGGAATCGACCGTTGCCACGCCGGCACGTCCGGCGGCGGCGTCGGCACGGGCGGCGTCCTTCCTTGCGTTGGGATTGCCTTGCCCGCAGTCGATGTTGACCGCGATGAAAATGGTTTTCCGGCTGCATGGGTTCAGGGTGAATTGCGACTCCGACAGCGAGGTTTTCCATGCGAGCGGTTTTCCGCCGTCCGTGGCGAATTCGCCGATCTGCACGTTGATCTGGCGTTCGCGGCGTGAATCGTTGTCGAAGGTCACGGGAATCTTGCGCGTCTCGCCGCAGTAGGCGTACTGGACGATATCCGCGCACTGGATGCAGCAATTGCAGCTGCAATCCTCCTCCTCATGGCATCCGCAACCGGAGCCATGCCGGTACTCCACCGCGGGAAGGTTTGCGATCGGGGCAAAGGGGGCGGCCATGCCCGGGGGGACCTGGTACAGGTTGGAGTACCCTTTTTTCAGGTTACCCATGAAATCGTTGTAATCCATCATCCGCATCCTGCCGCTGTCGTGGCAATAGCCGTAGAAAACCTCCGGTCCCTTGGTCTCCGCGCAGCAGTTGGGGCAGCGAGAATTTTGCATGATGGGTCTCCTTCCGGGAAATTTCCGTGCTATTGCTTGCCGATGCGAATGCGCAGGCCGCCGCCATCGCGGATCACGGCGGGTTCGGACCGGGCGGCTGCCGGTTTGTGCTCATCGTGTGGATGGTGTCCGCAGGGAGAAGCAGGCCGCGCAGGGTTGTTCAACAACGTCTCGTATCTGCCGGAGCTGGTGAAGCCGAACATCTCGATGCCCATGAACGTGATGCCGAAATGTTGCGAGTAGGGCTGTTCCATATGCATCGGCGGCAACGGCGCGATCTTGATGGTTTGGCAGGAATCGACGGCAACCGGCTTCAAGTCGATGGACGAGGTCGTGACGGAAGTGCTGTCGACCTTGAGTGGTTCGATTTTCAAGTCCAGTGGTTCGACCTTCAGGTCGAGTTTCGAATCGCTGTCCACTTTCGAGGTCGTGTTGATGGGCGCGATCTCGGCGATATGGATGTTGTCCAGGTCGGCGTCGATCGCGCCATTGAGGCCGATCTGGAATGTCCAGGGATTCGGGATGCTGGGTGTGGACCCGCCTTTGTTCATGGGGCTTTCCTCTTGGATTTGTCGCCGTGATGCTCCGGTTTACGCCCGTAGTTGGCGGTGGTGTAGATGTCGACGGAAAGCGTCGCGTTGTACAGCTGGAGGTTGGCCCAGTAATGGCGAAGCGGCTTCAGCGTGGCGGGAAGATGGAAGTGGACATCGACGGCAAGTTTCTGGCCGGGATGCAGGACGATGGGATCGCGACGCGTGACAAGCGTCCCGGCGTGCAGGTCGCCCCAGTGCAGCAGGATGCCCTTCACCATCGCCTCGACGGTCGATTTGTCGGAATCGTTGATTCCGGAGACCATCGCGGAAACGATGTCGTTCGAGTCCAGGATCGGCGTTTCGCACTGCGCGCCGGTCGGAAGATCCACGTTGCCCGCGTTCTCCGCAATGAAAGTGCGCGTGAAGTCGGTCGCGCTACCTGCAAGGATCGTGATCTGCGAGGGCGCCATGCGAAGATCGACGACTTCTTCGACATGCGCCTCGGCTGCCATCGTGGTGCCACCGACGCTAATCTCGAACTGGTGATTTCCGGGGGGCGTGCTCGAATCGAGCACGATCATTCCCGGGACATTCGCCTGTTCGCCGGGATAGAGTTTGGCGAAGAAGGGGGTCACGCCCAAGGGAAGGCTGGCAACCCCTTTCAGTGACTGGGATTTCAGTTCGATGCTGCGCAGCTTGAGCTTCGCATCGCTTCGGTTGACAAGCGGGATCGATCCGGAGAGCCCCTGTGGGGGGCCGGTAAAGAGAAGCCGTGTTCTGGGCGGGCCGGCAAGCTGCAGCGAGGGTCCTGGCTCCGCCACTTCATGGGTAGCAGTCATGAAAGACATGCCTCCCTGACAGACTCCGTATTGTTGACCGCCACCTTACTGTCAAGCCAAGGTCAGGTCAAATGCCGGATACGCGACGGGTTTGCAGCGTGTCCGAGGTGGCATGGGTGTCGTCGACAGGCACGTGGGTCGAAGCGGCGAGCCACGTCCCGGCTCGCGCGCGTCGGTCTT
>JAFEEJ010000074.1 GCA_018241145.1 Pseudomonadota bacterium | reverse complement strand
TGCTGCCCGAGTCGGTCTCCGACGCCACCATCGCTAGCTGGCACAAGAATCCCGGCGACGCGATCAAGCGCGACGAGAACCTGGTCGACCTGGAGACCGACAAGGTCGTGCTGGAAGTGCCCGCCCCCGCGGACGGCGTGCTGAAGGAAATCCGCGCCAGGCAGGGCGACACCGTCGGCAGCCAGGACGTGATCGCGGTGATCGAGGAAGGCGCCGCGAAACCCGCGCCGGCCGAAACGAAGCAAGCCGAACCCGCCGCGCAGAAGCCCGAAGGCAAGCCGACGCCCGCGCCGCAGCCCGCACCCGCCGCGACCCAAACCGGATCGCGCGCAGCCACCACCGGCGAGTCGAACCTCTCGCCCTCGGCGCGCCGCATGGCGAGCGAAGAAAAGATCGACACGTCGAAAGTCGAGGGCACCGGGCGCAGCGGCCAGGTGACGAAGGAAGACCTGGTGAACTACGCGCGCGCGCCGCATCCGGCGCAGGAATCGCGCCCGCCGGCGGCCCCCGGTGCGCGCGCCGAGGAACGCGTGCCGATGACGCGCATGCGCGCCAAGATCGCCGAGCGCCTGATGCAGTCGAAAAACTCGATCGCGATGCTGACCTCGTTCAACGAGGTGAACCTGTCGAAGGTCGTCGCGATGCGCAAGCAACTCGGCGAGGCGTTCGAGAAGACGCACGGCGTCAAGCTCGGCTACATGAGCTTCTTCGTGCGCGCGGTGTGCGAGGCGCTGAAGCGCCATCCGATCGTCAACGCGTCGGTCGACGGCAACGACATCATCTACCACGGTTATCAGGACATCTCGGTGGCGGTCTCCACCGACCGCGGCCTGGTGACGCCGGTGCTGCGCGACGCGCAGGGCATGGGTTTCGCCGACATCGAAAAGGCGATCGGCGATTTCGCGCGGCGCGCGCGCGAAGGCGGCCTGACGCTGGAGGAACTGCAGGGCGGCACCTTCACCATCACCAACGGAGGCACCTTCGGCTCGCTGTTCTCGACGCCGATCGTCAATCCGCCGCAGAGCGCGATCCTCGGCATGCACACCATCAAGGACCGCGCCATGGTGGAGAACGGGCAAGTGGTCGCGGCGCCGATGATGTACATCGCGATCAGCTACGACCACCGCATCATCGACGGCAAGGACGCGGTGTTGTTCCTGGTCGACATCAAGAACCAGCTGGAAAATCCGCAGCGGATGTTGCTGGGGCTTTGAAACTTCGAGCCCCTCTCCCGCGGGAGGGGTTGGGGTGAGGGTTCGGCGACGCCGCAATACCTCACGGACACCGAACCCTCATCCGGCGCTCCGCGCCACCTTCTCCCGAAGGGAGAAGGGAAACAGCCAAGGACATCGCAATGGCCGACGCACAGAAATTCGACCTCATCGTCATCGGCGGCGGTCCCGCCGGGTACCACGCCGCCATCCGCGCCGCGCAGCTCGGCCTTGCGGTCGCCTGCATCGATCGCTGGGTCGGACGCGACGGCAAGCAGGCGCTGGGCGGCACGTGCCTGAACGTCGGATGCATCCCGTCCAAGGCGCTGCTGGATTCCTCCAGGCAGTTCTGGAACCTCACCCACCAGTTCGAAGTGCACGGCATCGCGGCCAAGGGCGCGAGCATCGACGTCGGCACGATGGTCGGCCGCAAGGACAAGATCGTCAAGCAGTTCACCGGCGGCGTGGCGATGCTGTTCAAGGCCAACAAGATCGCGTCGTTCTTCGGCACCGGAAAACTGCTGAAGGGCAACCGGGTCGAGATCACCGGCGCGGACGGTACGAAGCAGACCATCAGCGCGGCGAACGTGGTGATCGCCACCGGCTCGGTGCCGATCGAATTGCCGTTCGCGAAGTTCGATGGCAAGCACATCGTCGACAACGCCGGCGCACTGGCCTTCGACGCGGTGCCCAAGCGCTTCGGCGTGATCGGCGCGGGCGTGATCGGACTGGAACTCGGCTCGGTGTGGAAGCGGCTCGGCGCGCAGGTCACCATCCTCGAAGCGCTGCCGGATTTCCTCGGCACCGCCGATGCCGACATCGCCAAGGCTGCCGCGCGCGAATTCAAGAAACAGGAATTGGACATCCGGCTCGGCGCGAAAGTGAGCAAGGCCGAAGTGAAAAAGGGCGAAGTCGTCGTCACCTATTCCGACAAGGACGGCGAGCACTCCCTGACGGTCGACAAACTCCTGGTCGCGGTGGGCCGGCGCGCCTACACCAGCGAATTGCTCGGCGAAGGCACCGGCGTGAAGACCGACGAGCGCGGCCGCATCGAAGTCGATGAGCACTGCTGGGCAGGCGTCGACGGCGTATGGGCCATCGGCGATTGCGTGCGCGGCGCGATGCTGGCGCACAAGGGTTTCGAGGAAGGCATGATGGTCGCGGAATTGATCGCGGGCAAAGCCGGCCACGTCGACTATGACATCATCCCGTGGGTAATCTACACCGAGCCGGAAATCGCCTGGGCCGGCAAGACCGAGCAGCAATGCAAGGCCGAAAACATCCCCTGCAAGGTCGGTACCTTCCCGTTCGCGGCGATCGGCCGCGCGGTGGCGATGAACGAACCGGCCGGCATGGTGAAGATGATCGCGCACGCGGAAACCGACCGGATCCTGGGCGTGCACATGGTCGGCGCGGAGGTCTCCGAACTGATCGCCGAAGCGGTCGTCGCGATGGCGTTCAAGGGTTCGTCCGAGGACCTCGCCCGTATCGTGCACGCACACCCGACCCTGTCCGAAGCCGTGCACGAAGCCGCGCTGGCGGTCGACAAGCGGGCGATCCACAAGGCGAACTGATGTCAGGATGACTTCATCCCGGACAGCACAGGGATGTGCGCTGATCCGGGATCCAGTTTCAAATGGGATGACTTCGCCCCGGACCGCACAGGGATGCGCGCTGATCCGGGATCCCGTTTCAAATGGGATGACTTCATCCCGGACCGCACAGGGATGTGCGTGGACCCGGATCCATTCCGCTCGACCGAACTGCGCAACATCACCCGAATCCCGTGCGCCTCTGGAGCCTGCATCCAAGCTATCTCGACGCCCGCGGCCTGGTCGCGTTGTGGCGCGAGGCGTTGCTGGCGCAGGCGGTGTTGCGCGGCGAAACGCGCGGCTACACGCATCATCCGCAACTCGATCGTTTCCGGGCACAACGCGATCCGGCAGCGGCGATCGCCGCCTATCTCGCGCACGTGCAGGCCGAGGCCACGCGGCGTGGCTACGCTTTC
>JAFEEJ010000073.1 GCA_018241145.1 Pseudomonadota bacterium | reverse complement strand
GCTTCGGACGACGAGGCGCCTGTCATGGTCGTTTGCATCGCCGATCCTTGATCATGCGCCGGATTGTCCCTTGTCGTGCCGCCCATGTCATTTTCTGTCGGGTTTTGCGCGCAGGCACACAACATCAGCGCGGCTGCGGCGACGGTACAAAGAAGAGATGATTTCATGAGGGATGTCCTTGGTGAAAAGGTTTGATTCCCCGAGCCACTGTGGCATTGCCCGCGCAAAGGTTATGTCAACGCGAGGTGTGCACGGGAAACGCCGCCTGAATTCACAAATCCCGCACGATCCGGAAACCCACGCGCCCGCTGCGCGTGTCGGCCGGTGCGGCCTGGCGGTAGGCGGATCGATCCTGGTCCGGCGCACTGCCCCAGGAACCGCCGCGGATCACGCGTTGCGCGCAACCCGGATTGACCCACGCGCTGCCGTCGCGCGGCGCACGCGTGTAATTGTCGTGCCAGCAGTCCTCCACCCATTCCGACACGTTGCCCGCAATGTCGTACAAGCCGAAGGGATTGGGCGCGAAACTCATCACCGGCGCAGGTCCCCACCAGCCGTCGTCGTAGCCGTTGAACGCGTTCGACCAACTGCGGTGCGACGGCGAGCGATCGGAACCGCCGGTGAGATTCTCCACCTTGCCGGCGGGCGTGCCGCTGCCCCACCAGTACGGCGTGGTGGTGCCGGCGCGCTCGGCGTATTCGAATTCCGCCTCGCTGGGCAGTCGGTAACGCTTGCCGGTGCGTTCGGACAGCCATCGCGCGTAGGCGTTGGCGTCGTTCCACGAAACGTTCACCACCGGATCATTGTCGCGCGCGCGCGCGCCGGCATAGTCGTCGCGCCAATCGGCATTTGCCACGGTCTGCATGCGGCCGCTGCCTTCGTCGTAGACGGAAGCGCCGCCGAGCCGATCGGAATCCGGGACATAGCCCGACGCGCGCACGAAGGCGCGGAATTGCGCGACGGTGACCTCGGTGCGGCCGATGGCGAAGCCGCGCGTGATGTCGACTTCGTGGCGCGGCTCTTCCGAACTCGTACTGCCGCGTTCGCCCGGGGCCGCGCCCATCTGGAATGCGCCGAGCGGGACCACCACCACCGACGGCGCGGAACCGACGATGTCGAGGAAGCGATCGGAAAACACCTGCCCGGGACGATAACTCGCGTACGTGCGCGCATCCTGGATGTGCTTGAGGAGCGCCTGCCCCGACGGCGTGTCGTCGATGGCCTGCGCCTGCTGCGTCAACGTCTGCGCCAGATCCAGATTGCCGGCATCCAGCGCGGATTGCGCCTGCGTCAGCAGTCCCGCGCCGCGCTGGTCGCGCATCGCCCGGATGCGCGCGCGCGTGTCGGCCAGTTGCGGGGACGAGCGCAGGCTGGCTGCGGCGTCGCTCAGGGCGGCGTCGGCTTCCGCATCCTTGTTCTGCGCCGCCGCGGTGAGCGCGCGGTCGAGCGCGCCCCGTTGCACGCGTTCCAGGCCCTGCCGCGCGACCGCGTTCTCCGGATCCAGCGTCAACACCTGGCGATACACCGAAAGCGCGTTGTCCTCGCCGGCGCCTTCCAGCCTTCCCGCCTGGATCAAGGCCACGCCACGCTCGAGCAACGGGCGCACCCGGTCCGCCGCCTGGATGCGCACGGCCAGGCTATGGGCGTCGGCGGCGGCATCCGGAAACTGCTTCAAGGCAGACAGGTCCACGCGCGCCGTATCGGTGTCGTTGGCCGCCAGCGCCTGCTGCGCATCGGCGAACAGGCGCGCGTGCAGGTTGGAAAGTGCCGCACGCACGTGCGCATCCTCCGGATCGATGGCAGCGGCCTGCAACACCAGCGCGGCGGCGGTATCGTCGCCCTCCCCCGCCAACCTGCCCTGCGCGGCCGCGGCATCCGCGCGCTTCAACAACGCGCCGGTTTCCGCATCGCCGCCGCCTGCCAACGCGTGTCCGCGCGCGCGCGACGCTATGACACTGGTGGGCGCCAGCGAAATCGGCGGACCCGCCTGCAATTCCGATTCGGCCGGTGTCAATGCCGCGCGCGGCGCCACCGGGCCTTGCGTGCCGGCCTGCGGCTGCACCGGCGCCGCGATCCGCTGCTCCGGCGCCACGCGCAGTGCCTGCGGGAAAAAATGATAGACCAGCGCGAACAGCAGCAAGGTCACGCCGATGGCGCCACCGATGGCGTTCTGACGGGAAAAGGTGGCCGGGGCGGACATCGTCTCTCGCGCTCGTTGCTGCTATCTTGACCGGCTCACCATAGCAAAGCCGCATGAATCGGCAACTGCCGGCAGCCTGCACATGACAAACCACCGACCGCCCGGATTGCGGGCATGAGTTCGACCTGGACGACGAACGCGGATGCGTTCGCACAATGGATCGAACGCAACGCAGGCGATGTCGTGCGCCTCGACACGGAGTTCATGCGCCGCGACAGCTACTACCCCAAGCTCGCGCTGGTGCAAATCGCGGCCGGCGAAGGATGCGCGCTGGTCGATCCGCTGGCCTTCGACGCCGCACCCGGCCTGCGCTCGCTCGTCACGGGCCGGGTCTGCGTGATGCACAGCGCCGGCGAAGACATGGAAGCGCTCGCCCCGCAGCTCGACGGCACGGCCTTGCGCCTGTTCGACACCCAGATCGCGGCCGCGTTTTGCGGGCTGGGATTCGGATTGAGCTACCGGAACCTGGTCGGCCTGCTGCTCGGCATCGAGATCGCCAAGGACGAGACGCGTTCGGACTGGTTGCGCCGGCCCTTGCGCGACGCGCAGGTCGCATACGCCGAGCAGGACGTGGCGCACCTGCACGATCTGCATGCCCGCTTGCACGAGCAACTCGCGCAACGCGGACGGCTCGCATGGCACGAGGAGGATTGCGCACGCCTGGCGGCGAGACTGCAACGCGGTCCCGCCGATCCGCAACCGCAACGCGCGTTCCGCAACACCGCGGCGTGGCCGCGGGCGCGCCAGGCATTGCTGCGGCGGATATTGCGCTGGCGCGAACACAAGGCGCGCGCGCTCGACCGTCCGCGCCCGTGGCTGCTCGACGACGCGACGGCATTGGCGCTGGCATCGCAACCACCGGCATCGCCGGATGAGTTGTCCATGCGTACCCGTGGCCTGCGCGCACTGCGCGCGGCGGAACGCGCGGAACTGTTCGACGTGCTGCGCGCTCCCGTATCCGACGAGGAAATGGAACAGACCCAACCGATCCCCGCCGCGCCCGCGGGCCGGAACAAGTCCGCGGTCGCAGCCATGAAGGCGCGGGTGGACGCGCTCGCGGCGGCCATGGATGTCGCCCCCGGCCTGCTGTGTCCACGCCGCCTGCTGGAGGAATACGCGGTCACGCGCATCTGGCCCGACGGCTTGCAGGGCTGGCGCCGGGCCGTACTGGAAGCGGAACTTGCGCCGCTGTTGCCCGATTGAACCGGCTTGGCGCGCGCCGCGTGCGCGGCTACCATAGGCGGCCCGCGTCGACCGGAACACTCCGACTCGACGCGGAAAATTCAAGACGTGGGGCGGTAGCTCAGCTGGGAGAGCGCTGCGTTCGCAATGCAGAGGTCGAGGGTTCGATCCCCTTCCGCTCCACCAATCCGGATAAAAAAACCGCGCACAAGGCGCGGTTTTTTTTGCGCGCCGACCGCAGGCCGGCGTGACTCATTCTCAGTGCAGTACGCCGTCCTCGGCCTGCACGATGAACTGATTGACCTGACTGGTGTAACTGGACGGCAACCCGAGATTCGCATCGATCTGCTCGTGTACCAGGCTCACCTGCAGCAGGTTCGCCTGACTGCCGTAGCCCTTCGCCTTGTCGACGAACTGCTGTGCATAGACGCAGAGTTCGCTTTCCAGCGACGTGCACACGGCATAGAACGGGGCGATGCGCGAGCGCAATTGAGTGGTCGGCGACGCGGCATTCCACAGTTTGGCATCCGTTCCGAACGCCTGGTTGTACAGGGCCGGGTGCTGGGGATTGGCCATGGCCTGCGGAACGTCATAGATCGCGGCGTCCAGCGCCACCGTGCCGAGCCATGGTTGGGCGCCCATCGAAGTCGCGATCGAAGGGTTGCTGGCGAGCAACGCCACCAGATGTCCGCCCGCGGAAAATCCCATGACGATGAATTTTTTCGGATCGCCGCCCCAATCCGCGGCGTGCCGTTGCGCATAGGCAAGCGCTTGCGCCACGTAGTGCGCCTGTTGCAGGGGATTGGCGCTCGGCATCAGCGGGTAGTTCACCGACACCAGGATCGTGCCGGACGCGACCCAGTAGTTGATCTTGTTCTCCACGGCGTCGGGGGACCTCTTGTCGCCGTGAAACCAGCCTCCGCCATGCACCATCAGGATCACGGGCGCGCCATGCGCCCCCTGCGGCGTGTACACATCCAGTTTCTGCAGTGGCCCGGTGCCGTAGGCGATATTGAGCGTTTGATGCACGTTGCTCGGCAGAATGTAGTTGCTGGCACTGCCGACAGACCAGACCAGCGTCGCCAGCAGGGCGAGCGCGAGTTTCAATCGTAGAGAGTTCATGAGGATGTCCGTGCGCGGATGAGGGTGTGTGCGTGCGCGGCGGGATCCTAACAAGCCGTTCTGGTGGTCAAACGAGAGTCAGTGCACACATCCGACGACCGGTCGACGGGTTCAGGGTCGGAGGCCGCGATTCGTCGCGCATGGCGCGGGCGCCGGGGCCAATCGAATTCACGTGCGCGCCGTGGCGAGCGGTTTCCGGCTGCGCGGGTTGCCCGAAAGCAGCATCCAGCGGCGCATGGCCAGCAACGCGGCGGTCGCCTCGATCATCGAGGCCGGGATCCAGATGATCAGGCCGCCGATCTGCTGGTCGGCCTGCATGCCGAGCGCGAGCGCGCGGCCGCAAATCGTGAAGATCGGATACAGGTCGCTGCGCGACAACGCGATGAAGGCACCCGCCAGGATTTGCGGGAACATGGTGATGGCGGGCGAGATCACGCGCACGCCCACCGGCATGCGCGCCGGCGGACGAGGGCGATGATCCAGCACCAGCCACCAGTAGGCGAACCCGCTGACCAGCATCGACGCGTTCATCAACCGATACACGCGCCAGTCGAGCATCGCCATGGTCTGCATCGAGGGGATCAGCCAGACGAGGATGGACGCGATGAAGGCGATGGTGACCAGCGCCGGATTGAGGGCGATGCGCGCCAGCCACCGCACCGGCGGCCTTTGCGCGAGCGGCCGCAACACCCGGGCGCGCCAGCGCAGCGGGACGCCGGCGCGCAGCACCGAGCCCGGATACGCCAGCACGATCAGCAGCGGCGCCACGTGGTGCAGGACCAGCTGCTGCAACCGGTGCAGGAAGAACTCGTGTTCGGCGTAATAGTCGAAATGCGTGAGCTGGAACAGATAGATCAGCGCCATTCCGGCCCAGAATGCGGCGTGCCGGGCCGGCGCCACGCGCACCCGTCGGCTGCCGCGCAGATACAGCACGGCCGCAGCGGCCATGCAGGCGATCAGGGAAGCGAACGGCTCCCACGGCGTCAACCACAACGACAGAAACGAAATCATCCTTCACCGTCCGGACGGAAGCCCGGGTACATGCAGCCGGCTGGATCGATCGGCGACACGCGGCATGCCGCGGCGCCGGACGACGAACAGGGTCGGTGATTATCTCAGGTCGAACGGCGCGCCGCAGGCAGGATCGCGCGCAGAAAAACGCGGCGCCCGGGAGGGGCGCCGCGGCGAGTTGCTCGAAATGAAAAGTGTGCGATGCGTCGGTGCCACCCCAGGCCCGCGCCGGTCGTCCGTGCCCGGCGCAGGCATGAAACTCCTTAGTTGTGGGTCGGGCAGGTAACGGTATTGCCCTGCGCGTCCGTGCAGGTGCCGGTGTGCGTCACGCCCTGGCCCTTGGTGTAGGTGGTCGTACCCGTGTACGTACCGCCGTTCTTGGTGGTCGCAGACGAATCACGCGTCATCGTTCCGGTACCGGTGGCGGTCGTGGTGCTGTTGTAACTGCCACCGTTCGCGCCGGTCACCGATGTCTGCGAGGTGCCGCTGCGCGTGCCGTCCGGACTGCTCTTCGACATATCCTTGGTATGACTGAAGTCCGTGCCCTGGGCCGTGGTGCCGCTGACCGTGCGGCTGTAATCGGCAGACCCATCGGCGTTCTTGGTGTAGGAGTTCTGGCCGGTGGCGGTGCCGCCATTCGGTCCCGTGATGCCGGTGCTGCCAGTGTGCGTCACGCTGCCGTCGGAGTTGTATTGGGTGTTGGCGCCGTGCTTGACAGTGCCGCCGTTCGCGCTTTTGGCGTAGGAGGCGCGTGTGCGTGTCGTGGTGCCGGTTGCGCTGTCGTGCACGGTCTTGGCACCGTGGCCGACTTGCTCACCGTTGCCGTTGTTGGCGCGCGTGACGTGCCAGTGCGTCGTTTGTCCGTCGGACGTATTGCCTCCACGGGCATGGCGGACTTCCGCACTGGCCTGCAGGCTCAACCCCAAGGCTGCGGCACACGCCAAGGAGAGAACTGTAATGCGGGATAGATTGTTCAGCATGGTCTTGTTCCTTTCGTCGGGGGAGTGTGCCGCCACATCGGATGTTCGCGGCGCGGGATGAAGTGTGGTCCCGTCCCAATGAACGGGTTCTATCTGCGGATCGCGCGAATGTCAGGGTTTCTTGCCATAACGCCCCTCAGAAATATCCGTTTACAAACTGGCGGCGCGCATCTTGATGAAGCTGAACCACGCCTGCATAGTTGGCGTTCATGGACTCCTCCCACATCCTGATCGTCGATGACGATTTGCGCTTGCGCGACTTGCTGGAACGCTATCTGTTCCAGCAGGGTTTCCGCGCGAGGGGCGCCGCGAATGGCGCGGCGATGCGCAAGGAACAGTCCGAACACCATTTCGACCTGATCGTGCTGGACCTGATGCTGCCCGATGCCGATGGCCTGGAACTTTGCCGGGCGCTGCGTTCGGAAGGCGTGACAACCCCGGTGATCATGCTCACCGCGAAGGGTGACGACGTCGACCGCATCGTCGGACTGGAAATCGGCGCCGACGATTACCTGTCGAAACCCTGCAATCCGCGTGAACTGGTGGCGCGCATCCGCGCGGTGCTGCGCCGCCAGCCGCGCAACGTGGTCGGCGCTCCGCAACCGGAGCAGGCCGTGGTGCGGTTCGGCCGTTTCGCGTTCGATCCCGCGACACGGCAATTGCTCGACGGCGATACCCCGCAAAAACTCACGAGCGGCGAATTCGCGGTGCTGGCCGTCCTGCTGGCGCATCCGTTCGAAACCCTGTCGCGCGAACGCTTGATCGCGCTGGCGCGCGGCCGTGGACACGACGCGTTCGACCGCAGCATCGACGTGATGGTGTCGCGCCTGCGTCGCTGCGTGGAAGATGACCCGCGCCAGCCGCGCTGGTTGCAGACCGTCTGGGGCCAAGGGTATGTCTTCGTGCCCGACGGCGGAAATGTCGTGTGAGGCGCGCACCGACCACGTTCGCACTGGTGCTGGGCCTCGTGGCACTCGCACTGCTGCTGGCGTTGGGCCTGAGCACCATGCTTTCCGCCCGGTTGATGCGCAAGATCACGGTCGCGAGCAACGGACACCTTGCTGCGGCAACCGCACTGGCGGTCGCCGCGCTGGCGGAAAACAAGGATGTCCGAACGCAGAAGACGCTGATCGCGCTTCGTAGCGTCGGCGTGGGAATACAGCCCGGGCCGCCGCCGCAGGCAGACGCGGATGTGCCGCCCGCCATGCTCGACATCGGCCGGGAGATCGAGCGTCTCTTGAACGACCCATCGCGCGTGGTCCTGACAGGCACCCCCGACAGGCAAATCTGGATACGCAGCGTGCACGACCCGCAGCGCTGGGTCGTCATCCACGCCGTCAATTATCGCCAGGAAGTCATCGACTCGAGAGCCCTCCTGGCCTTGCTCGCCGGTGTCATCGCGCTGATCTTCGCGGCATGGATGGCCCATTTGCTGACGCGACCGCTGGAACGGCTTGCGGCGCGCGCGCCCGCGCTGCTGGCGGGCGATCCTTCCGCCACGCGCCTGCGCGGCGCGCCGCGCGAAGTGCGGCATCTGGCGCAATCCATCGCCGATGCCGGCGAGCGCCTGCGGCAAGCCGCGCACGAACGCGAGCTGATGCTCGCCGGCGTGTCGCACGACCTGCGCACGCCGCTGGCGCGGTTGCGCGTGGCGCTGGAGCTTGGCGACGCCGGCGACCCGCAACGCCGCGACGCGATGGTCGCCGACCTGCAGCAGCTCGATGACGCGCTGGAACAGTGCCTGGCCTTCGTGCGCGAAGGCCGCAACGAAGTCCTGCGCGAGCTCGACCTTGCGGTGCTCGTCGGCCAGCTGCTGGCCCTGCGCGGGCAACCCGACGACTGGCGCTATGAAGGCCCGGATACGCTCAGCGTGATGGTGCGGCCCAGCCTGCTGCGGCGCGCGCTCGGCAACCTGATGGACAACGCCGAGCGTTACGGCGCACCGCCCTTCACGATCGAACTGGAACGCATGCTGGACGGCATACGCGTGCAGGTCGAGGATCACGGCCCGGGCGTTCCCGATGCATTGCTGCCGCGGCTGGGCACGCCTTTCGTGCGCGGCGACGCCTCGCGCGGCGGACGCGGCAGCGGCCTGGGCTTGAGCATCGCCATGCGCGCCGCCTCGCTGCACGGCGGCCGCCTCGAATTGCGCAACGGCAGGCAGGGCGGCTTCGTCGCCACGCTGAGCCTGTCGACGACGCCCGTCGGCGCCGGTCAGAACGAATGATGCGGATTGCGGCCGCGCTGCTGCTGGTCGCGACATTGCCCGCTTGCGCGCATTCGGACCGCGGCGACGCAACCCGCACGCTGCAGGTCGACGGAAAATCGCGCAGTTATGTCCTGCACCTGCCACCCGCCGACGCGAAGGGGCCGCATCCGTTGTTGCTGTTGCTGCACGGCGGTGGCGGCCGCGGCCGCGGCATGTTGCGCCTGACCGGGATCGCCGATCGCGCCGATCGCGCCGGCTTCATCCTCGCCATGCCCGACGGCATCGACCGGCACTGGAACGATGGCCGCGCGACGATCAGGAACCCGCAGGACGACATCGGTTTCATCGCCGCGCTGATCGATCGCATCGAGCGCGACTACCCCGTCGACCGCAGCCGCGTGGCGGTCGCCGGTATTTCCAACGGCGCCATCTTCGCGCAACGGATCGGCTGCGACCTGGCCGGCCGCGTCGGCGCCATCGCGGCGATCGCCGGCACGCTGGCGAGCGACTATGCATCGCATTGCCGCCCCGCGCGTCCGGTATCGGTCCTGCAATTCGGCGGCACCGACGATCCGATCATGCCGTATGCCGGGGGCAAGGTCGCCGACTTCGGTGGCCGCGGCGAAGGCGGGAACGTCCTGTCGGTGGACGACACCGTCGCGTTCTGGTCGCGCGCCGACGGCTGCGCCGGCCTGTCCGCGGCGCAACCGCTTCCCTCGCCGGCGACGTCCGATCCGACCCGCGTCACCCTGCGCACGGGCGAACATTGCCGTGCGGGAAGCGCGCTGCAGCTCTATTCGATCCACGGCGGCGGCCATACCTGGCCCGGCGGACTGCAATACCTGCCTGCACTGCTCATCGGACGCACCACGCGCCAGATCGATGCCGGCGACATCATCGTGCGTTTCGTGCTCGATCATCCGCGGCGGTGATTCCTGCCGCGGAACGATGCAAAAATAGAGAGTGGCGGCCCCGACAGGATTCGAACCTGTGACCTCGCCCTTAGGAGGGGCGCGCTCTATCCATCTGAGCTACGAGGCCGACGTGCTTCGATTGTAGCGGCTGCCTGCATCCCTGCGGCCTCTCCATTCGGCTTCCCTGCCTCACCGGTTCGGCTCGCGCGACGCCACCGGACATTCGCAACCGCCCACCGGACCACCAGCCGGGCTGCGGGGCCGGGGGATCAGATCGTAGGCGCTGCTACAATGCGCGGCTATCTCGCGCGCGTTCCATGCGCCCGCAACTTCAGGAGTCCCCATGTCCCAACCCATCCTCAAGGCGCTCGGTCTGGGCGAGAGCCATTCCGGCACGTACCTCGGCAACGGCGAATGGTCGAAGACCGGCGACGCCGGCGCGATCCAGCCGCACAACCCGGCGACGGGCGAGGTACTGGCGACGGTGCACGCCTCGAGTGCGGGCGACTACGAAACGATCGTGCAGCGCGCGACCGCCGCGTTCGACGGCTGGCGCGATACCCCGGCGCCGCGTCGCGGCGAAGCCATCCGCCTGTGCGCCGAAGCATTGCGCGCGCACAAGGACGCGCTCGGCTCGCTGGTCGCGCTGGAAATGGGCAAGATCAAGCCCGAAGGCGACGGCGAAGTGCAGGAGATGATCGACATCGCCGATTTCGCGGTCGGCCTGTCGCGGCAGTTGTACGGGCTGTCGATGCATTCGGAACGCCCCGGCCATCGCATGTACGAACAGTGGCATCCGCTGGGCCTGATCGGCATCATCAGCGCGTTCAATTTCCCGGTCGCGGTGTGGGCGTGGAACGCCTTCATCGCCGCGGTGTGCGGCAACATCTCCATCTGGAAACCCTCGCCGAAGACGCCGCTGTCCGCGATCGCGGCGATCGGCATCTGCAACAAGGCGCTCAAAGCCGGCGGCTTTCCGGACATCTTCTTCCTGTTCAACGATGCGGGCGTGGAACTGTCGAAGAAATTCGTCGACGACCCGCGCATCGCGCTGGTCAGCTTCACCGGTTCCACCGCGGTGGGCCGTGAAGTCGGCGCGCGCGTGGCGCAGCGCATGGGCCGCAGCCTGCTGGAACTCGGCGGCAACAATGCGATCATCGTCGACCAGTCGGCCGACCTGAAGCTGGCGATCCCCGCGATCGTGTTCGGCGCGGTCGGCACCGCCGGCCAGCGCTGCACCACCACGCGGCGCCTGTTCGTGCACCAGGCCATCCACGACGACGTGCTGGCGAAATTGCGCAGCGCGTATGCGCAGGTGGAAAAGAAGATCGGCGATCCGACGCAGGCGAGCACGCTGATGGGCCCGCTGATCGATCCTTCGGCGGTGCAGCGCTTCAAGGATGCCGTCGGCAAGGCGAAAGCCGCGGGCGGAAAAATCGAGGCGGGCGGCGCGGCGATCGAGGGCAAGGGCAACTTCGTGCAGCCGACGATCATCAGCGGCGTGCGCAACGATTCGGACGTGGTGCGCACCGAGACGTTCGCGCCGATCCTGTACGTGATGAAGTTCGACACGCTCGACCAGGCGATCGCGATGCAGAACGAGGTGCCGCAGGGTTTGTCCAGCGCGATCTTCACCGCCAAGGTGAAGTCGTCCGAACGCTTCCTTTCCGGCGAGGGCTCCGACTGCGGCATCGCCAACGTCAACATCG
>JAFEEJ010000072.1 GCA_018241145.1 Pseudomonadota bacterium | reverse complement strand
GCAGGATGACCGCTCGCTGGTCAAGAACCTGCTGGCGCTCGGCGAGGACGTATACCTGATCGACTGGGGTTATCCCGACGGCGCCGACCGCTGGCTGACGCTGGACGATTACATCAACGGCTACATCCGCCGCAGCGTGGATGCGGTGGCGAAACACGCCGGCGTGAAGAAGATCAACCTGCTCGGCATCTGCCAGGGCGGCGCATTCTCGCTGTGCTTCGCCTCGATCTATCCGCAGAAGATCCAGAACCTGGTCACCATGGTCACGCCGGTGGATTTCCACACGAGCGACAACATGCTCTCGCACTGGACGCGCGGCATGGACGCGGATTTGTTCGTGGACACGCTCGGCAACGTGCCGGCCGACCTGATGAACTGGTGCTACCTGACCTTGAAGCCGGTGCGGCTGAACCAGCAGAAATACATCGGCCTGCTCGACATCCTCGACGACAAGGCCGAGCTGGAAAACTTCCTGCGCATGGAAAAGTGGATCTTCGATTCCCCCGACCAGGCGGGCGAAGCCTTCCGCCAGTTCATCAAGGATTTCTACCAGGGCAACAAGCTGGTGAAAGGCGGCTTGAAGATCGGCGAGAAAGAGGTCGCGCTGAAGAACGTAACGGTGCCGGTGCTGAACATCTTCGCCGAGCAGGATCACCTGGTGCCGCCGTCGGCTTCGCGCCCCCTGGGCGAGTACGTCGGGACCAGGGACTACACCCCGCTCGCGTTCAAGGGCGGGCACATCGGCATCTACGTGTCCGGCCGCGCACAGCGCGAAGTGCCCCCGGCGATCCACCAGTGGCTGGCCGAACGCACGAAGTGATGCGGCAAGCTGCATCGCAGCCAGGAGCGACGACGTGAGCACGAATGCGCCATTGCGCCGTTCCCGCCGCAACCGCATGATCGCCGGCGTGGTCGGCGGGATGGCCGACTACTTCGGATTGGATCCGAGCCTGTTGCGCATCGTCTACGTGCTGGTGTCGATCTTTTCGGCCGCGTTCCCGGGAATCCTCGTCTACATCATCATGTGGATCCTGGTTCCGGAGGAAGCGTAGGCGGCCGTGCGACGCCGATCCGTTCCGCGCGCTGCGCTGATTGCCCTCGGAACGCTCTGGACGTCGCCCAACACGCTGCTCGGCCTGATCGCGGGCTTCGCATTGCTGCCGTTCGGCGCGCGCCTGCACTTCGCCGAAGGCGCACTGGCGTTCAGACGCGTGCCCCGCGCGCGCGGCGCGCTGGTGCTCGGATGCGTGATCCTGCACGGCGGCGAGCATCTCGATGCGATCACGCAAACCTACGCCGCGCGTTGCGGCGCCGCGCCGCCCACGCAATGCGTGCGCATCGGCGATCACGAACGCGCGCACGTGTATCAATATCTGCTGTTCGGTCCGCTGTTCTTGCCGCTGTACTGGCTGTGCGGCGGCATCTCCGCGCGCAATCCGTTCGAGCGAGCGGCGGATCGGTTCGCGCTCACCGGCAGGGGATGGCGCCCCGCGATGCGGGGATGACGGTCATTTCGGCGGACAACGCGGCGGCCAATCCTCCGCGCCGTGCATGCGCCAGACGAAGAATCGGAGGCGGGTCGCGGGAACCATTCGTTGCCCGTGGAATTCACCGGCTCCGGCAGGCGCTGCGGCGTTTCCCAATTTCCTTTCGCATCGCGTTCCACCAGCCAGATGTCCATGTCCTTGCGCTTGTGGCCATCGCTCGAACGGTTGGACAGGAAGTAGAGCACGCGTCCATCGGCCGTGAAGAAGGGATCCGCTTCGACGCCGTCGCCCGCGAAATCCGCATCCAGCGGCGTGGACCAGCCGGATTTTTCGCAATGGCTGACCATGATCCGCCAGCCGCTGAAGTCGCGCTTGCTGCGCACGAAATAGAAATCGCCCGTGGATGGATCGAACGCGCCGTGGGACTCGAACCATTCGCTGGAGATGTTGGCCGGTTGCCACGGAACGACGGTGGGGGATGCCTGCGCGCAAAACGGGGAAACGGCAATCACGAGCGTCAGCGCAAGACGGGCGACGGGCGTGGACATGGCGACTTCCCGATGGGAGGCGCACCATGCTCCGGCGCCATGCATGCCGGCGCAATGGGCCGATGGTCATTCGAGCTGGCGTGTACAATTCGCCGACATTCCGCCTTTTCGACTTGCATGTCCGACCCGGCAGTCCAGGTCAAACCACTCGCTCACGACCAAATCCGCGCGTTGCAATGGCGCGGCGATCGGCTGCGCCTGCTCGACCAGCGCAAACTGCCCTTGGCCGAGGAATGGATCGAGTGCCGCGGCGCCGAAGAGGTCGCGCAGGCGATACGCAACCTGGTGGTGCGCGGCGCGCCTGCCATCGGCATCGCCGCGGCGTGGGGCGTGGTGCTGGCCGCACAACGCGGCGACGATCTGGACAAGGCGATCGCGACATTGCGCGCTACGCGTCCCACCGCGGTCAACCTGATGTGGGCGCTGGATCGCATGCGCGCGCGGGCCGACGCGGGCGCCGATGCACCAGCGCTCGCGGACGAGGCGCAGAAGATCCAGGACGAGGATCTCGCCGCCAACCGCGCGATGGGCGCGAAGGGCGCGGCCTTGATCGAACCGGGCAGCGCGGTGCTCACGCATTGCAACACCGGTTCGCTGGCGACCGCCGGATTCGGCACCGCGCTGGGCGTGATCCGCGCGGGCGTGGCGCAGCACCGCATCGCGCAGGTATACGCGGGCGAGACCCGGCCGTGGTTGCAGGGCGCGCGCCTGACGATGTGGGAGCTGCAACGCGACGGCATTCCCGCCACGCTGATCGCCGATGCGGCTGCTTCGCACCTGTTGAAGGAAGGCAGGGTGCGCTGGGTGATCGTCGGCGCGGATCGCATCGCCGCCAACGGCGACACCGCCAACAAGATCGGCACGTACCAGCTCGCGATCGCGGCGAAGCACCATGGCGTGAAGTTCATGGTGGTGGCGCCGTCATCGACCATCGACATGGCTGCGCCCGACGGCGACGCCATAGAAATCGAATTGCGCGATCCTGCCGAACTGCTTTCCCACGACGGTGCGCGCACGGTGGTCGAAGGCGCGCAGGCCTGGAACCCGGTGTTCGACGTGACGCCGCACGCGCTGATCGATGCCATCGTCACCGAGCGCGGCGTGATCGCGCGGCCGGATGCGGACCGGATGCGCGCGCAGTTCGGCAGCGGCGGCCCGCGCTGATGTGGCATATCCCGAAACAGCTGTTCTGGTTCGGCGTGGGCGGCGCGATCGGCTTCGTGGTGGACGCCGGCATCGTGCAATTGCTGGTGAGCAAGGCCGACGCCAATCCGTACATCGCGCGCCTGTTCTCGTTCTTCTGCGCGGCCTGCGCGACCTGGTTGTTCAACCGCCGCTACACCTTCGGCGACCGCGGCGGACGCACGCTTTTCGGCGAGTGGTCGCGTTACATGGCGGCGATGTCGATGGGTTTCGCGCTCAATTACGCGACCTATGCGCTGGTGATCTTCTATTCCGATTTCGTGCATCGCTGGCCGTCGATCGCGGTCGCGGCGGGTTCGTTGCCGGGCTCGCTGGTCAACTTCACCACCGCCCGCCAGTGGGTGTTTCCGCGGCGTCGGCACGCGTCCCGCAACGACCCCACGAAGACCACGTAAATCCCCATATTTCCACGGGTTTTCCGGGCATTGCCGGGGCCGCTTGTGGTACACTTGCGCGTCTGTTTCCGGGCGCTTGCGCAGGCTCGGGACACCCGCCTTTCCACGCCTGAAAACCACGGGAAACAGCGCCGATGGCCGAACCCGCCAGCGAGATCATTCGCGTCAACATCGAAGACGAGATGCGCCAGAGCTACCTCGATTACGCGATGAGCGTGATCGTGGGACGCGCGCTTCCGGACGTGCGCGATGGATTGAAACCGGTGCACCGCCGCGTGCTGTTCGCGATGAACGAACTGGGCAACGCCTGGAACAAGCCGTACAAGAAATCCGCGCGCGTGGTCGGCGACGTGATCGGCAAATACCACCCGCACGGCGACACCGCGGTGTACGACTCGATCGTGCGCATGGCGCAGCCGTTCTCGCTGCGTTACCTGCTGATCGACGGGCAGGGCAACTTCGGTTCGGTCGACGGCGACAACGCCGCGGCCATGCGCTACACCGAAGTGCGCATGTCGCGGCTTACCCACGAACTGCTCGCCGACATCGACAAGGAAACCGTCGATTTCGGCCCCAACTACGACGAGAGCGAACACGAACCGCTGGTGCTGCCCACGCGCGTGCCGAACCTGCTGGTCAACGGTTCGGCCGGCATCGCGGTGGGCATGGCGACCAACATCCCGCCGCACAACCTCAACGAAGTGATCGACGCCGCCATCGCGCTGATCGACGATCCGGCCATCGGCCTGGACGGCCTGATGCAGCACGTGCCCGGCCCGGATTTCCCGACCGCCGGCATCATCAACGGCGCCGCCGGCATCGTCGAGGCCTACCGGACCGGCCGCGGCCGCCTGCTGGTGCGCGCCAGGGCCGACATCGAGAAGGAAGACAACGGCCGCGAAACCATCATCGTCACCGAGATTCCGTACCAGGTGAACAAGGCGCGGCTGATCGAGAAGATCGCCGAGCTGGTCAAGGACAAGAAGCTCGAAGGCATTTCGGAACTGCGCGACGAATCCGACAAGGACGGCATGCGCATCGTGATCGAACTGCGCCGCGACGCGATGGGCGAGGTGGTGCTGAACAACCTGTTCCAGCAGACCCAGTTGCAGGTCACCTTCGGCATCAACATGGTCGCGCTGGTGGACGGCCAGCCGCGCCTGCTGAATTTGAAGGAAGTGCTGGAAGCCTTCGTGCGGCATCGCCGCGAAGTGGTCACGCGGCGCACGATCTTCGACCTGCGCAAGGCGCGCGCCCGCGCGCACGTGCTGGAAGGCCTGACCGTCGCGCTCGCCAACATCGACGAAATGATCGAACTGATCAAGACGTCGCAGACCCCGCAGGTCGCGCGCGAGCGCCTGCTGGCGCGCAAGTGGGAAGCCGGCCTGGTGCGCGCGTTGCTGGCCGAATCCGGCGCGGCGATTTCGCGGCCGGAAGACCTCGATCCGAAAGCCGGCCTGCACGCGGACGGCTATCAGTTGTCGGAAACGCAAGCCAGAGAAATCCTGGAAATGCGCCTGCACCGCCTCACCGGCCTGGAGCAGGAAAAACTTTCCGACGAATACCGGCAATTGCTCGACACCATCCGCAGCCTGATCGCGATCCTGGAAGATCCCGACAAGTTGCTCGCCGTCATCCGCACCGAACTGGTCGAGATGAAGGAAGCCTACGGCGACGCGCGCCGCACGCTGATCCAGAGCAGCCAGGAGGATTTCCAGACGCTGGACCTGATCGCGCCGGAAGACGTGGTGGTCACGCTGTCGCACGCCGGCTGGTGCAAGCGCCAGTCGCTCGGCATCTACCGCGCGCAACGCCGCGGCGGCAAGGGCCGCATGGCCACGACGATCAAGGAAGAGGATTTCGTCGAGAAGCTGTGGATCGTCAACACCCATGACACGCTGCTCACCTTCACCAGCGCGGGCCGTGTCTACTGGCTGAAGGTCTACCAGATTCCCGAAGCCGGCCCCGGCGCGCGCGGCAAGCCGATCGTGAACCTGCTGCCGCTGCAGGAAGGCGAGAAAGTGCAGGCGGTGTTGCCGGTGCGTGAATACGACGACGACCGCTTCGTGTTCTTCGCCACCCGCAACGGCACGGTCAAGAAGACGCCGCTGACCGAGTTCGCGTTCCAGTTGCAGCGTGGCAAGGCCGCGATCAACCTCGATGAAGGCGATGCGCTGGTCGAGGCCGAACTGACCGACGGCAGCCGCGACGTGTTGTTGTTCGCGTCCAACGGCAAGGCCGCGCGGTTCGCCGAGGGCGACGTGCGCCCGATGGGCCGCACCGCCACCGGCGTGCGCGGCATGCGGCTCGCCGGTGATGCGCAGGTCGTGTCCATGGCCGTGGTCGAACATGCGCTCGAGGAGCATGCCGGCGAATCGAACGGCGACGAAGAAGACGCGAACGATGCGGTCGAAAACGACACCGCCGCGGACGAGGCCGCATCCGCCACGCAAACCTACGTGCTCACCGCGACCGAGCGCGGCTACGGCAAACGCACGGCGCTGTCGAAATTCCCGCGCAAGCGGCGCGGCTCGCAAGGCGTGATCGCCATCCAGTGTTCGGAACGCAATGGCGCGCTGGTCGCCGCCGTGCAGACCGACGAAACGCACGAGCTGATGCTGATCTCCAACCAGGGCACGCTGGTGCGCACCCGCGTGGCCGAGATTTCCCCGCAGGGCCGCAACACCCAGGGCGTCACCCTGATCCGCCTGCCCGAAGACGAAAAGCTGGCGGGCGTGGTGAGGATCGAGAACGAGGATTCGGCGGAAGGGAATGGCGAAGCCGGCATGGATGCCACCATCAACGGCGACGCCGCGGATGCGGGTGGGGCGTCACCGCATGGCTGAGTCGCCATGCCGGCGCAGAGCTTGCCCCCGCGAAGGCCGGGGCCGGCATCCAGTAACTATCGTCATTCCGGGGCCGCGCAAAGCGCGGAACCCGGAATCTGCTCTTCTTCGCAAGAATGTCTTGGTTCCGCTCGCTGCCGCGAGCGGGCGATTTTTGTTTCGGCAAAAGTCGCCAAAACCATTGC
>JAFEEJ010000071.1 GCA_018241145.1 Pseudomonadota bacterium | reverse complement strand
CCCAGCAGAAGAAATGGGGTCAGGTTTATTTCTTGCGAGAGCCAGCGCGGGAAAAGCCCGCGTAGGCTGGGCTGACAAGCCCAGCGAATGATGCGACGCATGCTTCATGCGCCGCTGCATTCGTGTGTACCAACCTGCGGCGGTAGCGCAACGATTTTTTTCGCACATTGGATCTGGCGGTGATGTGCGCGCTCACTCGGCCAGCGTCAACAGGCTGGCGTTGCCGCCGGCCGCGGTGGTGTTGATGGTGACGGTGCGCTCGGTAGCGAAGCGCAGCAGGTAATGCGGACCGCCGGCCTTCGGGCCGGTGCCGGAAAGGTTTTCGCCGCCGAACGGCTGCACGCCGACCACCGCGCCGATCTGGTTGCGGTTGACGTAGGTGTTGCCGACGCGTGCGCGCCGCGCGATGTGTTCGATGGTTTCGTCGATGCGGCTGTGGATGCCGAGCGTCAATCCGAAACCGGTGGCGTTGATGGCGTCGATCACCTGATCGAGTTCCTCGGCTTTCCAGCGCACCACGTGCAGCGCCGGGCCGAACACTTCCTGCGTCAGCAGCCTGATCGAGGGAATTTCATAGGCGCGCGGCACGAAGAAGGTGCCGTGCTCGCTGCCGGGGGACAGTTTCGCCTGATTGATCAACCTCGCCTCGCGGTCCATGCGCGCGGCGTGTTCGTCGAGCACGTTGCACGACGGCACGTCGATCACCGGACCGACATCGGTGGACAGCAGCGCCGGATCGCCGACGACGAGTTCGTCCATCGCGCCGGACAGCATGGCGATCACCTTGTCGGCGATGTCTTCCTGCACGAACAGCACGCGCGCGGCCGAGCAACGCTGTCCGGCCGAATCGAACGCGCTCGCCATGACATCCTTGACGAGCTGCTCCGGCAGCGCGGAGGAATCGGCGATCAGCGCGTTCTGGCCGCCGGTCTCGGCGATCAGCGCGGCGATCGGCGCGTTGCGCGCGGCCAGCGTGCGGTTGATCGTCCACGCGGTTTCGGTGGAACCGGTGAAACACACGCCCGACACCTCCGGCCGCGTCAGCAGCGTCTTGCCGAGCATCGAGCCCTTGCACGGCACGAACTGCAACACCTTTTCGGGGATGCCCGCTTCGTGCAGCAGCTTCACCATCGCGCAACCGACCAGCGTGGTCTGGTCGGCCGGTTTGGCGATCACGGCATTGCCCGCGGCAAGCCCTGCCGCGACCTGGCCCGAGAAAATCGCCAGCGGGAAATTCCACGGGCTGATGCACACGAACACGCCGCGGCCGCGCAGAAACAATTGATTGCTCTCGCCGGTCGGGCCGGGCAGGTTTTCCGGCGCGCCGAACAGCTTGCGCGCCATGGCCGCGTAGTAGCGGCACATGTCGGCGGCTTCACGTACTTCCGAAATCGCCGCGGGCACGGTCTTGCCGGCCTCGCGCACGCACAGCGCGATGAATTCGCCGCGGCGTTGTTCCAGCAGGTCGGCCGCGCGTTCTAGGATCTTCGCGCGTCGGTCGGCGGGCGTGTTGTCCCAGCCCTCCTGTGCGGCGACCGCATTGGCCAGCGCCGTTTCGACCGTCGCGGCATCGGCGTTGCGGCTCCTGCCGACGACCACGCGGCGATCGGCCGGATTGGTGACATCGCGTTCGGCTTCGGCGCTGTTCGCGCCGGGCACCAGCGGTTGCGCGACCCATGGCGCGTGCGGCGCGTTGACCGCCTGCGCGAGGGCTTTCAGTTCATCGTCGTTGGCGAGGTTGACGCCCATGGAATTCTTCCGCAGGGAACCATAGAGATCGATCGGCAAGGGAATGCGCGGGTGCTGGTAATGCCCGCCGTGCGCGGCGCCGAATCCGCGCACGGACTCGACCGGATCGGCGACCAGTTCGCGCACCGGAATCTTTTCGTCGCTGATGCGGTTGACGAACGAGGTGTTGGCGCCGTTCTCCAGCAGCCGTCGCACCAGATAGGGCAGCAGGTCCTCGTGGCTGCCGACCGGCGCATACACGCGGCAGGGCACGTTCCAGGTTTGGGCCATGGGTGGCCCAACGCGAAGCGAAGCCGAGTCCGGACCTGTGCCGGACCCGGCGTGCCCCGACAAGTCCTGGACGGACTTGTTCGGGGCATTGGAGATGCCGCTGCCGATCACCTGCGAATACAGGTCCGCGCCCATGCCATGCAGTCGCTGGAATTCGAACGGGCGGCCGTTCGCGAAGTGGTGGATCGCCGCGATGGTGTGCGCGTTGTGCGTGGCGAATTGCGGATAGATGCATTCCGCGCCGGCGTCGAGCAGTTTCTTCGCGCAGGCAAGATACGATACGTCCGTATTCGGCTTGCGCGTGAACACCGGATAGCCGGAAAGCCCCAGTTCCTGCGCGCGCTTGATTTCCGAATCCCAGTAGGCGCCCTTGACCAGCCGCGTGCACCAGCGGCGGTTCGCCTGTTTCGCGCTCGCGGCCAGCCAGTCGATCACGAACGGCGCGCGCTTCTGGTAGGCCTGCACCGCGAGGCCGAAGCCGTTCCAGCCGGCCAGCGATTCATGCGCGAATACCGCGCCGATCACGTCCAGCGACAATTCCAGGCGATCGGCCTCTTCGGCATCCACGGTCATGCCGATGCCGTTGCTTTTCGCCAGTTGCGCCAGTTGCAGCACCAGCGGCGTCAGTTCCGCGTGCACGCGTTCGCGCTTGGCGACCTCGTAGCGCGGATGCAGTGCGGACAATTTCACCGAGATCGACGGCGCATCCAGCACGTCCTGCCACGGCCCGCGCTGGCCGAGCGCTGCGATCGCATCGGCATAGGCCTTGAAATAGCGCTGCGCGTCCGGGGCGGTGAGCGCGGCTTCGCCCAGCATGTCGTAGGAATAGCGGTAGGCCGCGTTGTCGCCCTTCGCCGAACGGTCGAGCGCTTCGCCGATGGTGCGGCCCATCACGAACTGATGACCCATGATGCGCATCGCACGGCGCACCGCGAGGCGGATCACCGGCTCGCCGGCGCGTGCGATCAGGCGCTTGAACGCGCCGGCCGCGTCGCTGCGCGTGGCATCGGCAAGATTGACCAGGTGCCCGGTCAGCATCAGGCCCCAGGTGGAAGCGTTGACGAACAGCGAATCGCTGGCGCCGAGGGGCTTCTTCCAGTCGGCCTCGCCCAGCTTGTCGCGGATCAATTTGTCGGTGGTCAGCCGGTCGGGGATGCGCAGCAGCGCTTCGGCCACGCACATCAGCAGCACGCCTTCCTCGCTGGAAAGGTCGTACTGGCGCATGAAGGATTCCACCGCGCTGTGGTCGGCGGCATTCGCGCGCACCCGCGCGACCAGCTCCGCGGCCTGCGCCAGCACCAGCTCGCCCTGCGCGGGCGGCAATTCCGCCTGCGCCAGCAAGGCCGAAACGGCCTGCGTTTCGTCCACGCTCCACGCCGCGGTCATGCGGGCGCGCAGCGCGTCGACGGTGGCGGGCAACTCCGGGGACAGGATGTCGGCCAT
>JAFEEJ010000070.1 GCA_018241145.1 Pseudomonadota bacterium | reverse complement strand
GTCCTCTGGTACTCGGTTCCGATAACGCGCTCTACGGCACGACACAGGGCGGCGGGAAAAACGGTACCGACATGTTGTACCGCTATGTTCCGCCGCCGGTGCAATAGCCGCGAATCGGCCGAGACTTCAACCAACGAAAACCCATCGGCACGTTGACCATCGCCAATCTGCCGGCGCCGCAAGGCGCCGGCGACAGCAAACGGCATGCCGGTTTTCGAGTGGTCGGACTCCGAATCATCGGCAGGCGGCGACGTGCGATGGCGACCCGGCAGGCACACCGCCTGCCCGCTCGCATCGCGCGGCTCCGTAGTGGACAACCCGATCCCGTGGCGCAAGAATGCGCGGGCAGGGTTCGCTCAATGGGGAGATTGGCGATGAACGGGGACTGGCGATGCGTATTTGCATGCGCGTCCATGGCGCTGGCGCTGCTGTTCACGACAAGCCACGTCATTGCGGCACCGGCGAATCCACAAGTGCTGCATGCGTTCTGCCATCCATCGCGCCAATGTACTGACGCGCAGGATGCGTTCGGCTTTGGTGCCCAGGACGTCATTGCCGGACCCGATGGCGCTTATTACGGCACGACTTATTACAGCAACACTATCCGCGATGAAAACGGCAATCTCGACGGTGGCGGAAGTGTCTACCGGGCCGATCCCCTCACGGGCATCGTCAGCGTTCTATATCAATTCCCGGAGGGGTACTATCCAGCCTACTGGCTCAAGGCCGGTCCGGATGGTTATCTTTACGGCGGATATCGCCACGCAATACATGCCAATGCCGAGTGGCTATCGGAGGGATTCTTCCGGCTCTCGCTCGAGGGTGAATTCACGATAATTCGCGACGAAACGGCATTTACAGGCTTTGCCTGCAATGCACCTGTGCGGGACAGTCTGGGGAATTTGATCGGAATAACACCGAATATTGTTTACAAAGTCACCCTTGGCGGAGACTTCAAGGTTCTGCACAAGCTCGCAGCCGGCCAGTACTTTGGTTGTCCGAATTATGAGCCTGCGCTCGCGGCCGACGGCAACCTGTACGGCGTTTTCGTGGGAAGCACAGGCGGCAACACCAGCGGGGCGATATACCGCATTACCCCGGATGATGCTTTCACCATCCTGCACGATTTCGATGCGGCAACCGAAGGCGTGCCATCAACGCCTCTCACCCTCGGCCCGGAGGGAGCGCTGTATGGGGTATCGCTACCCTACGATGCAGCCAAGTACACGATGTACCGCATGTCCCTGGATGGGCAATTCACGAACCTGGGGGCTTTTGGCCCGGAAAAATTCTCGATCGCACAGAAATTGACTCTGATGCCGGATGGCTATTTCTATGGATCGGGCCGTAGCTATGGCCGCCGGGATGATGACATCCTTTTCCGGCTTTCTCCTGCCGCCGAGTACACCCAGCTCTATGTAAATCCTGGCGTAGCTTCAAACAGCTCCATTTCCATGATGATCCGCGGTTTCGACAATGCCTTGTATGGCTCCAGCTTCTACGATGGCAAGTATGGTGGCGGTGTGCTCTTCCGCTTCGTGCCGCCAGCCGTGCAGTGATCGCGCGCGGTCCGGATAAAACGCGTATGGTCTCGCACGGGCCGCACCGCGACGATTCATTCGATGTTTTCGTGCCTGCGTTTCGATCCGGCGTTCCGCATCAGGATGATGATTCGCACTGCATTCCATCAATGGGGGAAAGGTCATGAACGGCAATTGGCGATTGGCGTTGTTGATGACGGCTTCGATGTTCTGGGCGGGCCAAGCGGCAGCAGCGGCGGCGGCAACCCCGAGGCAACCCGTGACGACGTTGCATTCGTTCTGCGAGGATGCCGGTTGTCCCGACGGTAGCTTTGTCGAGGGATTGGTCCGCGGCCCCGATCGCGCCTACTACGGCGTGACCACCTGGGGCGGCATCACCGGCTCCATTTGGCCTTACACGCCTTACGGCGCAGGTGTGGTTTACCGCATCGACGCCGCCACCGGCCGCTTCAGCATCCTGCACCAGTTCGACCCTGCGCTCGAAGGAAGCGCCCCGAGTTCACGGCTGACGCTCGGTTCGGACGGCAATCTCTATGGCACTTTGTCGGGAGGCAGTCCGGGAGGCTTCGGTTGCGTGTTCCGGCTTTCGCTCGCAGGCGGCCTGACCTTGCTGCACGTGTTCGCCATCGGCGATGGAACGAACCCCGCCAACCCGCCGGTGCAGGATGCCCAGGGCAACTGGTATGGCACCACCATGTACGGCGGTGTCGACGGTGGCGGGACGGTGTACGAACTCACCCGCGACGGTGTGTTCAAGGTCCTGCACGATTTCACCTTGAACGAACGCCCCATCCACGGCTTCAGCGCTGCAGCCGGCCTGGTGCTGGCCCGCGACGGCAACTTCTACGGCACCACCGTCGGAGGCGGCAGCGACGATGGAGGCACCATTTATCGCATCACGCCCGGCGGCAGCCTGACCACCTTGCACGATTTCGCCAAGACGTCTGCGGATGGCGTCTATCCCGTGGCCGCCATGGCCAACGGTCCCGACGGCGCGTTGTATGGCGCGACCACCGGAATCTGGAACGGCGACCAGTTCCAGGGTGCGGGCACGGTGTTCCGCATCACCACCGGCGGCCGGTTCAGCACGCTTTACTCCTTCTTCGAGAACGCGCCCCCCTATTCCTCCGGGCCAATGACCCCCTTGACCCTGATGCCGGACGGCTACTTCTATGGCGTTCGCGAGGACGACGGGGCCGCGAACGTCGGAACGATCTTCCGCATTTCCCCTGCCGGCGAGTACCGCCAGGTGTATGCCTTCACCGGGCAGGGCAACGGCGGCAGCTACCCGGAAGCGGCCCTTCTGCGCGGTTTCGACAACGCGTTGTACGGCACGACTTACGGAGGAGGGAAATACGGAAGCGGCACGGTTTTCCGTTTTGCTGCGCCCGCGTCCCATTGACCGGAACGGGATACGGGATACGGGATACGGAAGCCTCGCCGCGATCAGTCACGCGTGCGCATGGGAAGCGCCGGACATCGCGTAGACGAGGCGGCCGAGTTCGCCCCACTTCCCTTCCAGTTCGCGTTTGTACAGTTGCAGGCGACGCCTGACCTGCACGTGCTCGTCCTGGATGGCATCGTCGAAACCGCGGAGCACGCGCGCTTCGTTCCGTTGCACGAACAGCATGCGGTCGAGGTCCGCGTCCAGCGCGAAATGCGCGTGCAGGCCGATACAGCCCAGCCTGAGCGCGCGCCAACGACGGCCCGTCCGTGCCGTTTCCCCGCCGCTTGCGGCATGGATGCGATCGGCGAGGTTTTCGGCAATCACCGCATGGCTCTGCGCGAGGCGACACAGGAGCTGACTTGCACCCGGTTGTTCAAGGTGGCGGGCAAGCCTCCGGTAAAGGATGCGCGCGTCGTCCACGTCCATGATCAAGCGCCGCAGAGCCAGCCATTCCGTGTTCATGCCCTTGCTCCCGGAGCGTTGAGTCCGCTGGAGGCATCGCGGCAGGTGTCGAGTTCCGTTTCGATGAGGGTGTCGATGTAGGCGTCGAACTGGCGACGATCGACCGGCAGGCGCGATCCCTTGCCGTGCCCCGCCAGGGCGTGGCGAATCGTCGCGAGCACCGCCGCGGCGCGCCGCGCCTTCCATTCGTATCGCACTTTCTCGGCAGACCGCGGCGACAAAAGGGCGGCCGCCTGGTTGAAGCGGCGCTCCTCATCGATCACGGCGATCATGTCGAGGACGGCGTTTGGATCGTGCGCGGGGTTTGACTGCGCGCGCCGTGAGGCTTCGGACTTCGTCGTCGAAGAACGGGAACGCTTGCCACGAAGCATGACACCCTCCCTTGGCCCGGCAATGGGAACGTTTTAGACATCCGCTCCAAGGTCGAAGCTAGGCCAGCTGGCGTGCAGGCGTCGTGAACGCACGCCGATGCCGCCCGCGCCCTTGCCGCGGGATTTTCACCCCGCTCCGGACGGCTATTTCCCGGCGCCTTTCTTGTGCGAAGACGTTTTCCTTCCGCTGCCGGATTTCTTGCCGCCCTTGTCCTGCTTGTTGACCGTGCGCCAGGCACGCTCCCCGGCCTCCTTCTTCGAGACGCCCTTTTTCTCGTAACCCTTCTCGATATGCTCCGCCTGCCGCTTCTGCTTGTCGGTGTAGCTGGATTTGTCTCCACGAGGCATGGCCGCATCTCCTGCAAGGACCGGCAAAAAACCTGGGCGCGTCCGGATCACGCGCACGTGAAGATCGCGCAGTTCGCGTCCGCTTAACCGCGCGCGGTGCACAGTCGCAGGGCAGTGGGCAATCAAGGAATGGAGGAGTTCCGATGCCGATCGATGATCCGAAGGATGTCTGCCAGCACGCCGAATGCCAGTGTTCGATCGAGCCGGGCGAGGAGTTTTGCAGCGAGTATTGCCGCTCCGCTTCGCGCAATGCCGGATCGGTCGGCGAAGAAATGGAGGATGCCTGCGGATGCGGCCATCCGGAGTGCGACGAACCGTAGTTTCGAACGCCGCGCCGATGCGATCCTCACGCTCGGGCCGCATGAAGATCACGCCACTGCGGGTTTGCGCATCGGGAACCGTTGGCCGCGCGCAACCCCCATCGAGCAACTTGAATCGAGCAATGGCGCCACGCGCAGCGTGTTGACTTCTTCCACGGTCACGGGTTTGCCGTGGTTGCCCCAGGAGACGCGGATGTAGCTCACCACGTCGGCGATATCCTGGTCGGACATCACCTGCGCGAACGGTGGCATGCCGTAGGGCCGCGGGTTGCCCGCGGTCTGCGGCGGATAGCCGCCGTTGAGCACCATGCGGATCGGATTGACCGCCGACTCCATCTGGATCGACGGGTTCTGCGCGAGCGGCGGATAGGCCGGCGGCATGCCCCGCCCGTTGCCTTCGTGGCAACTGGCGCATTGCGCGGTATACAGCGCGCTGCCATGCGCGAGCGCGCGGGCGCTGATCTGGTAGGCGCCCGATTCCGCGGCCGTGGGCGGCGCTTCGTTCTTCTCCGGCAAGGTCTTCAGGTAGACGGCCATCGCGCGGATGTCGGCGTCGGTCAGGTACTGCAGGCTGTTGTGCACCACCGCCGCCATCGGGCCGTACACCGCGCCGCGCATCGAGGCGCCGGCGCGCAGCAGGTCGCTGATGTCCTTGAGCGACCACTCGCCCAGCCCCGCCTCGCGATTGAGCGTGAGCGAAGGCGCGTACCAGTTCTGCATCGGTATCAGCCCCCCGGCGAAAGCCTTGTCTTCCGAACTTCCGCCCAGCGCGTTGATCGCCGTGTGGCAGGTCGCGCAGTGGCCCAGACCTTCGACCAGGTACGCACCGCGATTCCATTCGGCGTCGTGCGCGGGATCGGGCTTGAATTGGCCTTGCCTGAAATACAGCAGGCGCCAGCCGATCAGCAGGCTGCGGTTGCTGTAGGGAAAGCGCAATTCGTTTTCGCGATTGGATTCATGGATCGGCTTGAGCGAACCCAGGTACGCGAAGATCGCGTCCGAATCCACGCGCGTGATCTTGGTGTACGCCGGGAATGGCATCGCCGGATACAGCAGGGTGCCGTCGCGCGACTTGCCGGTGTGCAGCATCTGGTAAAAATCATCCGCCGACCAATTGCCGATGCCGTAATCCGGATCGGGGGTGATGTTCGAGGAATACAAGGTGCCGAACGGCGTCGGGATCGGCAGGCCGCCCGCGAACTGCTGGCCGCCGTGCTTGGTGTGGCAGGCGACGCAATCGCCGACGCGCGCCAGGTATTCGCCGCGCTTGATGGTGGTGTCCAGCGGACGTTGCGGACCGAGGAATACCGCGCCCTGCGCGCGCAGCGGCTCGATGTGCATCGCCAGCAACGCCAGGCACAGGATCGTTAGCAGGCTTGCAAGGAAAACACGCATGCGTCACCTCATTGCGGCTGGCTGCCGCAGACGAGCGGCGTTTTCCAACTGCCTTTCGCAGCCGGTACGGGCACCGCCGGCGCGGGACGGCTGGCCAGCCATGCCGCGACCTGCGTGATCTGCGCCTCGGTCAGGCGGACGGCGATGTCGCGCATGCAATCGGGCGCGTTGGCGCGACGCGTGCCGGCGCGCCACGCTTCCAGCTGCGCGCTGATGTAGCGGCTGTGCAAACCGATCAGGCCGGGGATGCCGGGTTCGATGCCGGTCAGTTGCGGTCCGTGGCAGGCCTCGCACGGCGGGATGCCGCGCGCGGGATCGCCGCGCGTGACCAGCTGCTCGCCCGCCTGCAGTTGCGCCGGCGGCAGCTTGCCGGGTTCCGGCGCGTGGAAGGGAATGCGCTGCGCCGCGAAGAACCCGGCCATCTCGTCCAGATAGTCGTCGTGCAGGTACGCCAGCAGGTAATTCATGGGCGGATAGCTGCGCTGGCCGTCGCGGAAATTGCGCAGCTGGTTGAACAGATAGCCCGCGGGCTTGCCGGCGATGCGCGGGAAATACTGGTCAGGCGTGCCTTCGCCGGATTTGCCGTGGCAGGTCGAGCAGCCCTGCACGCGCGCGGCCATGGTGTCGGGCGCCGTGCCTTGCGCGTGCGCGGCATCCGCGATCATCAGCGCCAGCACGCACAGCAACCACCGTCGCGGACGTATCCTCATTGCGTGGCCGCCTGTCCGGAATAATAGTCGGCCGCGGCCATCATTTCCGCCGCGGTCATGCCATGCGCCATCGCGCGCATCTGTTCGTTGATGTCGTTGCGTCGCCTGCCGGAAGCGAACTCGCGCAACTGCGCCACGATGTAGGCGCGCGGCTCGCCGCGCAGCCACGGGCTCGCCGCGGTGTGGGCGATGTCGCCGTGGCAACTGCCGCAAGGGGCGATGTTGCGCATCGGATCGCCCCATTTGACGATCGCCGGGGCGGCGCCCGCCATGACGATCGCGGGCCGCGGCAGCGATGCGTAATAGGCGGCGAGCTGGCGCAGGTCGGTATCGGACAGCGAACGCGCCATCGGCGTCATGATGCCGTTGCTGCGCGCGCCGCTCTGGTAGTCGCGCAACTGCTTGTAGGTGACGCTCGCGTACTGGCCGGCGAGGTTGGGCGAGTCGGCGTAGCTGATGCCGGTGGGGCCGTGGCACATCGTGCAGCGCAGCGCCAGCGTCGCGCCGTGCCCGATGTCCGCCGCGCCCGGCCGGCCCAGGAGATGGTGATCGAGCACCACCTGCGAAGCATCCGCCTCGCGCGCATTGACGATCGGCCCCGGCTGCGGCACGCCCAGCGCCACGCAGAACGCGCCGAACCACGAATGCGCGCGCTGCAATTGCGCCTGCGGCAGCCAGAAGAAGCTGATCGCGCCGCCGACCACGACCAGCAGCAGCACGGCGATGACGCCATAGCGGCCGATCCGGTTCACGGCGCGCCCCCCTCGTACACCGCCGGCACGGACGTGCGCTGGATCTGCATCAACTGCCAGATCGGGAAGCCGTAGTTGACCAGCGTGAGCGCCATCATCAGGCCCAGCCAGACCGCGAAGCCGTTGAGCGCGCGCGGCACCGTGGCGCTTTCGTGCAGCGCCACGCTGAAACGGTATTCGGCCACGCCATTGCGCGCGGACTTGTGGCCGAATGCCAGCAGCCAGATGAACAACAGCCCGGACAACACCAGCAGCGCGCCGCCGAACACCGCGATGATCACCGTCCACGCTTCCGGCGCGATCTGCGGATTGCGGTAGTCGAAATAGGCCATGCGCCGCGGCATGCCGAGCAGCCCGGCCCAGTGCCAGGGCAGCGTCAGCACCATCATGCCGATGAACCACAGCCACAGTTGCGTGCGCACCAGCCCCGGCGAAACGAACTCGCGCCCGGTCAGCTGCGGCC
>JAFEEJ010000006.1 GCA_018241145.1 Pseudomonadota bacterium | reverse complement strand
TGACCGAGTTGTTAGGGCTCATGCTCACTCTTGTCTGCCTCGGCCTGCTTGGATTCCGCGATTACCCTCTGGACAAGCTGCGCAATCTCGGCTTCGCTGTGGGGGCATGCCCGCCCCTCAATGTCGACCTTTTGCGCACGGAATTCTTTGATGCGCTCCCATAGCCACGATGCAAATACATTTGTGGCTACCGACGACGCGAGGCCAACGCCAATATAGAAGATGCGCTCCGCACTCTCGGGATCCCAGTGCTTTCTCAGCAACAACGACAGCTCAACGCCTTCCAGTTCTGCGTGGAATACGGAATCTGCAAGCTCCTGATTGGTGGTTGTAACGATCAGGTTTTCCATGAGCCCTAACGCTTAATTCAGCCCCTGAGTGGGGCGTTGCGCCGAAGTATCGCGCGCGGCTGCGCATCTGACAATCGGAAGAATCCTACACCCCGCCGCATCGTTGGCCGATACCGGCGGCGATCTGCCCGCGACAGGATGTCCGCGTTATACGGTAGATGGCGGGCGTATGGATTTCGTACGGCAAGGTGCCGGTGTAACGGGAGCGCGGCGACCGCCGCGCCTGCTGGAGCAGGTGCGCCAACGGTTGCGGGTAAAGCATTACAGCCTGCGCACGGAGCAGGCTTACCTTGGCTGGATCCGCCGTTTCATTCTCGCCAACGGCAAGCGGCATCCCCGCGACATGGGCGGGGTCGAGGTCGGGCGCTTTCTGACCGAGCTTGCGACGCAGCGCAACGTGGCCGCCGGCACGCAGAACCAGGCGCTGGCCGCGCTTCTGTTCCTCTATCGCGAAGTGTTCGCGGTGGAACTGCCGTGGATGGATGATGTGGTGCGGGCCAAGCGGCCGCGTCGGGTGCCGGTGGTGCTGACGCGCGATGAGGCGCGCCGGTTGCTGGCGCAGCTGGAAGGAAGGGACTGGCTGATGGCGGGCCTGCTTTATGGCGCGGGCCTGCGCCTGATGGAGTGTTTGCGTCTGCGCATCAAGGATGTGGACTTCGAACGGCGCGAGATCACGGTGCGTCATGGCAAGGGCGGCAAGGACCGCCACGTTCCGCTGCCGCAGGCCCTTGCCGATGCGCTGGGCCATCAGATGGCGGCCGCGCGGTTGCTGCACGCGGCGGATCTGGATGCCGGCTGCGGCGAAGTGCGTCTGCCGTACGCGCTGGCGCGCAAGTATCCCAACGCGGCGCGTGAGTGGGGCTGGCAATACGTGTTTCCCGCCACGCATCGCGCACGCGACCCGCTGGACGGACGAGTGCGCAGGCACCATCTCGACGAATCGGTCCTGCAGCGCGCGGTGAAGAACGCGGTGCGGCGCGCGGGCATCGCCAAGCCGGCAACGTGCCACACGCTGCGGCATTCGTTCGCCACGCACCTGATCGAGGACGGCTACGACATCCGCACGGTGCAGGAACTGCTCGGCCACAAGGACGTCGCCACCACGCAGATCTACACCCACGTGCTGAACCGCGGCGGGCGCGGGGTGTTCAGTCCGCTGGACCGTGCGTGAGCGCCGTCGGCAAGGGATGCGCCGCAAGCGCGTATCCTCACCCGGCGCTGTGCGCCACCTTCTCCCGACGGGAGCGGGGCGCACCTTGAGATGGTTCCGCCGGGTGGCGCGCTCGGCGATACT
>JAFEEJ010000069.1 GCA_018241145.1 Pseudomonadota bacterium | reverse complement strand
GTGCGCGCGCGCGATGGCTATGCGCTGATGCCGGAATACGATTACCGGCCGGTCAACCGCTATCTGCCGCCGCGGCCGCGGCGCGACGCTTCGCAACTGCCGGCGACGCCCGAACCGGAAGAGGCCGTCGATTCCGCGCAACTGCCGCCGTTGTTGCGATGGATGGACCGTGTACTGTCGCGATGAACGAAAACCGGAAGTCGCCGAATTGAAGCCTGCCTTGTCGGTGATCTTCTTCACCGTGCTGTCCGGCGCGGGCCTGGGCTTGTGGGCATGGCTGGGCGGCGCGCTGGCCGTCGGCCTCTATCCCTCCGGACGCGGCAACGTGTTGGCGCCCCTCGCGATCGGCTTCGTGTTCGTGGGCGCGGGACTGCTCTCTTCCACGTTGCACCTCGGCCGGCCGGCGCGTGCCTGGCGCGCCTTTTCGCAATGGGATTCCTCGTGGCTCTCGCGCGAGGGCCTGCTCTCGATGGCGACCTTCCTTCCGATGTTCGCGGTCGGGGGGCTGGCGCGCGGGGACCATCGATTCCTCCCGACGCGCATCGCGGCCGCACTGCTGTGCGTTTGCGCACTGGCGACGTTGTTCTGCACCGCGCGCATCTACACCTCGCTGAAGCCGATCCCGGCGTGGCGCGACGCGCGCGTGTTGCCGTTGTACCTGCTGTTCGGCGCGTGGTCGGGCGGCCTGTGGCTGTGGGCATACCTGGCTTTCAATCCCGGCGTGCCGGCGCGGCCGTTCGCTGCGGTCCTGCTGGTCACGGGCGCGATCGCAGCGGGCGTGAAGCTCGTTTACTGGAAGGCCCTGGATTCTTCGCGCGCGCCGGATGCCGGCCATGCCACCGGACTGGAACGCATCGGCGTCACCCGCGCTTTCGAAGGGCCCGGCACGGAGGAAAGCTATCTCACGCGTGAAATGGCGTTCGTGCTGGCGCGCAAGCACGCGCGCAAGTTGCGCGGCATCGCACTTGCGCTGTTCTTCTTCGTGCCGGCGCTGCTGGTGATCGCGGCCTGGATTTTCCCGGTCGCGCAGCCCGTCTGCGCCGCCGCCGCAGCGCTGCTGTGCCTCGCAGGTTTGTTCGTGGAACGCTGGCTGTTCTTCGCGCAGGCAAGGCATGCGGTCGCCGCGTTCTTTCCGCAATCCACGGCGGATTGACGCAGGTTCAACGCGAGTTCAGTGCGCCGCCGCGAACCTTGCCGGCTTTTGGCTCGCAAGGACCGTCCAATGAATCGCACAACACTGCTCGCAGGCATCCTCCCGCTTGTCGTTTTCGCCCTTCCCGGAATGGCGCGCGCCGACGATGCGCCCGCCGCGTCGACGCAAGGCTGGAGCGGCAGCGGCGAAGCGGGCCTGGCGGCGGCGAGCGGCAACACCAAGTCGCAGAATCTCGACGCCAAGCTCAACCTCGCCTACGAGGACGACATCTGGAAGGATGCGTTTTTCCTCGAAGCCAACCGCGCCAAGAGCACCGTCAAGACGCCGGTCATCGAAGACGGCGTGCAGGTCGGAACCAGCAACGACTACAGCACCACCGCCAACCGGTTCGCGACCGGCGGATCGATCGGCTACAAGTTCGATCCGCGCGCCTACCTCGTCACCGCGCTGCGCTACGACCACGACGATTTCGCCCCCAACCGCTGGCAGACTGCCGCCTCGGTCGGCTTCGGCTACATCGTGCTGAAGGATGCGCGCAACGAGTTGTCGTTCGAAGTCGGCCCCGGCTACAAGCGTTACCAGCCGCAGCGCTACACGGTGGTCGACGAAACCGTGACGCCGCCGCTGGTGACCACCGTCCAGCCCGCCACGCAGGGTGAAGCGATCGGACGCGCGCTGGTCAACTACAAGCTCGGCATCACCGACAACACCAGCCTGCAGGACACCCTGCTCGCCGAGGCGGGCGCGAAGAACAAGTACTACCAGAACGATCTCGGCGTTGCGGTGAGCATGACCTCCAAACTGGCGCTGAAGGTGGGCTACCAGACGCGCTACAACAGCGACATCGCCCCCGGGCTGCATCACGCGGACCAGTTGTTCACCACCAATCTGGTGTACAACTTCGCGGGCGCGAAATAAGCAACCAGTCCGGGCATCTCGGGCGGCGCGGACATCGTTCGCGCCGCCCTTTCATTCACCGCCGCAGCAAGGCGTCACCACCCTGCGCACGCAGGCTGCGCGTCACTTCCTCCGCGAGCACCAGTGGATCCATGCCGCGCGCATCCGCGCGCAGCACGCGCCCGTCGCGCGCATCGCCGAGCAATCCGTGCAGGTGCAACGCACCGGTTTCGATTTCGCACCATGCGCCGAGCGGCAGCGTGCAATCGCCGCCCAGCGCGGCGTTGAGCGCGCGTTCGGCCGCCGTCGTGCGGCGGGTGTCGGGATCGTCCAGGCAGGAAACCAGCTCGACGACACGCGCATCGCCCGCGCGTGATTCGATCGCGATCGCGCCCTGCCCGGGCGCGGACAGCCAGTGCGGCGGCAACAGCCGCGCACGGATGCGCTCGGGCAGGTCGAGGCGTTGCAACCCTGCGGCCGCAAGCACGATGGCTGCATAGCCGCCGGCATCCAGTTTCGCCAGGCGCGTACCGACGTTGCCACGCAGGTCGGCGATTTCCAGGTCGGGGCGCTGCGCGCGCAACTGCGCGGCGCGGCGCAACGACGACGTGCCCACGCGCGCGCCGTGCGGCAACGCCTGCAGTGACGCGAAATCGTTGCTGACGAAGGCGTCGGCTGCGTCGCCGCGCGCCAGCACGGCGCCGATCGCGAACCCCGTTTCCAGATTCGCCGGCATGTCCTTCAGCGAATGCACCGCGATGTCGGCCCGATCGTCCGCGAGCGCATTTTCCAGTTCCTTGAGGAACAGGCCCTTGCCGCCGATCGCGGCGAGCGAACGATCCAGCACCTCGTCGCCGCGGGTGGACAGCGGCACCAGTTCGACCCGCAGGCCCGCGTGCGCCGCGCGCAACCGCGTCGCGACATGCCCTGCCTGCCACAGCGCCAGCGGGCTCTTGCGTGTGGCGATGTGCAGCGTCGATGCGGTCATCGCGCCAGTTTACGTGGCGCGCAGCAGTTTGCGTACCGCGGCGAGATTGCGCCGGCTGACTTCCGGCGTGTCCT
>JAFEEJ010000068.1 GCA_018241145.1 Pseudomonadota bacterium | reverse complement strand
TTCGCTCCCCAAGCGAATAACTGCTGGATGCTAGGAGCGGCGGCCTGAAGGCGTCAAGTTTGCCAAACCGCCACCCAAAGGCGCCAGCATCATCAGCTTGCCGATGTCGATGTACTGCAGCAGGCCGGCCATGCCCTGCATTACGTGCGGTTCGGAAGCCACGCCGGTGATTGCCCACTGGCCCCAGGTTTCGAACGCGCTCTGGATCGCTTGCGGGCCGCCGTTCGCGAACGCGCGCTGCGCCTGCGCGGGACAGGCATCCGTCAATAACGACGTGACAACGCTGCCGGTTTGCTGGTTGATGGATTCGCGCTGCGCGGGACTGATCGCCGCCAGCGGCGCCACGTCCGGATCGAGCGCCAGCGTGGCGAACGCCCATTGCGTGAGCACCTTGCGATCGGCAGGCGTGGTCGAGCGGATCAGGCATTGGCCGAGATCGTCCTCCGTGGCGGCCGCTGCAAGCGGCGGTTTCGCGAGCGTCACGCTCGCGGCGGAGAACAGGGCAAGCAGCACGAACAGAGGGCGGTGCATGGCGGATGATCCGGATGAGGGTCATCCTTCGACCCCATGGATCGCATCAGCGTTCCTGGCGCAGCCCGGATGAAGGCGCATTGCGCCGGAATCCGGGGCATCCGTGCAAAACGTCCCGGGTTGATTCGCTGCCTCCAGGCTACCAAGGCAGATTCCGGATCGCCGCTTGCGCGGCATCAGGAATGACGGGCAAAAAGTGCGAATTGCGCGACGACTGCGCGTTGCCAGGCTCGCGTCCTGCGCTCGCCAAGCAACCCCGCCCTCGGCGTCATGCCTCGGGCGTTCGCCAACTCAGCCGACGCCATTCAAGGCATCGGCTAAGCGAGTTGGCTCACCCACTCGTCGTCCGATCCTTCGTTGACGCCCTCGAACAGGAACGTCGAGAGATAGCGCTCGCCGGTGTCGGGCAGCATCGCGAGCAGCACGGAACCTTGCGGCGCTTTCTTCGCCACTTCCAGCGCGGCGGCGACGGTGGCGCCTGAGGAGATGCCGCAGAAGATGCCTTCTTCCTGCGCCAGGCGGCGCGCGGTGTCGCGCGCCAGCACTTCGTCGATCGGAATGATTTCGTCGGCGATGGTGCGGCTCAGCACGGCGGGCAGGAAATCCGGCGTCCAGCCCTGGATCTTGTGCGGATGCCATTCACCGCCCGCGAGCAGCGACGCATTGGCGGGTTCGGTGGCGATCACTTTCAAGTTCGGGCGCGCGAGTTTCAGCATTTCGCCCGCGCCGGTGAGCGTGCCGCCGGTGCCCCAGCCGCTGACGAAATAATCGAGTCTGTGGCCGGCGAAATCGCGCAGGATTTCCGGACCGGTGGTGTTGCGGTGCCAGGCCGGGTTGGCATCGTTCTCGAACTGGCGCGTCAGGAACCAGCCGTGCCGCTTCGCCAGCTCCTCGGCCTTGCGCACCATGCCGCCACTGCGATCGGCCGCGGGCGTGAGGATCACCTTCGCGCCGTAGGCACGCATCAGCTTGCGCCGCTCGATCGAGAACGAATCGGCCATTACCGCCACGAACGGGTAGCCGCGCGCGGCACACACCATTGCCAGCGCCACGCCGGTATTGCCGGAAGTCGCCTCGACCACGGTCTGGCCCGGTTTCAACGCGCCGCGTTGTTCCGCATCGAGGATCACCGCGATGGCCAGGCGATCCTTGACCGAGCCCCCCGGATTGAACGATTCGACCTTGGCGTACAGCGTGACGTGCGCGGGCGCGATACGGTGCAGCTTGACGATCGGCGTGCCGCCGATGGTGTCGAGGATGCTTTCGTGCAGGGACATGGCGGGCCTCGTGCTCACTCCGGCGAGCGCGGAGCGGACGCACAGCCTAACGCCGGCGCGAGTGCGCGGGATTAGGAATCCGTTACGGCGAGCGGTTCGCCCGTGCGCGCGGCGGTCAAACGCGCTTGGCTTTGGACAGCAGCTGGTCCAGCAACGCGATGCCGAGATCGATTTCTTCCTCGCTGATATGCAGGGACGGAGCGAACGTGATCACGTTCTTGCAGTAGCCGCCGACATCGAGCACCAGGCCGATCTTTTTCCCCCGATGTTCCAGCGCGCCGGCCAGGCCCAAGTCGACCATGCGATCGAGCAGGGCCTTGTTGGGCGTGTAGCCGTCCGCTTCGCAGATCTCCGCGCGCAGCGCGAGGCCGAGTCCGTCGACGTCGCCGATTTCCGGATGGCGTTTTTGCAGGTCGCGCAGGCCCTCGAGGAAATGCGCGCCCTTCTTCATCACCATCGTCTCGTAGTCGGTCTCCGCCAGCATCTTCATGGTTTCCAGGCCGACCGCGGTGCCGAGCGGATTGGAGGAAAAAGTGGAATGCGTGGAACCGGGCGGGAATACCTGCGGGTTGATCAGTTCCTCGCGCGCCCAGATGCCGGCCAGCGGATTGAGCCCGTTGGTGAGCGCCTTGCCGAACACCAGCACATCGGGCTGGACGCCGAAATGTTCGATCGCCCACAACTTGCCGGTGCGGAAGAAGCCCATCTGGATTTCGTCGACGACCAGCAGGATGCCGTATTGGTCCAGCACCTTCTTCAGGCCGGTGAAGAAATTCATCGGCGGGATCACGTAGCCGCCGGTGCCCTGGATCGGCTCGACGTAGAACGCGGCGTATTCGCACGCCTGCGCCTTCGGATCCCACACGCCGTTGTATTCGGTCTCGAACAGACGCGCGAATTTCGCCACGCAATGCTCGCCGTATTCCTCCTTCGACATGCCCTTGGGGCCGCGGAAGTGGTAGGGGAATTCGATGAACTGCGCGCGATCGAAATGCCCGTAGCGGCGGCGGTAGCGGTAGCTGGACGTGATCGCCGATGCGCCCAGCGTGCGGCCGTGGTAACCGCCCTCGAACGCGAACATCAGGCCCTTGCCACCGCTGATGTTGCGCACCAGTTTCAGGGAATCCTCGATCGACTGCGAACCGCCGACGTTGAAGTGCACGCGGCCGAGCAGGCCCCATTTCCTTTCCGCATCCAGCGCGATGCGTTTCGCGAGTTCGATCCGGGTCGGATGCAGGTACTGGCTGGCGAGTTGCGGCAGCGTGTCGATCTGTTTCTTCAGCGCGGCGTTCAAACGCGGGTTGGCGTAACCGAAGTTGCAGGCCGAATACCACATCTGCAGGTCGAGGAACGGCGTGCCGGCCGCGTCGTACAACCAACTTCCGTCGCAATGCGCGAATATCTTCGGCAGCTCGGAATAATGCACGGTGTCGCCGAACGAGCAGTAACGCGCTTCGTCCTGCAGCAGGGATGCATCGGACACGCGGGCATCGGCGGATGGCACCGGTCGGATCATGGCATTCATTGCAGGGGTTCCGGATGGGTCAGGAGGAAAGTGCGGAGATCGCACGCCGCGGCACATGCAATCTGCCGGCGAGCAGCGCAGGCAGGAGCCCGACCGCATCGGCGAAACCGACGATCGATGCGTGCGGGATGTCGGCGTGGCGGCAGTGTTCGATCAGGCGGTGCTTGGCGAATACGTAATCCGCTTCGGTCGCCACGCAGAAGTCGGAGGCGCCGTCGCCGATCAGCAGCACGGCTTCGTCGGCACGGCGGGCATGCGCCGCGCTGGCGCATTTGCAATGCCCGCTGTTGACGCGGCAGAGCGGGTCCAGGAACGGCGTTTCGAGCTTCCAGGATCGCGGGCCGGTCTGCACCAGATGGTTGGCCTGCACCGGCAAATGCGCGAGGCCATGGCGGCACAGGATCGATCGGATGGCGTAATCCAGTCCATCGCTGATCACGCGCAGGTCCAGGCCGGCGGCGTGGACGGCGTCCACGAATTCCGGGAAGGCGGGATCGATGCGCAGCGTGAACAGCATCGCGTCGATTTCTTCGGGCGACGCGTCCAGCAACGCCACCTGCCCCGCCATGCATTGCGCCGAACCGATGCGGCCTTCGCGCCAGTCGCGTTCGAGCCGCTGCCAGTCGGGATGCGCGTAGCGTTCGAGCAGGGAGTCGGTGACGTCCTCGACGGCGATGGTGCCGTCGAAATCACACAGGATGGTCCAATCGTTCACCGCGGCTTCCAGACTTTCGACGGGAGCACTGTAGGCAGTGCGCCTTTCGGGACGCTTACGCGAACCCGCCCGTTGGCGCACATTCAGGCGTGGGCAGTCGCCACCCTTCGCTCATCCCGCAAGCAGGCAAGCGAAAATTCTTGCCGGGCCGGCTCGGCTTTCCGCCATGCGCACCCATGGCATCGTCAAACCCCGCGATGCTTGCCCCGGTGCGGCGCGTAGAACGCGCGCAAAGCGGCGATGTCGGCTTCCCGGTCGGCGGTCGGCTGGAAGACCGGGCCGATGCCGATGACCTTGCGCGGATAATCGAAATACAACGGGATGATCGGCACGCCCGCGCTGCGCGCGATGTGCCAGAAGCCGCTCTTCCATTTTTCCACGCGCTTGCGCGTGCCTTCCGGTTCGATGCCCAGCCACAGCCTGTCGCGACTGCGAAAACGCTCGCGCATCTGCTCGACCACGCCGTGCGCCGCGTGGCGCCCGATCGGAATGCCGCCGAGCCTGCGCAGCAGCGGCCCCAGCGGCCACGCGAACAATTCGCGCTTGGCCATGAAGGAGATGTCCATGCCCAGCGCGATCTTGAACAGCAGTCCCCACACGCCGTCCCACCACGACGAATGCGGCGCGGCGATCACCACCGCGCGCGGGATGTCCGGCAATTCGCCTTCCAGCCGCCAGCCGCTGTACTGGATGCAGCCCCGGAAAAAACGCCGCCAGGCGCGATCCGGGAATTGCGGCACGCGCGGCGGCAATCGCGCCGGCAGCGGCGCATGCAGGATCGGCGCGGCGGCGGTCAATCCTCACCCCAGTCGCGCGAGCGCTGGCGCTTGAGCTTGCCG
>JAFEEJ010000067.1 GCA_018241145.1 Pseudomonadota bacterium | reverse complement strand
TGGTCGAAGCCCGAGCGCCTGCGCGATGCCCCGAGGCATCGCGCGCGAGGGTTGAGGAGGAGACAGGACGTCGACTGGAATGCACTCCATGGATGGATCGCTGCATCAGAGCTTCACCATGCGGAGAGGTGGCAGAGTGGTCGAATGCGCCGGATTCGAAATCCGGTTTACGGTTTTACCGTAACGTGGGTTCGAATCCCACCCTCTCCGCCAACGCCATCGCGTTCTCCCTTCCATGCTACTTTCCGCGCGACCGCGTCCCGCCGCAGCCGGATGGACCATGATCGAATTCGGACACGCCACCCACGTCGGCCTGCGCCGCGCCCACAACGAGGACACCTACTGGGCGGACGCCGCGCTGGGCCTGTGGCTGGTGGCCGACGGCATGGGCGGCCACGAACACGGTGAAGTGGCGAGCGCGGTGGCGCGCGACGCGCTGGTGCGGGAATGCTCTGCCGGGAACGATCTGGCGGATGCGGTGCGCCGCGCGGATGCGGCCATCATCGCGATGTCGCAACGCCACCGCGAAGCGTTGCCGATGGGCACCACCATCGCCGCGCTGCATGTGCACGACCGGGAATACGAAGTGACGTGGGTCGGCGACAGCCGCGTGTACCTGTGGCAGGACGGCGCGCTGCGGCAACTTTCGCAGGATCATTCCTACGTGCAGGAACTGGTGGCGAAGGGCGCGATCAGCGCGGAGCAGGCGCGCAACCATCCGCACCGCAACATGGTGACGCAGGCGCTCGGCGTCACGTCACCGCAGGAACTGCACGTGGAGTCGCGGCGCGGCACGCTCGAACCGGGCATGCAATTCCTGCTGTGCAGCGACGGACTGACCGAGGAAGTCGACGACGCGGCGATCGCGGGCGTGCTCGCGCGCGAAGAGCTGGCGGCGCAGGAATGCGTGGAGCATCTGGTGCTGGCGGCGCTCGACGCCGGCGGCAGCGACAACATCACCGTGCTACTGGTGCGCGTGCGCTGAACCGGCCGCTTCGGCGGCTTCGTTTTCGATCCTGTGCCACAGGCTGCCGCCGGTGCGGTGCGCATCCAGCGCCGCCAGCCTCGCTGCGTGCGCGGCCTGCGCCTCCGGATCGGCGCGCAGGACCCGGATCCCGGCTTCCGCGGGCGACTCGTCACGCCGCTCGACGTTCGCGGCATCGGACGGCTCGATCGTGAAATCCATGGCGCTCTGACCGGCGGTCATCGCCAGCCACACTTCCGTCAGCAAGCGTGCATCGAGCAGCGCGCCGTGCAGTTCCCGATGGGTGTTGTCCACCCCCAGCCGCTTGCACAGCGCGTCCAGGGTGTTCTTCTGGCCGGGGTACTTTTCGCGCGCCAGCGACAAGGTATCCACGATCTGCGCGTATCCGGCGACGCTGCCGTATTGCGGCCCCGCCAGCGCCAGTTCCGCATCCAGGAACCCGACATCGAAGGCCGCGTTGTGGATCAGCAACTCGGCGCCGCGGATGAAATCGAGCCACTCGTCCACGATCTCGGCAAAACGCGGCTTGCCGGCAAGGAATTCGTCGGTGAGGCCGTGCACCGCAAGCGCGCCGGCTTCACTGGCGCGCCCGGGATCGAGATACCGGTGGAAGCTGCGGCCGGTGGGCGTGCGTTCCACCAATTCCACGCAACCGATTTCGATGATGCGATGGCCGCGCCCGGCTTCGAGGCCGGTGGTTTCGGTGTCGAGCACGATGCGACGCACGTCTAGTCCTCTCCCTGCATTTTTTCCGCCTCGGCGCGCGCGGCGCGATCCACGATCTCGTTCTCGACATGGCCCGCATGGCCTCGCACCCAGCGCCAGCTTACCCGATGCCGCGCCGAGGCCGTTGCCAGGCGTTCCCACAGATCCCGGTTTTTCACCGGTTGCCTGTCGGCGGTCTTCCAGCCATTGGCGCGCCAGCGCGGCAGCCATTCCTCGATGCCGCGGCGCACGTACTGCGAATCCGTCACGAGCACGATGTCGCAGGCGCGGTTCATCGCTTCGAGTCCCGCGATCGCCGCATACAGTTCCATGCGGTTGTTGGTGGTTTCCCTTTCCCCGCCGGCGAGCAGTTTCTCGCGCGATCCATGGCGCAACAGCGCCGCCCATCCGCCCGGCCCCGGATTGCCGAGGCAGGCGCCGTCGGTGAAGACCTGCACGCGCGAATCGTTCATGGGCTCGATCGTCTGGCGCCGGGCATCCACGGCGCCTGCTCCGGCAAGGCGCGTGCGCGCCGCGGCTGCACGCGTTGCACGTAGGGCGTGTCATTGCGCTTGCGCGCGTCGAGCATCCAGACGGCCCCGGCGGCGCGTTCCAGCCAGTGCGGAACCGCATCGCCGGGCCACGTGACGCCGCAGCGAGCGAACCCGCCCACGCCCAATCCCGCGCGCCGCAATGCCTTTTTCCATTGGCGGGGCGCGACCGCGTGCAATCCGGAATCCGCATGCTTTCCCGACGGCCGCCACGCGGAAAACGGGTGGCATTCGATCACGATCAGGCGGCCGTGCGGCGCCAGCACGCGCGCGGCTTCCTGCGCCAGCAACGCAGGATGAAAAGCCGCACCGCCCAGATGCCGCAGCACCACCGCACCGAAACTGCTGTCGCAAAACGGCAGCGCCGCGGCTTGCGCGCGCAGCGGACCCTTGAATTCGCCGGCGCCACCCGGCGCCAGCGTCGCCCAGCGTCCCAGCCCCGCCGCCTCCAGCGAAAACCCGCCGACGGCATCCAGCAGCAGGCCGTGCGTACCCGTGATGCCGTTCAATCGCGCAAGCGTTTCCGCCTGCACGCGCCGGGTCAGCGCGGCAAACACCGGATCGCGCAGCAAATGGTCGACGGCGAGTGGCATGCGTGAATGGCGTAGGCGAAAAATGAGAACGCGGTCGGATCGCGGCATATTGTCCGCGATCGGCGGTCGCACGTTAACAGACCCCTAACCCCGGAGGAAAAACGCACTGCTACATTCCGGACTTTTGCCCGTTCCGGGACCGCGCGTGCCGTCGCTGACCCCCCTGCCCGCATTGATCGACAACTACATGTGGATGTTGTCCGACGCATCGGGCGGCAAGGCGCTCGTCGTCGATCCCGGCGAGGCGGCACCGGTACTGGACGCGCTCGACGAACTGGGGTTGGAACTGTCGGCGATCCTCGTGACGCACCACCATCCGGATCATATCGGCGGCATCGGCAGGCTGCTGGAAGAGCATCCGCGCACGCAAGTCTGCGCGCCGGTCGACGGGCGCATCCCGATCGCCCACCGCCGCGTCGCCGAGGGCGACGTGGTGGAGTTCGACGCACCAGCGGCGCGGTTCACGGTCATGGAAGTACCGGGACACACGCGAACGCACATCGCCTATTGCGGCGGCGGAATGCTGTTCTGCGGCGACACGCTTTTCAGCCTCGGTTGCGGACGCATATTCGAGGGGACGCCGTCGCAACTGCTGGCTTCGCTGGATCGCCTGGCCGCGTTGCCCGGCGATACCCGCGTCTGTTGCGGCCATGAATACACGCTCGCCAATGCCGCGTTCGCCGAACAGGTCGAACCGGCAAACGACGCGTTGCAGGCACGCATGCGGCAGGCCCGCGCGCTGCGGCAGGCGGGGAACCCGACCTTGCCGTCGTCGATCGCCGAGGAACGGGCCGCCAATCCTTTCCTCCGCATCGATGCCCTGCCCGCGCGCGAGGGGCAGCCGAAAGAAAACCGTGTTGCGCGCTTCGCAGCGTTGCGCGCCGCGAAGGATGCATTCCGCGCATGAACGCGCGCGTCTTCAAGTTCGGCGTCATCGCCGGCCTCGCGAGCCTGCTCGGCGCGTGCGCGGTGCAGCCCGTCGCGCGCGCGCCCGTTTCCGTGGCGATTCCCGCTCCCGCCACGCCGGCGCCCGTTCTCGCGCCGATGCCCGCGACGGCGGCGCCCGATTTGTGGGCGAAGTTGCGATCCAGTTTCGTGCTCGACGATTGCGGGGAACCCGATGCGCGGTCGTGGGCGAAAAAATTGACGCACGATCCTGCCCGTTTCAGCGCGCAGCTCGCCGCCGCGCAGCCCATGCTCGGCTGGGTGCAGGCGGCCGCGGAACGCGCCGGCGTGCCGGGGGAATTCGCATTGCTGCCGATGGTGGAAAGCAGTTACAACCCATCCGAACCCGGCCGGCACGGCGATCCCGCCGGCATGTGGCAGATCATGCCGCGCACGGCGCGGTCGCTCGGCTTGCAGATCAACCGCGAATACGACGGCAGGCTCGATCCGGTGGCTTCCACGGAAGCCGTGCTGGCGATGCTGAAGAAATACCACGATGAGCTGCACGACTGGCGCCTGGCGGACATGGCCTTCAACGCGGGCGAATACAAGATCACGGGCCTCGTCGAGCAGCGCGGGGAAAATGTGGATGCGCGGCGCCTGCCGGTTTCGGGCGTCACGCACGACCATCTCGCCAAGCTGATCGCCATGGCCTGCATCGTGCGAGACCCGGAGAAATTCAACGTGAGCTTGCCGCCTGCGGAGCGCGATGACGGATTGACGCTGGTCGTGCTGCCGCAACCCATGGAACTGGCGCTCGCGGCGCGCCTCGCCGACCTTTCACCGGACCGGCTGCACGATCTCAATCCGGGATACCGGAGTGCACGCATGCCGGACAATGCGCCGCACCACCTGCTGCTGCCACAGGCGTACGCCGAACGCCTGGCCGACGCCATGGACGCCCGCGACACGGCACCGACCAGGATCGACAGGTACCGGAACCTGGTGGCGTCCGTGGCCCCGGCCGGGCCGGCTCCGGTTTCGTCGCCGTCCGCCAACGTCGATCCGCCTTCGAAGCAAACCCCGTCTGCGGACGCGCCTCCCGCGGACCATTCCATGCACGTGTCGCGACATCGCGTGGCGCGCGGCGAATCCCTGTGGAGCATCGCGCGCCGCTACAACGTGAGTCCGTCCCAGCTGCGGCTGTGGAATGCGCTCGCCAGCGACCAGCTGAAGCCCGGGCAATCGCTGCTGGTCTCGCAGCCCGACTGATTTCCGCGGCATCGCTTACAATCCGCGGACACACCGCGGTCGCATCTTCTCGACCCCGCCATGGAGAACGCGAGCATGGGTTTCCTGCAAGGCAAGCGTGCGCTGATCACCGGCATCCTCAGCAACCGTTCGATCGCCTGGGGCATAGCCAGCGCCATGCATCGCGAAGGCGCGCAACTGGCCTTCACCTATGTCGACGAGAAACTGAAGGCCCGCGTCGATGAGGCGGCCGCGGCGTTCGGTTCCGATCTCGTGCTGCCCTGCGACGTGGGCCGCGACGAGGACATCGAAACCTTGTTCAAAAGCCTTGGCAAGCATTGGAACGAACTGGATATTCTCGTCCATTCGATCGGCTTTGCGCCACGCGAGGCGCTGGCCGGGGAATTCCTCGAGGGGCTCAACCGGGACAGCTTCCGCATCGCGCACGACATTTCGGCCTACAGCCTTTCGGCCATGGCCAAGGCGGCACGGCCGCTGATGCGCGGGCGCAACGGCGCCATACTCACTTTGACATATCTCGGCGCCGAACGCGCTCTCGCCAGTTACAATGTGATGGGACTCGCCAAGGCCAGCCTCGAAGCCAGCG
>JAFEEJ010000066.1 GCA_018241145.1 Pseudomonadota bacterium | reverse complement strand
TTCACGCAGTTCCTGCGCCTGCCGTCCCAGTACGAAGCGCTGTGCGGTCCCGTTCTGGATTTCCTCGCCCCGAACCTGCATGGAACCGCGCTGCGGGTGATCGTGCTGGGATGCTCGACAGGCATGGAACCATACACGATTTCATCCGCGCTGCTGGCAAGGAAACCGGAGCAAGCCGTCACGATTGACGGCTACGACATCGATGACGCGGTGCTGGCATCTGCGCGCTCCGCGACCTACACGGCCAGGCAGGTGCTTGGCAATCCCCTGATCACGTCCGATTTTCTCGAGCAGACGTTCGATGTGGCGGATGCCCTCTGGATCGTCAAGCCGGCAATCGCCGAAAGGGTCCGTTTTCTCGTTGCGGATGCGACGAGGCCTTGCGCCCGCGAAACGATGGCTCACGCAGATATCGTGTTTGCCCAGAACGTGATGTGCAATCTCCGGCGTCCGCTGGCGCGCCGCCTTTTCGACAATGCCGTCGCGCTGCTGAAGCCGCGCGCGGCCTTGTTCGTATCCGGCATGGATATCGACATGCGCGCACGGCTCTCGCACCGGCATCGACTGTCGCCAATGACATTCGCGCTGGAACGCATCCACGAGGAAAGCCGATTGGTGCTGGGCCCGCGCTATCCGTACTTCGCCACCGGGCTGGAACCCTATTCACGCCATCGCCGCGATCACGAACGCCGCTACGCAACGATCTTCCTTCGCGACGCGGCAGATCATTGACGCGTGACCCGGTTCGGCGCAGCGGCCGAACCGATCGAATCCGGATACCCACGCCACCGGCGCCGCCCGTGATCCGATCCTCGTTGTGGTCGCCGTTTTCCCGGAGCCATGCAGGAACACGATCAACGGCAATCTGCCGTGCCTGTCGGTCGCGGCGGCGCTTGCAGACTGTCCGGACAGCCGGCCGTCACGGGCGCGGGCTTCAGGAAAAATGGCTCCGCATCGGTACCCGGATGCGCATTGGTCGGCGCGCGTCCAACGCGCACGTTTCGGTACGCGCCCAAGGCGAGAAGTGCAGCGCGAGCGCCGCCCAAGCTCAGCCGCGCCTGCCTCCAGACGTAGGCTGCAGCGCAGGCCGATTGGATTTATCTTTCTATCCTGATATAAAGATACATATTGACCGGACGGAGCCCGGCGCACCCGATGTTCGACCTGAGCGAGGCCACCGCGCTGTTGCGGCTGTTGTCGGATCCCACGCGGATGCGGCTGCTGGCGCTGCTGCGGCGCGAGGAATTGACGGTGGCGGAGCTTTCCTCGGTGCTCGGGCTGGCGCAACCGCGCGTGTCCACGCACCTGGCCAAATTGAAGGAAGCGGGGCTGGTGCGCGATCGCCGCGCCGGCGTGTCGGCCTACTACCGCAGCAACGACAGCGACCCCGAGGGCCCGGGCGAGTGGTTGGAAGCGCTCGAAAACGGCGTGGACGATGCCCTGCTCGAAGCCGACGCGCAACGCCTGCCGAACGTGCTCGCGCGGCGCGCGCGCGAACGCGGCTGGGCCGACAGCGTGGCCGGCGACATGGAGCGGCATTATTCGCCGGGTCGCACCTGGGAAACGCTGGCGCGCACCCTGTTGCAATTGCTGGAAACGGGCGACGTGCTCGACATCGCATCCGGCGACGGCGTGCTGGCCGAATTGCTGGCGCCGCACGCGCATTCGATCGTATGCGTGGATTCCAGCGAGCGCGTCGTTGCCGCGGCGCGCGAACGCCTGGAACCGTTCCGCAACGTGGAAGTGGTCGAAGGCGACATGCACGCGCTCGACCTCGGCAAACGCCGCTTCGATCTTGTGCTGATGATGCATGCCCTCACCTACAGCGGACAACCCGCGCAAGCCGTGGCCGAAGCCGCGCGCGTGCTGAAGCCCGGCGGGCGGCTGCTGGCCGCGACACTGGCGAAACACGCGCACAAGGCCGCGATCGCGCCGTTCGACCATCGCAACCTCGGCTTCAGGCGCGAAGAGCTGACCGGGTTCGCGCGCAAGGCCGGGCTGGAGGTACTGCATTGCGCGAAGGTGTCGCGCGAAGCGCGTCCGCCGCATTTCGAAGTGTTGAGCTTGCTGGCGAGGAAACCGACATGAACACGCTGCCCTGGCTGCACCCCGATCGCGTCGCCCGACTGGAACAGGCGCTTTCGCAACATATCCTCGTGCTGGACGGCGCGATGGGCACGATGCTGCAGGCTCACGCGCTGGACGAACACGGCTATCGCGGCGAACGCTTCGCCGCCGGTTGCGACGCCGGCCACCGGCACGAGCACCAGGGCGAACACGCGCATGCGGGCGGCTGCGCGCGCGACCTGCGCGGCAACAACGACCTGCTGTCGCTGACGCAACCGCACCTGATCCGTGACGTGCATTCGGCGTACCTGCGCGCCGGCGCCGACATGGTCGAGACCAATACCTTCAATTCGACCTCGATCAGCCAGGCCGATTACGGCTTGCAACATCTGGTGCGCGAGTTGAATCGCGAGGGCGCGAAACTGGCACGCGCAGCGTGCGACGAAGTGCAACGCGAATCGCCGGACCGCCCGCGTTTCGTCATCGGCGTGCTCGGCCCGACCAGCCGCACCGCGTCGCTGTCGCCGGACGTCAACAATCCGGGCTTCCGCAACGTGGATTTCGACGAGCTCGAAGCCGCCTACGCCGACGCCGCGCACGGGCTGATCGAAGGCGGTGCGGACATGCTGATGGTGGAAACCATCTTCGATACGCTGAACGCGAAGGCCGCGCTGTTCGGCATCGCGCGCGCGTTCGACGAGATCGGTGGGCGACTGCCGATCATGATTTCCGGCACCATCACCGACCGCTCCGGACGCACGTTGTCCGGCCAGACCGCGGAGGCTTTCTGGTATTCGGTGGCGCACGCGCACCCGTTGAGCGTGGGCCTGAACTGCGCGCTGGGCGCGAAGGACATGCGCGAACACATCGAAACGCTGGCGCGCGTGGCGGACTGCCGCGTCAGCGCGCATCCCAACGCCGGCCTGCCCAACGCCTTCGGCGGCTACGACGAAACCCCGCGGGAAATGGCCGCGATGCTTGGCGAGTTCGCGCGCTCCGGTTTCCTGAATCTGGTCGGCGGCTGCTGCGGCACCACGCCCGCGCACATCGCCGCGATCGCCGAAGCGGTCCGTGGCGTCACGCCCCGCAAACTTCCAAAATCACTTGAAGCCGCGGCATGACAAGGAACCCGATCTCCAATTCCCGTCATTCCGGGGCCATCGCCAACTTCGTTGGCGATGGAACCCGGAATGACGATGGCTGAAAATTCGCTGCCCATGACCATCGTTTCCCGCCACACCCGCCTGTCCGGCCTCGAACCGCTGGTGATCACG
>JAFEEJ010000065.1 GCA_018241145.1 Pseudomonadota bacterium | reverse complement strand
TTTTTCGGCGCGGTTATTATGGCGCCGCACGCTGTCATCGCCATGCGCAACGAACTCGCCCACGCTTCCAGCCCCTACCTGCGCCAGCACGCCGGCAATCCGGTGCACTGGCAGGAATGGAACGCCGCCACGCTGGAACATGCCAGACGCGGCGACACGCCGATCCTGCTGTCGATCGGCTACAGCGCGTGCCATTGGTGCCACGTGATGGCGCACGAGAGTTTCGAGGACGATGCCATCGCGCGCGCGATGAATGCGCGCTTCGTCAACATCAAGCTCGATCGCGAGGAGCGTCCCGATCTCGATCGCGTCTATCAGCTCGCACACCAGGCGCTGAGCGGCCGCGGCGGGGGCTGGCCGTTGACGGTGTTCCTCGATCCGCAGGACCTCACGCCCTTCTTCGCCGGCACCTATTTTCCGCCGTCGCCGCGCCACGGCCTGCCGGGTTTCGGCGAACTGCTGCTGCGCGTGCGCGAATACTTCGACACGCACCGCGACGAACTGCGCGGCCAGAACGACCGGCTGCGCGACTGGCTGGCGCGCGCGGGCAACGTCGCGGCCGGCGACATCCCGGAATCCTCGCTGGCGGGACTGGCGATCCGGCGCATCGGCGCGCGCTTCGACCCGGAACACGGCGGCACGCGCGGCGCGCCGAAATTCCCGCACGCAGGCGAGTGGTCGCTGCTGCTGGATGCGGAGGGCGAACCGCAGGCGCGGGAGATGGCGGGGTTCACTCTGCGCGCCATGGCCGCGCGCGGCCTGCAGGATCACCTGGGCGGCGGTTTCTTCCGTTATTGCGTGGACGCGGCGTGGACGATTCCGCACTTCGAGAAGATGCTCTACGACAACGCGCAACTGTTGCGGCTTTACGCGCGCGCGGCGGTCGCGTTCGATGAACCGGCCTGCCGGCAGGCCGCGACCGGCATCGTGGAATGGTTGCGCCGCGAAATGATCGCGCCGAATGGCGCATTCTTCAGCGCGCTGGATGCCGACAGCGAAGGCGCGCAAGGCCGTCTCGAAGAGGGCGCATTCTATTTGTGGACGCGCGAACAACTGCGCGAGATCCTGGACGACGACGAGTTCGCCGTGATCGCGGCCGGCTACGGCCTGGATGCGGAACCCAATTACGAGGGGCGCGCCTGGCACCTGGTCAAGGCGCGGACGTTCGATGCGATCGCGCAGGCGATGGCGCGTCCCGGCCGGGATGTCCTGAGGCTGCTCAACCGTGCGCGCCTGAAGTTGTTCGACGCGCGCGCGCGGCGCGCACGGCCCGCCACCGACGACAAGATCCTGACCGCCTGGAACGCCTTGACGATTTCCGGCCTTGCGTGCGCGGCGCGTGCGCTGCGCCGGCCCGAATTCGCGCAGCTCGCCGAACACGCGCTGGCGGCGCTGCGCGCGGGCGCATGGATCGACGGCACGTTGTACGCCAACGCCGTTGCCGACGCGGACGCGCGCATCCCGGGCTTCCTCGACGACCACGCCTTCCTGCTGGACGCGCTGCTGGAACTGCTGCAAATCCGCTGGCGCGACGACGACCTCGCGTGGGCGGTCGCGCTGGCCGACGCGCTGCTGGACCGGTTCGAGGACGGACGCAACGGCGCGTTCCGCTTCGCCGCGGCCGCGCACGGCACGCCGCTGCACAATCCGCTGACCTTCATGGACGAAGCCTTGCCGAACGGCAACGGTGTCACCGCGAAGGCGTTGCTGCGGCTCGGCCACCTGCTCGGCGAGACGCGTTATCTCGATGCGGCCGAACGCTGCCTGCGCGCCGGCAGCGCGATGCTGCGCGAACACCCGGATGCCTGCGCCGCCATGCTGGATGCGCTGCGCGAATTCCACGCGCCGCGCACGCAGGTGGTGATCCGCTGCACGCAAGCCGAAGAAGCGCAATGGCGCGACGGGCTGGAAGAAGCGTTGCGCGCCAACGGCGTCGATCGCGAGCGGATCGACGTCTTCTTCGTCCCGTCCGCAGCGGCAGCGCCCGCGGGAGTGCTGGCGCAACGCAAGCCGCGCAAGGGCGGCGTAGCCTACGTATGCAGCGGTTCGTCGTGCCGCGCGCCGATCCACTCGCCGCGACGAATGACGAACGCCCTGCGCGGTTGAGCCGGATATCGCCTGCCGTCATCCCAGCGCGGGGAGGACGGCAACCAGCCGCGCCGCGAACCGGCGGGTTCCCGTCAGGCGAACGGTTTCACGCCGATCAGCCAGCCGTGCAGCAGGAACGCGAACAGCGCCCAGGCGATCACGCCGATCACCACGGTGCCGGCATCGCCGCGCAACGTGCCGGCCGCGTACACCGTGCCGCCGGCGCGGTCGCGCACGCGCCCGGCGATGAAATCGGCGACCGCCCACACCAGGAACGCGCCGAACAGCACCACGTCGTGCACGAACCCGGTGCTGAGCAGATGCCCGAACGCCCACACCGCCGTGCCCGCGGCCATCGGGTGATGCAGCCATGCGCGGAAATGGTTGGCCGGCCCATGCGCGGCGAAGAACAGCACGAACGCGACCAGCGTGAACAGCGCGTTCGAGTGCTTCCACACGGGCTGCGCAACATACAGCAACTCCGGCGTGTGCCGCGCCTGTCCGAAGCCGATCACCAGCAACACGAAACCGACGATCGAAACCAGCGCGAACACCGCCTTCCATCGCTTCAGGCCGATCCGCGCGACCATCCGCGTGCGCCATCCTTCGGCGAAGATGCGCACCGAATGCGCGCCGAGGAAAATCACGAGACCTGCGATCAGCAGCGGCATGGTTTGCCTCCTCCGGAAAAATCCTCACGCACACGGCATGGATCGAGCGCAGGGCGAACGCCATGCGCCCTCACAACACGATCGGCTGGTCCGGCAATTCGTTGCCGGGGCCGCCGGCCACCGGCGGCAGGTGCCGCGCGAGCAGCGCGTTCACCGCCTTGATGCCTTCCAGGGCTCCGCCGCGCCAGTCGTCCTGCCGGAAATGCTTGCGCATCGCCTCGGCCACCACGTCCCACGTGTTCGCCGGCAGATGCGCGGCGGCGCCGCGATCGGCCACGATCTCGATCGCGCGTTCGGCCAGCAGCACGTACAACAGCACGCCGGTCTTGCGCGCGGTGTCCCACACGCGCAATTGCGCGAACAGGTCCTCGGCGCGGGCACGCGCGAGATGCCCGGCCAGCAGCGAACGCAACGGCAGCCGCGCTTCCACCACGAAGCAGATTTCGCCGTCGTGATGCCGCTCGCCGTCGGCGATCGCCTGCTGGATCGCGGCCATCGTCTCCGGCGGAAAACGCCGGTTGGCAGGCGCGTGCAGCAAATGGCGAACCCCGCGCATGACGTCCATCACCAGCTCCCCGAAGCGCCGCCGCCGCCGGTGGCGCCACCGCCGCCGGAGAAACCGCCACCACCGCCACCGAAACTGCCGCCGCCGCCGAATCCGCCGGATCCGCCGCCGCCCCATCCGCCGTAACCGCTGCCGCGCGCGAAGCGCAGGCTGTGGCCGATGTAACCGAACGCGCCGCCGAACACGCCGCACGCCACCGCCAGCCACCACAGGTGCGTGAACAGCCACACCACGCCCGCGGCCGCGAGGCCGACCACGAACACGCGCGGCCAGCGCGGCAGCATGGAAAAGAACCCGCGCGCCCACACCAGCGCGAACAGGATCACCAGGAAGAAATCCGGGATGCCCTTGTTGCGCGGCCGCGATTGCGGCGCGGGCAACGGCTCGCCGTCGATCAGCCTGGTGAGCGAGGCGACGCCATCCTGCAGGCCGCCGAAATAATCGTCGCTGCGGAATTTCGGCACGATCTGTTCGCGGATGATGCGCGAGGCGAGCGCATCCGGGATCGCGCCTTCCAGTCCGTAACCGGTTTCGATGTAAACCTTGTGGTCGTCCTTGGCGACGATCACCAGCACGCCGTCGTCGACGTGCCTGCGCCCGATCTTCCAGGCATCGAACACGCGCGTGGCGTAGTCCTCGATCGCCTCCGGCTGCGTGCTCGGCAGCATCAGCACGACGACCTGCGCGCCCTTGCGTTGTTCCAGCGACGCCAGTTCGCCTTCCAGTTGCTGCGTCTGCTGCGCGCTGAGCGTCCCGGTCAGATCCGTCACGCGCGCTTTCAGTGCGGGAATGGCGATGTCGGCGCGGGCTGCTGCTGCGGAGAAAAACGAAACCAATGCGATCGCAATCAATATGCGAAAGACGACCCCCCCTCCCCTCGGGAGAGGGGCACGGGTGAGGGTCGAAGTTGCTGCGCTTACGCAATGCCTTGGATGGCATCGCGTGCAGCAGCTGAGGAGGAGGCAAGGATGCCGACTGGAATGCGCTCCAAGGATGGATGCTTGCGTCACGCGCGTACCCTCACGCGACCTTCGGCGAGAAAAGACGGCGCTTTTCGCCCCCTCTCCCGAGGGGAGAGGGCAAAAGCACTCGGGCGACCGCGAGGATCATTACGCTCAATGCGCGCTGCCCGCGGACGCGGGTTTCGAGGTGTCGAACTGCACCGTCGGCGCGGTGGAGATCGCGGCTTCGTTGGCGACGCTGAAATTCGGCTTGACCGAATAGCCGAACATCTTGGCGGTGAGGTTCTGCGGGAACTGGCGGATGTAGCTGTTGTAGTCCTGCACCGCCTGCACGTAGCGGTTGCGCGCCACGGTGATGCGGTTCTCGGTGCCTTCCAGTTGCGCCTGCAGGGTCTGGAACAGGCTGTCCGCCTTGAGGTTCGGATAATTTTCCGACACCGCCATCAGGCGCGACAGCGCGCCGCTCAACTCGCCCTGCGCGGCCTGGAAGCGCGCCATCGCCTGCGGATCGTTGAGCGTCTGCGGCGTGATCTGGATCTGCCCGACCCGCGCGCGCGCATCGGTGACTTCGGTGAGCACGCGTTCTTCGTGCGCGGCGTAACCCTTGACGGTATTGACCAGGTTCGGCACCAGGTCGGCGCGGCGCTGGTACTGGTTGATCACTTCCGACCACGCCGCCTTGACCGCCTCGTCCTTCTGCTGGATCGCGTTGTATCCGCAACCCGACAGCAGCGACACGAGCAGCAGCACCAGCAGCACACGCACGATAGTCATGGGGAATCTCCGTTGCAGACGGGGCCCGCGCGCGGGCCACTTTCGCAGATTAGCGCGCCCGGCACGGCTTGCAAGCAAGCGGCCGTCACCAGCGCGCGCCGAGGATCAATCCCCAGGTCAGCAGCACCGCGAGCATGCCGACGAACACCGCGGCCGAGCCCAGGTCCTTGGCGCGCTCGGCGAAGGGATGGATGTCCGGACAGACGTGGTCGACCACCGCTTCCAGCGCGGAGTTCAGCAGTTCCAGCGCCAGCACCAGCAACAACGATCCGCCCAGCAGCGCCTTCTCGGCCGCGCCCTGCCCCAGCCACACGCCGAGCGGCAGCAGGATCACGCACAGGCAGACTTCCAGCCGGAACGACGCTTCATTCCGCCAGCCCGCGCGCAGGCCCTTCATCGACCAGACGAAGGCCTTGCCGATTTCGCGCGGTCCGCGGGGAACGTTGCTCGGCATGGTCACGCCGCCCGCGTTTCGCACCGGTGCGAGGTGGCATGCGCGCGGAACGGGATTCTTCGCGACGGAGCGGGGTACGGCATGCGCGCGTGATCCGGAGGCACGGACAGGTCGCGTATGATGCCACACCGATCCCGACCGGGAGGGAACCATGCGCAAGTTTCTTCCGCCGCTTCTGCTGCTGCCCTTCCTCGCGCTGCTCGCGGTGCCGATCTACAACCGCGCCGAACCGACGATTGCGGGATTCCCGTTCTTCTACGTCTGGATGTTCGCCTGGATCGTGCTGTCCGCGCTGCTGACGTGGATCGTGTTCCGCGGGAGGCGCGCATGACGCCGACTCCAGGCTCGACACAAACGCCTTCGCTCGACTGGACCGCGCTCGGCGTGTTCGTGTTCTTCTTCGCCGCGGTCACGGTGATGGGTTTCGTCGCCGCGCGCTGGCGGCGCGGCGATCTTTCGCAATTGCACGAATGGGGATTGGGTGGACGACGTTTCGGTTCATTCGTGACCTGGTTCCTGCTGGGCGGCGACCTGTACACCGCGTACACGCTGATCGCGGTGCCCGCGCTGGTGTACGCGGTCGGCGCGTACGGCTTCTTCGCGATGCCGTACACGGTGTTCGTGTATCCGATCGTGTTCCTCACCATGCCGCGGCTGTGGAACGTCTGCCGCAAGCACGGCTGGGTGACTTCCGCCGATTTCGTCGAAGGCCGCTACGGCAGCCGCGGACTGGCGTTGGCCGTGGCAGTCACCGGCGTGCTCGCGACCATGCCGTACATCGCGCTGCAACTGGTGGGCCTGGAAGTGGTGTTCGAGGCGATGGGCCTGTCCGACGCGCTCGGCAAGGAAACGCCGCTGCTGGTCGCGTTCGCGATCCTTGCGTTGTACACGTATTCCAGCGGCCTGCGCGCGCCGGCGCTGATCGCATTCGTCAAGGACGCGATGCTCTACATCACCGTGATCGCCGCGGTGGTGATCATCCCGATGAAACTCGGCGGTTACGGCGCGATCTTCCGCGAGGCGCAGGCCGCGTTCGATGCGAAAGGCGGCGATACCGGCGTGTTGTTGCACCCGGATCAATACTGGTCGTTCGCGACGCTGGCCCTGGGTTCGGCGATGGCGCTGTTCCTGTATCCGCATTCGACCACGGCCACGCTTTCCGCATCGAGCGCGAACGTGATCCGTCGCAATGCGGTGTGGCTGCCGGCATACAGCCTCCTGCTCGGCCTGATCGCGCTGCTCGGCTACATGGCGCTGGCCGCGCACATCAAGGTGGCGAACGGTTCGATGGCGGTGCCGGCGCTGATCAACGCCAGTTTCCCGCCGTGGTTCGCCGGTTTCTGCTTCGCCGCGATTGCGCTGGGCGCGCTGGTGCCCGCGGCGATCATGTCGATCGGCGCGGCCAACCTGGTGACGCGCAATATCTGGCGCGCGTACATCGATCCGAACGTCGGTGATGCTGCCGAAGCGCGCATCGCCAAGATCGTCTCGCTGGCAGTGAAACTCGGTGCGCTCGCCTGCGTGCTGTGGCTGCCGACGCAATTCGCGATCGACCTGCAACTGCTGGGCGGCATCTGGATGTTGCAGATCTTCCCGGCCGTCATCTGCGGCCTGTTCACCCGCTGGCTGCGGCCTTCCGCCTTGCTGTGCGGCTGGGGGGCCGGAATGATCGCGGGCACCGGACTCGCCTGGATCAACGGCCTGAAACCCGTGTACACGATCGTCTTCGAGGCCGGCGCGCACCGCCCGATCTACATCGGCCTGATCGCGCTGGCGATCAATTTCTTCGTCGCAATCGTGCTGACGCCGGTGGCCGTGACGCTGCGGAAGAAGATGACGGCGGATCGCACACGGGAGATCGACTACGAAGACGCGGCGGTGTGAGCCGCCGCGTCCTTGCAAGTTCGGTCAAGAGGACTTGGTCGTGGGTTGATCCGGCACGCACTGGAACGGAGGCTTGGAGGCGTGGGCCTGCCCGGCAGGGAATCTTCCATGTTCGCTGCCGCCCGCGCGTTCGCAAAACCATCCTCAATGCGCGGGGGCCGGTGGCACGTAGTGGGGTGCGTCCGGAATACATTTCGAAGTCTGCACGTCGAAAATGTCACCTGCGGGGCACGTGTTGGCCGCATCCGCATCAATCAAAGCGAAATTCACGGGAACCTGCACCACGCCACCCACCGGTTTGCCGTTCTTGCTGCCCGGGTTGAATTTCCAGCCCGCTGCCGCCTGGAGCGCCGAGGTTTGCAATTCGGACGGCGCATCGGTTTTCGGATCGATGCTCACGCCCTTGACGGCGCCCGCAGCATCGACGGTGACATCGAGGATCACCATTCCCTGATGCTTGTTGACGAGCGCTTCTTCGGGATATTTCGGCGGATTCGCGTTCTTGGCCGTCACATCCACCGATGGCGGCGTCGACGCCTTCGATGCGTGCGTGGCGGCCTGCACCGGCGTCTCCCCACCCGCGATCAACAAGCCGCCGGTCAGGACTGCGGCAATGGCGAGAAAACCGGCGCGGCGGCGCAACGCGCCGGGCTGGATGCGTGTGATCATGGCGATGCGTTCCTTGAGTTGCGGCTCGGCGAGCCAGGGAATCAATGTCGGACACGGCCGCACCGCCACGCTGTCGAACAGCGTGCGCGCGTAATCGGCGCTGTGTTCGGGAGTCTGGCGCAGCACGCGCGCGTCGCATGCGAGTTCCATGTCGAGGCGGAATCGCGGCAGCGCCAACCACGCCAGCGGATGCCACCACAGCAGCGCACAGGCGAGTTCGGCCAGCAACGTCCACGCTGCGTCGCCGCGCGCGACATGCGCGCATTCGTGGCGCAGGATCACCGCACGTGCGGGCGCATCGAAGCGTTGCAGGAAATCCGGCGGCAGCAGGATGCGCGTGCGCGGCGCCCACAGCACGGCGGGGCCATCCGCGTGCACGCGCACGCGGCGCAAGTCCAGCGCAGGCGCGGCTCGATGCAGGGCCGACAACCAGGATTTTTCGCCCCGTCGCGCGCCGCGTGCCAGGCGCGTGTACAGAAACACCAGCCTTGCCGCACAAGACAATGCGCCGATCGACCACAATGCAGGCAGCACCCATGACCCGTCCATCGCGCCGTTTGCGTGTTCTGTAACCATGGCATGCGGCGTGACCATCAACGCCGGCAACGTCCACGTCGCCGCCGGCACGAGCGCGTGCGGCAACCACGGTG
>JAFEEJ010000064.1 GCA_018241145.1 Pseudomonadota bacterium | reverse complement strand
AATTCGAGATCCTTGCCTTCCAGATAGCCCGGGTCGCGCACCGGACGCACGTCCACCAGCGAACCCGGCAGGAACGCGCGCACGTCCTTGATGTCCACGGTGAAGCCGCCCTTGACCTTGCCGGAAATGCGGCCGGTGATGGCCTCGCTTTTCTCGAAGGCGCTTTCCAGCACGTCCCAGACCAGCGCGCGCTTGGCCTTCTCGCGCGACAGCTTGGTCTCGCCGAAGCCGTCCTCGATCGCGTCCAGCGCGACCTTGACCTCGTCGCCGACGTGGATTTCCAGGGTTCCGTCCTCGTCGCGGAATTGCTCGATCGGCACGATGCCTTCGGATTTCAGGCCCGCGTTGATCACCACGACGTCGGAACGGATGTCCACGACAATGCCGGACACGATCGATCCGGGTTTCAGCTTGTTGAGCGACTGGCTCTGTTCAAACAGCTCGGCAAAACTTTCGTTCATGAGGGTTCCAGGGGAAGAATGGACCGCGATGCCTTCGAAATTCATGGATGGTGTTTGCTCTGGCGACGGTCCGCCGGTTGGGGGTGCGTCAGCACCGTTGTTTATGCGATCGTCCTTGATCGCGAGAATCACAATGCGGTCATCCTGACCGCAAGTTTGTTTTTGCGATCATCCATGATCGCGAGGATCAAAAGGCGGTCATCCTGACCGCACTTTTCAGATACAGCAGCTACAGCAGCCTTGATTGTTTCGATACGGCAATCAGGCACGCAACAGCGACAGCACCTTCGCGACGACTTCTTCGATCGGCATGCCCGTCGTCTCCACCGTGACCGCATCCGCGGCGGGCTTCAACGGCGCGACGGCGCGCGACGCATCGCGTGCATCGCGCGCCTCGATCTCGTGCAAAAGGCTGGCTAGTGTAACGTCCAGCCCCTTGTCTTTCAACTGTTTATGGCGTCTTTTGGCGCGTTCGGCTGCAGAGGCGGTGAGAAACACCTTGTATCGCGCCTCCGGAAAGATCACCGTGCCCATGTCGCGGCCGTCCGCCACCAGTCCCGGCGGCTTGCGAAACGACAGTTGCAGGTCGACCAGCGCCTGCCGCACCGATGGAATCGCCGCGATCGCCGAAGCCGCCGCGCCCGCGGTCTCGGTGCGCAGTTCATCGGTGGCGTCATGGCCATTGACGATCACACGGGTTTCACCGCCGTCCCCGGGATCGCGAAAACGGATCTTCACCGATTGCGCGCAGCGCGTGACCGCCTCGGCATCCGACAGGTCCAGCCCGGCCATGCCCGCGGCGTAGCCGACCGCGCGATACAACGCGCCGGAATCCAGCAGATGCCAGCCGAGCCTGTCGGCCACCGCGCGTGCGATCGTGCCCTTGCCCGAGCCGGACGGGCCATCGATGGTCAGGATGGGGATCACAGGTTGCATTTTCAATGCTCATCAATAAATTACATGGAACTGGCGAAGTGTTTTCGCGCAGTGGCGCCCGCATTCTATCCAGACGCGAACGCCCGCGGTTCAACCGGGCACGATCTGCATGCCGCAACCGTTGGCCAGTTCGGAAAACCCCGGGAACGACGTGGCGACATTGGCGCAATCGCGGATGCGCACCGGCGCTTTCGCAACGGCTCCGGCCACCGCGAACGCCATCGCGCAGCGATGATCGCCGCCCGCATCGACCTCGCCGCCGCGCAAGACGCCGCCTTCGATCACCGCGCCATCGGGCGCCTCTTCCACCGCGATGCCCAGCGTACGCAAACCTGCCGCCATTACCGCGATGCGGTCGGATTCCTTGACCCGAAGTTCCGCGGCGCCGCGGACCATCGTCGTGCCTTGCGCGCATGCTGCCGCCACGAACAGGATCGGGAATTCGTCGATCATGTCGGCCACGTGTTCGACCGCCACCTCGATGCCGCGCAACGACGCGGAACGCACGATCAGGTCGGCGATGCGCTCGCCGCCGGATTCGCGCCTGTTTTCCTCGACGATATCCGCGCCCATCGTGCGCAAGACGTGCAGCAGGCCGGTGCGGCGCGGGTTCACCCCCACTCCCCGCAGGCACAGTTCGCTGCCGGGGACGAGCGTGGCCGCAACGACGAAAAACGCGGCCGAGGAAAAATCCGCGGGCACGACGATCCCCGTCGCGCGCAGAACGTGTCCGCCGGTCAATCTCGCGATGCCACGCTCGAATCCGACCGGCCAGCCGAAAGCCGCCAGCATGCGCTCGGTGTGATCGCGGGTGGGTTGCGGCTCGATGACCTGCGTCGTGCCTTCGGCATACAAGCCGGCCAGCAGCACCGCCGATTTCACCTGCGCGCTGGCAACCGGCGAATGGCAGTCGATGCCCCGCAGGACCTTTCCGCCACGGATCCGAAGCGGCGCGCAATCGCCGGCCTGCGCATCGATGGCCGCCCCCATCGCCGCCAATGGTTCGATCACCCGTCGCATCGGCCGCACCGAAAGCGATGCATCGCCGAACAGCACCGAGTCGAAGGATTGCCCGGCGAGCAGGCCAGCCAGCAACCGCATCGCGGTGCCGGAGTTGCCGCAGTCGAGTTCGCCATTCGGCGCGCGCAAGCCGCGCAAGCCCGCTCCATGCACGACGCGGCCGCCCGCGTTCGGGGCCTCGACAGACACGCCCATGTCACGCAGGATATTTTCGGTTGCGCGCGTGTCGGCACTTTCCAGGAACCCTTCGATGCGCGTGGCGCCTTCGGCGATGGCGCCGAGCATCAGCGCGCGGTGCGTAACCGACTTGTCCCCGGGAACGATAATTTCCCCACGCAACGCCCCGGCGGGCGCACTGATCCAGTCCGGTCGATCGTTCACGGCAATGCCTGGAGCAGCCGTTCGTTTTCCACGCGGCTGCCGATGCTGATCCGCACCGTCTGCGGCAAGTCGTAGCCGCCCATCGGCCGCACGATCACGCCGCGTTCCAGCAGATGCCGTTCCAGCGCGGAAGCATCGCGCTGCATGTCGATCATCAGGAAATTGGTTTGCGAAGGCAGGCAGCGATAACCGCGCGATTGCAACTCGGCGCGCAGCCACGCGCGTTCGTCGCGATTGAATTCCACCGAGCGTTGCAGGTGCGCGCGGTCGGCCAGCGCCGCTTCCGCGCCGGCAAGGGCGATGACGTTGACGTTGAACGATTCGCGCAATCGCTCCAGCACGGCGACCACGCTCGCGTGCGCGACCAGATGGCCCACGCGCAGCCCCGCCAGGCCATGGGCTTTCGAAAACGTCCTCGTGACGATCAGGTTCGGATGTCCGCCGGCAAACCGGAGCGCCGTGGTCAGCCCCGGCGCATCCACGTACTCGTGATACGCCTCGTCCACGACCACCAGCACGTCGCGCGGGGTCGAGGCGAGGAAGGCGCCCAGCGCTTCGTCGTCGAACCACGTGCCCGTCGGATTGTTGGGATTGGCCAGATACACGATGCGCGTGTCGGCGCGGATCGCCGCGGCGATCGCCGCGAGATCGTGGCCAAGCGGCGCGTGCGCGTGGTCGCCGGGCAGCGCCGGCACGCGGACCGCCTGCGCGCCGGCGGCCGCGGTCGCGATCGGAAACACCGCGAAGCCGTATTGCGAATGCACGATCGAATGCGAAGCGTCGGCGAAACACTGCGCCAGCAGCATCAGCAATTCGTGCGAGCCGTTGCCCAGCGCGATGCGCTCGATTCCGACCCCTAGCTGCGCGGCCAGCGCGGTTTTCAACGCACCGCCGCGCGGATCGGGATAGCGGAAGCCGTCCTTCAGCGCGCCGCGCATCGCATCCAGTGCAAGCTGACCGGGACCGAGCGGATTTTCGTTCGAGCCCAGTTCCGCGATCCGTGCGCCGAAACGCCGGCGCAGCGTCGGCAGGTCGTGGCCGGGATCGTAGGCGCGCAATCCGCGCGTTGCGGCGTTCGCCAGATGCGTGGCGTCGAACCCGCCGCCAGCGACGCCCATGGTCACGCGTCGATCACGCGCACGGCGAGGATGCCGTCGATGGCATGGATCGAGCGCACCAGCGATGCGGGCACGGCGGCATCGACGTCGATCAGGTTGTACGCCAGTTCCCCGCGCGAGGCATTGTGCATCTGCGCGATGTTCAGGCCGGCCTCGCCGAGCACGTGCGAAAGCTGGCCGATCATGTTGGGCCGGTTGGCGTTGGCGATGCACAGCCGCGCCCGGCCGGTGCGCGCCATGCGGGTGTTGGGGAAATTCACCGAATGCTGCACGTTGCCGCTCTCGAGGAATTCGCGCAACTGGTCGATCACCATCACCGCGCAATTCTCTTCGGCTTCCGCGGTCGAGGCGCCCAGGTGCGGCAACGCGGTGACGCGCGGATGCCCGGCGAACCCGGCCGCGGGGAAATCGCTGACGTAGCGCCCCAGCCTGCCTTCATCGAGACCACGGCGCACCGCCTGCGCATCGATCACGCCTTCGCGCGCGAAGTTCATCAGCACCAGCCCGGGCTTGCTCGCAGCCACCGCATCGGCGCCGAACAGGCCACGCGTGGCATCCATCAACGGCACGTGGAGGGTGACGTAGTCGGACGCGCCATAGAGTTCTTCCAGCGAATTGGCGCGCTGCACGCTGGAAGACAGTTGCCAGGCGCCTTCGACCGTCATGTGCGGATCGAACCCGATCACGCGCATGCCCAAGCCGAATGCGGCGTTCGCCACGCGCACGCCGATCGCGCCCAGCCCGACCACGCCCAGCGTCTTGCCCGCGAGCTCGGTTCCGGCGAAACGCTTCTTCTCCGCTTCCATGCGCGCGTGCGCATCGCCTTCGTTCACGATCGACTGCGCGAACGCAAGCGCATCGGGCAGATGACGCGCGGCCAGCAGCAGCCCGGCGATCACCAGTTCCTTGACTGCGTTGGCGTTCGCGCCGGGCGCGTTGAACACCGGCACGCCACGTTTCGACATGCCGGCGACCGGGATGTTGTTGGTGCCGGCGCCGGCGCGCGCGATTGCCAGCACGCTGGCGGGTATCGGCCGCGAATGCAGGTCGGCGCTGCGCAGCAGGATCGCTGCGGGATCGGCGATCTCGTTGCCGACGCGATACTGCTCTTTCGGCAGGCGCGCCACGCCCGCCGCGGCGATGTGGTTGAGGGTCAGGATGCCGAACATGCGCAAGAACGTCCCGTCAGGAAACCGTCCATGGTACGTGGTGCCTGCCCCCGCGTCCCGGTCCGTCTTCATTCGCGCCCTCCATGGCGCCGCCCCTCGCAGCTGCGCAGCCCTCGGCCGCCTTCGGTATCCGGGCGCTGCGGCGCGCCACGTCGCCGGCGCGCGATGCCATTACTCGCGCCGTCCTTGGCGCTCGCCCTCCGGGCCAGCTTCACTGTTCGCGCGCGTTCCAGACGCGCGCAGTCAAGGCATCTCGCGGGAACCCCGGCTCACTCAATGACGCCGCGAGAAATCGCGCATGAATTCCACCAGCGCACGCACGCCTTCGATCGGCATCGCGTTGTAGAGCGACGCACGCATGCCGCCGACCGCGCGGTGGCCTTTCAGCGCCAGCAGGCCGGCATCTTCGGACTCCTCCAGAAACGCCGCGTCCAGCGCCGCATCGTGCAGCGTGAAGGGCACGTTCATGCGCGAACGCGCCGAAGGTTCCACCGGATTGCGGTAATAGCCGTCCGAGCCGTCGATCGCCGCGTACAGCGCATCGGCCTTTTCGCGGTTGCGCCGTTCCATCGCGCCGAGACCGCCCTGCTCCTTCAGCCAACGGAACGTCAGGCCGGCGAGATACCAGCCCCAGGTGTTGGGCGTGTTGAGCATCGAATCCGCCGCCGCGTGTTCGGCGTAGCGGAAGATCTTCGGCAGCGGCCGCGGATTCCGCTGCAACAGTTCGTCGCGCGCGATCATCAGCACCAGGCCGGAAGGCCCGATGTTTTTCTGCGCGCCGGCGTAGATCAGGCCGAACCGCGAAACATCGACCGGCCGGGACAGGATGTCCGAAGACATGTCCGCGACCAGGGGAACGTCGCCCGTGTCGGGAATCGAATGGAATTCCACGCCGTGGATCGTTTCATTGGGCGTGTAATGCACGTAGGCCGCGCCGGAATCGATGTCCCACGTTTCGCGCGGCGGGATCGTCGTGTATTTCGAAGCCGCGGAACTCGCGGCAACGTGCGCGCCCGCGTACACGACCGCTTCCTTCACCGCCTTTTCGCCCCAGTGGCCGGTGACGACGTAATCGGCGCGCTGGCCATCGGCGCACAGGTTCATCGGGATCTGCGCGAAATGCTGGGTGGCGCCGCCTTGCAGGAACAGCACCCGGCAGCTTGGGGGAACATCGAGCAATTCGCGCAGGTCCGCCTCGGCCTGTTGCGCCATCGCCACGAATGCCTTGCCGCGGTGGCTGACCTCCATCACCGACGCGCGTGCGCCGCCCCATTCGGGCAATTCCTCCTGCGCCTGACGCAGTACCGCTTCCGGCAACGCCGCGGGACCGGCGCTGAAATTCCATCCACGCATCGCTCAATGCCTCCACCACAGCAACAACGCAATGATCACCGCCAGCAACGCGGCGGTGCCTAGCAGCCAGCCGAATTCCGCCCGCGAGGTGCGCGGTTCCTGCAGTGCCGGCAGGGGCGGCGGCAACGGTTCCGGCTTCGGCGCCGGCTCGACGCGCGATTCGGGCGCCTCGACCACGAAGCGGTGTTCGCCGAGCACCAGCTGGTCGCCCGCGCGCAGATGCAGGTGCTTGCGGCCGAGGCCGTTGACCAGCGCGCCGGAGTCGTGCGCATCCAGCAGCAGGTCGCCGCCCTGCGTCCGGATCTGGCAGGTTCCGGAAATGCCGGGCAGCACCATGCCATGGCCGCCCAGCTCCAGTTTTTCGCCGATCGCCACCAGCTTGCCGGACATCGCTCCGGACACCGCCCGCAAGCCGGCCGGGCCACCGGGCATCGATTGCGCATGCGGCGATTCTTCCGCCGGCGGCATCCGCGCATCGGCGTTGGATCCGGCCTCGGGCAGCAGCAGCAGCTTGTGCCCGCCGACATTCAGATGGTCGCCATGGCGCAGCAGCGCGCGTGCGCGCACCGGCCGCGCATTGACGTACACATGCGGCGCGCCGGACAGCATGTCCATGACCAGGCCGCGGCGGTCTTCGGTGATGACGAGGTGGCGCGGCGCCACCCCCGCGCCGGTCAATACCAGGTCGTTTTCCGGACCGCTGCCGATGCGCACGCGTGCATCCACGCCGTGGAATGTTTCGCGTGAGGAGTGGACGAAGGCGATGCGCATGCGGGTGGCTGGGCGGCGACCGCGCACTGTAGCATGGCGCACCCGCCGCTCCGGAACGCGCGATCCATGGCAAGCATCGACATCCGTCGCCGGCATTCGCTTTCTCCGGAACGCGCGCGCGGGATCGTGGAAGACGTGGTTTCCGGCCTCTCCGGAAAGCTCGGGTTGCGCGGCGCCTGGGAAGGCAACCGCTTCGAGTTT
>JAFEEJ010000063.1 GCA_018241145.1 Pseudomonadota bacterium | reverse complement strand
GGCATCGCCGACCTGGCGTGCTGCGCGGCGCTGCCCCTGCGCGACGGTCGCAACAACGTGCTGGGCGTCCTGCTGGGGGCGGGCCGCGAACCGCCGCCGTTCGATCCCGAACTGGTGCGGCACGTGCTCGAGATCGCCGCGGCGCAATTTTCCGCCACGCTCGAATTGCAGCAATTGCAGGCGCAGGGGCGGGCCCGCGGCTTGCAGGATGCGCTGACCGGGTTGCCGAACCGGCTGCTGTTCAACGACCGGCTGGAAACCACCTTGCTGGAAGCGCAGCGTTCGGGAGAAACCTTCGCGCTGTTGTTCGTCGATCTGGACCGTTTCAAGAACATCAACGATTCGCTGGGGCACGGCGTCGGCGACCAGGTGCTGGTCGCGGTGTCGCAACGGTTGCGCAGCGCGGTGCGCGCCTCCGACAGCGTGGCACGCTACGCCGGCGACGAATTCATCCTGATCCTGCGCCACATCGTGATGCGCGACGACGTGCTGCGCATCGCCGACAAGCTGGTGCGCGCGATGGAGGCGCCGTTGACGCTGGAGGACGGTTCCGAGCTGCGCATCACCGCGTCGGTGGGCATCAGCTTCTTCCCCGAGGACGCCAAGGACGGCGAAGGCCTGGTCAAGTGCGCCGACGTGGCGATGTACAACGCCAAGGGCATGGGCCGCAACAACTATCAGACCTACGTCGCGGTGCCCGAGGAGCAGCACAGCCAGAGGATCGAGCTGGAGGCGCGCCTGCGCGTGGCCGAGCACAACGGCGAATTGCACGTCTACTACCAGCCGCAGATCGATGCCAAGACCGAAGACATCGTCGGCATGGAGGCGCTGGTGCGCTGGGAACATCCGGAACTGGGCATGATCAGCCCGGCGTTCTTCATCCCCATCGCCGAGGAAACCGGACTGATCCTGCCGATCGGGGAATGGGTGCTGCGGCGCGCCTGCGCCGATTGCGCGCGCTGGCAGAAGCGCTATTCCCTGCCGTTGCGGGTCGGCGTCAATCTCTCGGCCCTGCAGATGATGCAACCCAACCTCGTGGACCTGGTGCGTTCTGCCTGCGCCGACAGCGGGCTGGATCCGCGTTCGCTGGAGCTGGAGGTCACCGAGAGCATCAGCCTGAAAGCGGTGCCCAACCTGGTGGACACCTTGGTATCGCTGCGCGGGCTGGGCTGCGGCATTTCCATCGACGACTTCGGCACGGGGCAGTCCTCGCTGGACTACATCAAGCGCCTGCCGGCCGACCGCATCAAGATCGACCAGAGTCTCGTGCGCAACATCGGCACCGATCCCGACGACGAGGCGATCGTGCGCGCCACCCTGACGATGGCGCACAACCTCGGCCGCCGCGTGGTTGCCGAAGGCGTGGAAACCGAACAGCACCACGATTTCCTGCGCGATCATGGCTGCGACGAATTGCAGGGCTACCTGTTCTGCCGGCCGATCCCGCCCGCCGCCTTCGACGCCATGCTGGCCGAACGCAAGAAACTCCTCGCCGTCATCGGCCCGCGCGAAGCTGCCGCTTGACCGCAGCCTGCAACGCCCCCAACTTGTGAACTTTGGGTTTCTGACAAGGTCATAGGCGCGCGCGGTATTCGGCGCCGAAGGAGTGCGGCCCGGATGGGCGAAGTGGAGACGGATCAGGCGCTGGTCGAGCGCGTGCGCAAGGGCGACAGCCGGGCATTCGAGTTGCTGGTACGCAAGTACCGCCACAAGATCCTGGGGTTGATCTCGCGCTACGTGCACGACTGGAGCGAATGCGAGGACGTGGCCCAGGAAGCCTTTGTGCGCGCCTGGCGGGCGCTGCCGGCCTTTCGCGGCGAAAGCGCCTTCTACACATGGCTGTACAAGATCGCCGTGAACACCGCCAAGAACCACCTGGTGGCCCAGAACCGCCGGCCGCCGGCCGAGGACATCGACGCCGATACGGCCGTTCAGGTCGACGCGGGCGTGCGCCTGCGCGACGAAGCCACGCCGGAACGTGAATTGGCCCGCCGGGAAATTGAACAAACCGTGTTCGACACGGTCGAAGCCCTGCCGGAAGAGCTTCGGGCCGCGATCACGCTGCGCGAGGTGGACGGCCTGTCCTACGAGGAAATCGCCGAAAGGATGGGCTGCCCGATCGGCACGGTGCGCTCGCGGATCTTCCGCGCGCGCGAGGCGATCGACATCAAGCTGCGCCCGCTGCTACCGTCGAGCGAAGATCGAGGATGACCATGGAAGAACACGACAGCCGCGAACACCTGTCCGCCCTGATGGACGGCGAACTGGGCGCCGAACCCGCGCGTTTCCTGCTGCGGCGGATGGAGCACGATCCGGAACTGGCGCGCGCCTGGTCGCGCTGGCTGCTGGCCCGCGCCTGCCTCGCGCAACGCGCCGCAACGGCTTCCCCGCATTCCGATCCGCTGCGCATCGCGGCCGCGGGCAACGATGACGCATTCGTCGCGCGCGTGATGGAGCAAACCCGTACATTCGTGCAACCGCGCCGGCATTGGGCGCGCTTCATCGGCGGCGGCGCGATCGCGGCCAGCGTCGCGGCGGCCGCACTGATGCTTTCCGTTCCGCAATCCACCTCCACCGATGGCACGGTGGGGGGCGGCGCCGATCGCACGGTTCGCGCGGTGGCGCAGTCCCCGTCGCGCGCCGCGCCGGCGGCGGCGCGCATTGCCGCCGCGCCCGCGGGCCGCAATGCGTCCATGCCATGGCTGGATCGCCAGCCCGCTTTCCTCGCCGCGCGGCCGGGCGTCGCCGGTTCGATGCTTTCGGGCAACTACCTGCAGCAGGCCGCCTATGCGCCCGATGCAGCGGTCACGCCCGCATCCGTGCTGTCGCGTGACCCGCAGCGGCAAAGTTTCGATGGTGCGCCCTACCTGATCCTTCTGGTTCCGGAACAGGCGACTCGGCCGCAGGCGGCGCAGCAGCACTGACTGCCCGGCGGCAAACGCGCGACCTGCCGGTGCGCGAAGCGCGCACGGCTGGTTGCGGCACAGGTTCCGGTTTCAATTCAGGAGTCCGAAGATGCTTCCACGTGCGAGGCAGGCGTTTGCCGTTTTCCTTTTTCTCGGCGTTTCCACGGTCGCGCTGGCCGCACCGGCCGCCGACCTTCCCGACTTCACCGGCATCGTGCAGCGCTACGGGCCGGCGGTGGTGAACGTGCAGGCGCACTACAACCGCGCCAGCGAAATTCCCGATGACGAAGCCGGTCCCGGCGACGACGGCTCCGGCGACGACAACGGCGGACCGGACGACCAGCAGATCCCGGACATCTTCAAGCGCTTCTTCGGCATGCCCCTGCAGCCGCCGGACAACGGTCCGGACCGCGGCGCGGAATCCATGGGTTCCGGCTTCATCATTTCCGCCGACGGCTACATCCTCACCAACAACCATGTCGTGGACCACGCCGACAGCGTGACGGTGAAACTCACCGACCGGCGCCAGCTCGTCGCCAAGGTGGTCGGCACCGATCCGCAATACGACATCGCCCTGCTGAAGATCAACGCCAGCAACCTGCCGGTGGTGACGATCGGCGACTCGCATTCGCTCAAGCCGGGCCAGTGGGTGGTGGCGATCGGCTCGCCGTTCGGTTTCGACAACTCGGTGACGCAAGGCATCGTCAGCGCGGTGGGCCGCAGCTTCGGGGCGGTCGACCAGCAATACGTGCCCTTCATCCAGACCGACGTGCCGATCAACCGCGGCAATTCGGGCGGCCCGCTGTTCAACCTGCAGGGGCAGGTGGTCGGCGTCAATTCGCAGATCTTCTCCAACAGCGGCGGTTACATGGGCGTGTCGTTCTCGATACCGATCGACATCGCCATGAACGCCGTGCAGCAGATCAAGACGAAGGGTTATGTTTCGCGCGGCGTGCTGGGCGTCAAGGTCCAGGAAGTGACCGATTC
>JAFEEJ010000062.1 GCA_018241145.1 Pseudomonadota bacterium | reverse complement strand
CCCTGGACGCGCCCTGAAGGTTTCCAGGTGTGCGTCAACGTGGATTCGGTGGCAGAGGCGCAGCGCATCTTCAAGGCATTCGCCGAGGGCGGCACAGTGGCCGTTCCACTGGGCGAGACCTTCTTCTCGAAGGCATGGGGCATGTTGGTGGATCGCCATGGCACGCCGTGGATGGTCAACTGCGCGCAGACGCACTGAAACGGTATCCTGCACTTCCCCTGACGATGGAGTGCGGACATGGCTTACCTGCTGCTGATCCTGGAACAGCGCGACGACCGCAACAAGCGCACGCAAGCCGAAGGGCAGGCGGCCTACGAAAGCATGTCGCGCTGGCGCGACAGTTTGCGCGAGCGGGGCGTGTTGCAGACCGCCGAAGCGCTGCGCCCGGACCGCGACGGCGTGCGCCTGAGCAAACGCAACGGCAAGCGCAGCGTCGTGGATGGTCCGTTCGCGGAATCCAAGGAAATGGTGGGCGGTTTCTTCCTGCTCGATTGCAGGACAAAGGAAGAAGCGGTCGCGATCGCGGACGAATGCCCCGCGGCGGAATACGCGACGGTCGAGGTGCGCGAACTGGCGCCGTGCTATGTGCAGTAACCCGCATGCGCATTGCGTAGCGGGCTCTGGGTGAGAAGTGCAGCCACGGATGGCTGCTTTTTGATCCTCGCGCTCATGGAAGATCGCACAAGTCGAGATGTGCAGCCATGGGTGGCTGCTTTTTGATCCTCGCGATCATGGACGATCGCACAAGTCGAGAAGTGCAGCCACGGATGGCTGCTGTTTGACCCCCGCGATCATGGACGATCGCACCAATATATGCTTTGATCGGCCGTCATGCCGACGACCGGTCTCAACCAGCGCATCGCCGCCATCTGGCGCATCGAATCGCCGAAGCTGATCGCGGGGCTCGCGCGCATGCTGCGCGACGTGGGGCAGGCCGAGGAAATGGCGCAGGATGCGCTGGTGACCGCGCTGGAAACCTGGCCGCGCGATGGCGTGCCGGACAATCCCGGCGCGTGGCTGATGACCACCGCCAAGCGCCGCGCCATCGACCAGTTGCGCCGCCACAAGTTGATCGAGCGCAAGCACGAGCAGATCGGCTACGAAATCGAAATGGGGCAGCACGAACCTTCGGATGCGCGCAGGGATCCCGACGACGACATCGGCGACGACCTGCTGCGGCTGATGTTCACCGCCTGCCATCCGGTATTGCCGCTGGAAGGGCGCGTCGCGTTGACGCTGCGCCTGCTGGGCGGGTTGACCACGGCCGAAATCGCGCGTGCCTACCTGGTGCCCGAGGCGACCATCGCACAGCGCATCGTGCGCGCCAAGCGTTCGCTGGCGAACGCGCAGGTACCGTTCGAAGTGCCGCGCGCGGAGGAACGCATCGAGCGGCTCGCCTCCGTGCTGGAAGTGATCTACCTCGTGTTCAACGAGGGCTATGCCGCGTCCGCAGGCGAGGATTTGCTGCGCCCGGTGCTGTGCGAGGACGCGCTGCGGCTGGGTCGTGTGCTTGCGGGCCTGATGCCGCGGGAACCCGAGGTGCTCGGGCTGCTGGCGCTGATGGAACTCCAGGCTTCGCGCATGCGCGCACGCGTGGATGCTCGCGGCGAACCCGTGCTGCTGGCCGACCAGGATCGCGCGCACTGGGATCGATTGCTGATCCGGCGCGGGCTCACGGGCATCGAATACGCGCTGGGCCTGGACAACACGCCGGGCCCGTACCTGCTGCAGGCGATGATCGCGGCGTGCCATGCGCGCGCATCGAGCACGGAGCAAACCGATTGGGTGCTGATCGCGCAACTGTATGCGCAGCTCGCGGGCGTGACGCCGTCGCCCGTGGTGGAACTCAATCGCGCCGTGGCGGTGGCGATGGCCGAAGGCCCTGCGCGCGGGCTGGAACTGGTGGATGCGCTGGCCGGAGAAACCGCGCTGGAAAGGTACCACCTGCTGCCCAGCGTGCGCGGCGACCTGTTGCGCAGGCTCGGCCGCGACGACGAAGCGCGTGCGGAATTCGAACGCGCCGCGGACCTGGCGCAGAACGCGCGCGAACGCACGCTGTTGCTGCAACGCGCGCGGGCGTGCGGGTAGCCGCTCAGCTCTTCAGCTTGTAACCGGTGCGGAAAATCCACGCGACCGCGACCAGGCACAGGATCAGGAACCCGAAGGTCGCGCCCAGGCTGATGCCGACGCCGACATCGGCCAATCCGTAGAAACTCCAGCGGAAGCCGCTGATCAGGTACACCACCGGATTGGCCAGCGTGATCTTCTGCCACAGCGGCGGCAACATGTGGATCGAATAGAAGCTGCCGCCGAGGAAGGTGAGGGGCGTGATCACCAGCAGCGGAATCACCTGCAGTTTCTCGAAATTGTCCGCCCAGATGCCGATGATGAAACCGAACAGGCTGAAGGTTATCGAGGTCAGCAGCAGGAAACCGACCATCCACAGCGGGTGCGCGATCCCGTAGGGCACGAACAGCCGCGCGGTGGCGAGGATGATCAAGCCGACGATCACCGACTTGGTCGCGGCCGCGCCGACGTAGCTGGTGACGATCTCGACGAACGACAGCGGCGCGGAATGGATCTCGTAGATCGTGCCGACGAACTTCGGGAAGTAGATGCCGAACGAGGCATTCGACACGCTGGTCGTCAGCAGCGTCAGCATGATCAGGCCGGGGATGATGAAGGCGCCGTAGCTCACGCCTTCCACGCTGGTGATGCGCGAGCCGATCGCCGAGCCGAACACCACGAAGTACAGCGAGGTCGAAATCACCGGCGCGGCCACACTCTGCATCAGCGTGCGCCCGGTGCGCGCCATTTCGAACCGGTAGATGGAACCTATTGCCCGGAAATTCACGTGCGCTCCCTGATCAGGCCGACGAAGATCTCCTCCAGCGAACTCTGGCGGGTGCTGAGATCGCGGAAACCGATATCCGCCGCGGCAAGATCGCGCAGCAGCGCGGTGATGCCGGTGCGTTCGGCCTGCGTGTCGTAGGTGTAGCGCAATTCCGCGCCATCGGCCTCCAGTTGCAGATCGTATTCGCGCAGGGCTTCCGGAAGCGCGTGCAACGGATGCTGCAACTGCAAGGTCAACTGTTTCTTGCCGAGCTTGCGCATCAATGCGTGCTTTTCCTCCACGACGACCAGTTCGCCCTTGTTGATCACGCCCACGCGGTCGGCCATTTCCTCGGCTTCGTCGATGTAGTGGGTGGTGAGGATGATGGTGACGCCGCGGGCGCGCAGCCGCCGCACCATGTTCCACATGTCGCGGCGCAGCTCCACGTCCACGCCGGCGGTCGGTTCGTCGAGGAACAGCACGTCAGGTTCGTGCGACAGCGCCTTCGCGATCATCACGCGCCGTTTCATGCCGCCCGACAGCGTCATGATCTGGCTGTCGCGTTTGTCCCACAGCGAAAGATCCTTCAGCACGCGCTCGATGTACGCCGGATCCCTCGGCTTGTCGAACAGGCCGCGACTAAAGCTCACGGTGTTCCAGACCGATTCGAATGCGTCGGTGGTG
>JAFEEJ010000061.1 GCA_018241145.1 Pseudomonadota bacterium | reverse complement strand
TATTTTCGCCGCGGCGCAGCATCCGCGTCAACCCGTGCGCAGGCGATTCCGTCGCGCCGACGCGTTATCATCGTCGTTTTCGCGGATGTCATCATGTTTCCGTCGAGGCCCTGGCGCCGCCTGTTGCCGTTGTTGTGCGCCGCCCTGCTCGCCGCCTGCGGCCATGCGCCGGCGTGGCAGTTGAACGATGTCAGCGGCCACCTGCCCGACCTGCAGTTCAACCTCACGGCCGACGACGGCAAGCCGGCGACGGCCGCGGACTTCCGCGGCAAATACGTGCTGATGTATTTCGGATACACGCATTGCCCGGACGTCTGCCCGCTGACGCTGGTGCACCTGCACCTGGTGATGCGGCAACTCGGTGCCGATGCCGACAAGACGCGGATCCTGTTCGTCAGCGTGGACCCGGCGCGCGACACGCCGGCGGTGCTGCACCAGTACGTGACCGCATTCGATCCGCACGTCACCGGCCTGACCGGCACGCCCGCGCAGATCGCGGCGATGGCCAAGCGCTACCGCGTCGCCTTCAATGCCGGCCAGCAGCAGCCGGGTGGCGGCTACGAGGTGAGCCACAGTTCCGGCATCTACATCTTCGACCGCGACGGACGCGCGCGCCTGATCGGCACGTCCGCCGACAGCGCGGAAACGATCGCGCACGATCTGAAATTGCTGATGCAGCAGGATTGAGGTGGATCCATGATTCGTTTCGTATCGGCACTGGCGGCATCGATCGCGCTTGCATCGGGCAACGTGGCCATGTCGGCGCCCGTCGCGACCGTGCGGGTCGAACACGCGTGGATCCGCTGGCTGCCGGCCAACCTGCCGGCGGCCGGCTACGCCACGATCCGCAACGACGGCGACCAATCGCTGGCGCTCGACGGCGCCGACAGCCCGGACTACGGCATGGCGATGCTGCATCGTTCCGTGCGCAAGGACGGCAACGACCGCATGGAAATGGTCGATGCGATCGCGATACCCGCGCACGCGAGCGTGCAACTCGCACCGGGCGGTTACCACCTGATGCTGACGGAACCGAAACGCCCGATCAAACCCGGCGACACGGTGCACGTGCGGCTGCATTTCTCCGACGGCACGGCGCTGGATGCCGCGTGGGTGGTGCGCCCGGCCAACGCGTCGTGAGCGCGCGGGGTCAGCCGATCCGCTGCAGCAGGTAATCGCCCGGCGCGATCGCCGCCGCCAGCCAGTGGTCGATCAGCAGGAAGGCGAACAGCGCCATCAGGTAAACCAGCGAATAGCCGAACGCGCGCATCGCGAACAGTTCGTCCGGCGGATTCATCAACCGCAATGCGTACCACAGGTACGCGATTCCCAGCACCAGCGCGCCGCCCAGGTAGAACATCCCGCTCATCCCGGCGAGGTACGGCAACACGCTGACCAGCATCAGCAGCACGGTGTAGAACAGCACGTGCCAACGCGTGTATTGCACGTCGTACGCCACCGGCAGCATCGGGATGCAGGCGCGGCGGTAGTCCTCGCGCCGGAAGATCGCCAGCGACCAGAAATGCGGCGGCGTCCAGGCGAAGATGATCAGCACCAGCAGCAATGCGTAGGCCCAGTCGCGTTCGCCGCGCATGCCGGTGACCGCGGCCCATCCCAGCAGCGGCGGGATCGCGCCGGCGAGGCCGCCGATCACGATGTTCTGCGGCGTCGCGCGTTTCAGATAGGCGGTGTAGATCACGGCGTACCCGATCAGCCCCGCGAAGGTCAGCAGCGCGGTGATCGGATTGACCAGGAAATACAGGATCGCCATCGAGACCGCGCCGATCGCCAGCGCGAACACCAGCACCTGCCGGGGCGTCAGGTCGCCGGCCGGCAGCGGGCGGTGTTCGGTGCGCACCATCAGCTTGTCGATGCGCTGGTCGATCAGGTGGTTGAGCGCAGCGGCCGAACCCGAGGCCAGCCAGATGCCGAGCGTGCCGAATACCAGCGCGCGCCACGGCGGGATGCCCGGCGCGGCGAGGAACATCCCGATCACCGCCGTGAACACCAGCAACGCGACCACGCGCGGCTTGGTCAATTCGAAATAGCTGGAGGCGAGAGAAAACATCGATGCGATTTTAAGGGAGGCGGGAAGCGGGGCGGCAGGCGATCGTCGATTTGCCACGCCTCCCTCCCCGCTCATCGTGCCTCCCGGTTCGTGCGCGCCAGCAGCGCCACCATGACGAACAGCAGCAGCGCGGCGCCGCCGTTGTGCGCCACCGCCACGGCCAGCGGCAGGCCGAACACCACGTTGCTGATCCCGAGCGCAACCTGCGCGAGCAACAACACGCCCAGCGCAAAGCCGGATCCGCGCAGGCCCGCGCGCGCGACGCGATGCGCCAGCCATGCGAGGTAGACGAACACCACCAGCGCACCGAAGCGATGCGCGATCTGGATCGCACTGCGCGCCGCGGCATCCAGGATTCCGCCTTCGAAATTCACGCCGATGCCGCGCCACAGGATGAAGCCCTGGTGGAAATCCACCGGCGGCCACCACGCACCAAGGCATTTCGGGAAATCCGTGCCGCAGGCGAGCGCGGCGTAGTTCGAGGATGTCCAACCGCCCAGGAAAATCTGGCACGCGAGCAGCAGAAGCCCGATCACCACCGCGCCGTGCAGGGATGAAATGGGGTCAGGTTCATTTTTCTCTGCCGCCGCAGGCTTTGCAGCGTCATTCTCAAAAAAATGAACCTGACCCCGTTCCAGGCGCCACTTCAGGCGCCATGCGATCCACGCCAGCAACGCGAAGGTGGCCATGCCCCCGAGCAGGTGGCCGGACACCACGATCGGCTTCAGCAGCCACGTCACCGTCCACATGCCGAGCAGCGCCTGGAAACTGACCACCGCCAGCGCCAGCACCGCGATGCGCCGCCAGCCGCCGCCGCGCCAGAACAGCGCACACGCGAGCAGCACCGCTTCGCCCGCGCCCGCGCACAGCGCGGACGGCACGTAATGGCGCTGCATGTACAGCGGGATGCCGATCGCGACCAGCACGATGCCGGCGATCACGACGAACATGCGGCGACGCTCGCGCGCCGTGGCCGCGAGCGCCAGTACGAGCACCAGCACGCCGAGCGTGCCGGCGAGGAAACGATGCGTCTGTTCGCGCCAGGCTTTTTGCGTTTCGTACGGGCGATCCGGAAACGCGGCGTCGGCCTTGGCGATCGCGCCGGGGTGGTGCGGCCAGGTGGCGTGACCGTAGCAGGTCGGCCAATCCGGGCACGACAACCCCGCGTTCGACAAGCGCACGAACGCGCCGAACACGATCACGCAAAACGCGAACGCGCATGCGATCCACGCCAGCGCGCGCAATGCGGACGACGCGCGCGCGCTCATCGCACCACCTTCTGCAGATCCTTCTTCAATCCCTCCGGATCGAAACCGGGCGGGTAATGCGTCAGGATCGCGCCGTCGGGCATCACCAGCACCGCGCCCAGCGAATCGCGCGCGCGCGGCCGCAGATCGTCGAGCGCGCCCGGAACACCCGCGCCGACTTGCCACACGCGCAGCATCTCCGCCGGGGAATCCGCCTGCGGCAATGCACCCAGGTAGAGCAGGCGCAGCTTGTCGGCGTTCTGGTTCAGCGTGATCCGCGCGCGATGGATCATGTCCAGCGCCCGCTCGCAACGCTCGGCGCAACCCGGGCCGGGCAACGCCACCAGCGTCCAGTGGAATTGCCGATCGCGCCACAGGAACGGTGTGCCATCGTCCAGTCGCATCGGCGCCGCACCGAGATTGCGCTGCGGCAGGACCGGCAGCCCGTAACTTTTCGTACCCGGCATCCAGCCGGCCAGCACCAGGATCATGCCGACGACGATGGGCGCCGCGAACAGCGAGGCGACCCCCAGCAATTGCAGGCGGCGGCGATTGCGCGAAATCATGGCTTGTCCGCGGTCCTGTTTCGATGCATCACGAAGAAAATCACCACCGCGGCGATTGCGAAGGTGAACCACTGGAAGGCATAGGCGCGGTTGCGCGCCGGCGTGATCACGTCCGGCACCCAGTTCCTGAGGAACGGACTGGCCGGATCGGCGTCCAGCAACAGCACGCGCGGATACACCTCGCGATGCAGGTCAATGCCGATGGCGGCAGGATCGATCCAGGTCAGCAACTTGGGCCAGCTCGTTTCATGGACCAGCGGATTGCCGCCGAGTTTCAGGCCGGCCGCGGGCGGCGGCGCATACAGGCCATGCAAGGTGATTTCCTGCTGCGGCACGGGCGGCAGGTCCGGCAGCGCGTCGTCCGGCCCCTGCCTGGGCAGGAAACCCAGGTCCACCAGCAGCACGCGATCGCGATTGTCCGGCGTGAACGGCACGAACACATCGACCCCCAAGCGTCCCGCCTGCATGCGGTTGTCCAGCAGGTAGGCGCGATGCGCGGCGAAACTGCCGCGCACCTGGACATGCGGATAGACATCCCTATCCGTCGCGTGTTCGACCGCGGCGAAGGGCTGCACGCCCGCGTGCGCCGCGTTCGCGAAGCGCGCAAGCTCCGCCTCGTGATAGCGCGCGCGATGCAGTTGCCAGATGCCGAGCGCGATGAAAGCCGCGACGCCGGCCAGCGTCAGCAGCAGTGCGAACGGCGAAGGGCGGCGCAGCACGCTCACGCGTTTCCTTCGGATCGCGGCGATCGCGCCGTTATACTGCGCGATGATTTCCGGTTGCCGCCCGCCATGACGCCCACGTTGTTCAAGATCATCCTGGTGCTGGTGTTCCTGGTGGTGCTCTACAACCTGGGGCAGGCGCTGTATTTCATGATGACCGACAAGGGCCGCTCCGGCCGCACCGTGTGGCCGCTCACCCGCCGCATCGCCGTTTCACTGCTGCTGATCGCGCTGATCCTGCTGGGCATCTGGATGGGCTGGTTGCACCCGCACGGGGTCGGGGGTTGAATGCATTGAAAGCTGCTGAGCTCGGCAGCTTGTGCGCCGGCGGTGCAAACTGGCGAGCAACCATCCATGGTGAGCTGTCCGATCGGCGTCCTGCCTCACCCTCAGTCTTTGCATGCGATGCCATTCAAGGCATCGCATGCAAAGACTTCGACCTGCGCTCCGGCGTCGCGCAATCCGCCTTCGCTCGCTACGCTTTCAATGCGCTCAACAGCTTCGACTGAATTTGAGCAGTCAGAGGACGTAGACGAATAAAAAGAGGCACAACCACACCACGTCCACGAAGTGCCAGTACCACGCCACCGCCTCGAACGCGAAGTGGTTGTCGCGGTTGAAGTGTCCGCGCACGCAGCGCAGCCAGATGACGATCAGCATGATGGTGCCGAGCGTCACGTGCAGGCCGTGGAAGCCGGTCAGCATGAAGAACGTCGAACCGTAGATGCCGGTGTGCAGGGTCAGGTTGAGGTGGGTGTACGCCTCGATGTATTCGTGCACCTGGAAGCGCAGGAAGGTCGCGCCCAGCAGGACGGTCAGGCCGAGGAACACCAGCAGCCGGCCACGATGGCCGGCGCGCAACGCGTGATGCGCGATGGTGATGGTGACGCTCGACGACAGCAGCAGCAGCGTGTTGAGCAGCGGAATGCCCCACGGCGGCATCGTGCTGAAGGCGCCACCGATATGTTCCGGGCCGTTGCTTGGCCACGCCGGCGCGAAGCCGTTCCACAGGAACTGGTTGGTCAGCGCGCCCGCGCCTTCGCCGCCCAGCGTCGGGATGCTGATCATGCGCGTGTAGAACAGCGCGCCGAAAAACGCGCCGAAGAACATCACTTCCGAGAAGATGAACCACATCATCCCCATGCGGAAAGAGACGTCCACCTGGCCGTTGAAATTGCCGCGCATGGATTCGTGGATCACCGAGCCGAACCAGCCGACCATCATGCCGATGATGGTCAGGGCGCCGAGGCCCATCACGGTCTGGCCGAGGGAATCGTTGCCGTTGAGCCAGTTGCCGAATCCGACCATGAACAGGAACAGCCCGATCGCGGCCACGATCGGCCAGCGGCTGCCGTGCGGGATGTAGTAGGTGCCTGATTGCGACATGTCGGTTTCCGGTTTTGGCTCTTGTGAAGAGTGCGGACATGGATGTCCGCTTTTGGTGTACGTCAGAACGATGGTTCGCGAATTATTGTTGCCTTTCCGACCGGGCGTTCACGGACGAACGCACGACTAGTGGTGCGCGTGCACAAGCACCAACTGCTGCACGATGCTCGCCACGAAAAACGCCGCGGCGATGATCGCCAGGATCACCGCCGTGCGCCGCGCGGCGCGTTGTTGCTGCAAACCCTTTTCCGCTTTCGGATTCATTTCCACTTGCTCATGCCTTCTTTTTTGTCATTCCCGCGAAAGCGGGAATCCAGTGTCCTGCAAGGCCGGAAAGACACTGGATTCCGGATCGCGGCTTCGCCGCGTCCGGAATGACGGTTTGAAACGATTCCGCCTCAGTGCATCACGTCGCCGTGCGCCAGCACGCTGTTGTCGATCACCGGCGGCGTCACGAAGCTGTGGTGCGGCGGCGGCGAGGACAACGTCCATTCCAGGCCGTGCGCGCCTTCCCACACCTTGGCCGGCGCGCGCACCTTCGAGAAGAACACGCAATGGATGATCACGCCGACGAAGACCAGCTGCGTGGCGCCGAACAGGAAGCCGCCGATCGAGGAGACCATGTTGAAGTCCGCGAACGCGACGTTGTAGTCCGGGATGCGGCGCGGCATGCCGGCCAGCCCGAGGAAGTGCTGCGGGAAGAACAGCACGTTGACCCAGATCGCGCTGTTCCAGAAATGCACCTTGCCCCAGAACTCGCTGTACATGTGGCCGCTCCACTTGGGCAGCCAGTAGTACACCGCCGCGATGATCGCGAACGCCGCGCCGGTGACCAGCACGTAATGGAAATGCGCGACGATGAAGTAGGTCTGGTTGTACTGGAAGTCGGCCGGCACCAGCGCCATCATCACGCCCGAAAAGCCGCCGATGGTGAACAGGATCACGAACGCGATCGCCCACAGCATCGGCGTCTCGAAGGTCATCGAGCCTCGCCACATGGTGGTGACCCAGTTGAACACCTTCACGCCGGTCGGCACCGCGATCAGCATGGTCGCGTACATGAAGAACAACTCGCTGCCGATCGGCAGCCCGACCGTGAACATGTGGTGCGACCACACGATGAACGACAGGAACGCGATGCAGGCGATCGCGTACACCATCGCCTTGTAGCCGAAGATCGGCTTGCGCGCGAAGGTGGGGATGATTTCCGAGATCAGCCCGAACGCGGGCAGGATCATGATGTAGACCTCGGGATGCCCGAAGAACCAGAACACGTGCTGGTACAGCACCGGGTCGCCGCCGCCGCCGGCATTGAAGAAGCTGGTGCCGAAGAACTTGTCGGTCAGCAGCATCGTCACCGCGCCGGCCAGCACCGGCATGACCGCCAGCAGCAGGAACGCGGTGATCAGCCACGACCAGCAGAACAGCGGCATCTTCAGCAGGTCCATGCCGGGCGCGCGCATGTTGAGGATGGTGGCGATGATGTTGATCGCGCCCATGATCGAGCTGATGCCCATCAGGTGGATCGAGAACACCATGAAGGCGACGTCGTCGCCGCCCTGCAGCACCAGCGGCGGATACATCGTCCAGCCCGCGGCCGGAGCGCCGCCCGGAAGGAAAAAGGTCGAGAGCAGCAGGACGAAGGCGAACGGCAGGATCCAGAACGACAGGTTGTTCATGCGCGGCAGCGCCATGTCCGGCGCGCCGATCTGCATCGGGATCATCCAGTTCGCCAGGCCCACGAAGCCCGGCATGATCGCGCCGAAGATCATCACCAGCGCGTGCATGGTGGTCAGCTCGTTGAAGAAATACGGCTGCATCAGCTGCATGCCCGGCTTGAACAGCTCGGCGCGTATGCCCATCGCGAACAGGCCGCCGATGAAGAACATCGTCAGCGAGAACACCAGGTACATCGTGCCGATGTCCTTGTGGTTGGTGGACATCACCCAGCGATGGATGAAGCCTTTCGGATCCGCGTGGGCGTGATCGTCGTGGGGCAGGGCTGCGTCGTGTGCCATTTTGAACCTCATCGCTCCGTTGAGCGTGTTTATTTGTGCGATCGTCCCTGATCGCTGAAACAACTAACAAACGCTCTGTCTGCAAGTTTTTTCTTTCGCCGATCTCTAAAAGCGCACATCCATGTGCGCACTTTTCAAATGAAGCGCGCTCCGAACTAATGCTGCGCAAAAGCCGAATTGGCAGGACCAGCGGCCTGCGCGGTGCGCGCGGCCTTGTCCGCCTTCGCCTGCGCTTCCTGCGCGGCCAGCCATGAGTCGAATTGCGCCTTCGGCAGCACGTTCACGACGATCGGCATGAAGCCGTGGTCCTGGCCGCACAGCACGTAGCACTGACCGCGGTAGATCCCGGGCTGGTCCACCTGCACCCAGATGTCGTTGACGATGCCGGGGATCGCATCCTTCTTGATGCCGAACGGCGGCACCCAGAAACCGTGGATCACGTCGCCGGCGGTGACCACGAAGCGCACCTTCACGCCCGCGGGGATCACCAGCGGCTTGTCCACGCTCAGCAGGTAGTCCTTGAAGCCGTGGTCGGAAACGCTGCCCGGATCCAGGCCAGAATCCAGCTGGCGGATGCGGTTGCTGGCGGCGGCCAGCTTGGACATGAAGCCGACGTCACCTACCGGCTTGCCCAGATAGTCGACGTAGTCGTAGCGCCATTTCCACTGGTAGCCGGTGACCTTGATGGTCATCTGCGAGCCGGTGGTGTCGTATTCGTTCATCAGGATGCGGGTCGCGGGCGTCGCCAGACCGATCAGGATCAACACCGGCATCAGCGTCCACACGAATTCCAGCTTGCTGTTGTGGCTCCAGGTCGCCGGCACCGCGCCGCGCGATTTGCGGAAGCGGAACATCGCGATGATCATCGCGCCGAACACCACCACGCCGATCCCCACGCATACCCACAACGCGGCCATGTGCAGGGCGAAGATCTCGTGCGATTCGGAGGTCACCCCCCGGGTCAGGTTCAACTGCCACGGCACCGGGTTGGCCAGCGCCGATGCCGAGGCCGCCAGCGCGACAGCCGCCCCGCTCGTCTGCCGCAGGAACTTGGAAACGCTCATTCGTTACCCCGTGGTCGTGGTTCGCCGCCCTCCGTGGCGATTCCAATCCGCAGCGGCCGTCCTGACCGCGCTTTCCGCTTGCCCGCGCCGGGCGAATCCCCGCCGCCGGCCTGATGGACCGCGCGGATGGCCGCACGGAACCGTCATCCTTCGGCGTCTGCAAACCCCATAATGATAAAGCCGAGCAAGCGGCGCGGGCAAGGAAACCCGTCCGTCGCCGCGTTTGCTTGGCCGGTTGTCGCGGGCCCTCTACAATGGAGGACTTTTCTTGCCTGCCGGCGCCTG